>DATAIH010000017.1:0-102785 GCA_036262755.1 Candidatus Acidiferrum sp.
CGCGAGCCGATGGGCAATCATGTGTTTGGTTGCGACATCTGCCAGGATGTTTGCCCGTGGAACCGCCGTGCACCCGCTTCGCCGCTTGTGCAGTTTCAACCGAGAGATTTGCCGCCGCACCGGGAAGAGGCATTCCCATCGCAAGCGGCGCCGAAGGCTAAGGAGGATTCTCTTTTCCTCCCTAGGCTCGATTGGCTTTTGGCGCTCAGCGAGGCGGGCTTTCGCGAAGCTTTTCGCGGCAGCCCTGTGAAGCGCACCAAATGGAGCGGGCTGGTGCGCAACGCCTGCATCGCGGCAGGAAACTCCGGCATCCGGCCGGGCGGCGCGAACTACGCTCGTATCCTGGCTTCCCTACAAAAGTTGGCCGCCTGCGACGATTCGATCGTTGCCGAATCTGCCCAATGGGCGCTCTCGCGCATCCAATGAATGCGCAGCGGAAGAAGCAGCCGAGGAAGGAACCCGGAAAGCGCAGGCGGCACGTCAGCCAGCTTCAGAGCTTTTCAGGAGCTCCGATTACCAATCCCCGTGGCGCTCGGAGTATAATCGCAGCCGCTGGCCAACTAGCCCTCCGCGCTACCGAGGTTCCATGAATCGCCGCAAAATTCCTTTTTCATATGAGTTTCGTCGGCGCAGGGTTGCTCGGGACAGAAAAGATTGGACCGGATCCTCTGCGCGCCGGCTGCCTGACCAATTCGGAATCAAATCTCACTCTGGAGGAAAAACCCGTGGCATTTAGCGTGCCCCCGCTTCCTTATCCTTTTGACGCACTGGAACCCTACATCGACGCCAGAACGATGGAGATCCATCACGACAAACATCACGGCGCCTACGTTACGAATCTGAACAAAGCCCTGGAGGGCCAGTCGGCGCTCCAGGCCAAGTCGATTGACGACTTGCTGAAAGGACTCGATTCCGTCCCCGAAAACATCCGCACGGCCGTGCGCAACAACGGCGGCGGCCACTGGAACCACACGCTGTTTTGGACGCTTATGAAAAAAGGCGCGGGAGGCGAGCCGAAGGGAGACCTTGCCGCGGCAATCAACTCCTCTTTCGGATCTTTCGCCGGATTTCAGGAAAAGTTTACCGCTGCGGGTATGGGCCGCTTCGGCTCCGGCTGGGCGTGGCTCGTCGTGAGAGGCGGAAAGCTGGCGGTGGATTCGACCCCCAATCAGGACACCCCGTATTTGCTTGGTGGAGACGCTAAAGCGGTGCTGGGCCTGGACGTCTGGGAACATGCGTATTATCTGAAATACCAAAACGTGAGAGGCGACTACATCAAAGCCTGGTGGAACGTCGTGAACTGGGACAAAGCTGCGGAACTCTATGCAGCAGCGAAGAAGTAATCGCGTTCGAGAAAACCCCAAAAGAAAAGGCCCTCGACTCAGGTGAGGGCCTTTTTTGTTTTCCCCAAGATGCGAACTGCTTTAGGTCAAGCCATCAATTGCCGTTTTGCCAGGGGAACGACGGCGGCAGCTCGCCGCGGCGGCGGATAATTCTTTATCGGAGGAGCGTAGGAACGAGCATCTCTCGCGGCGACGGGCATGGGGTCGGGAACCACTCCCATGGCGTGCCGCGCCGCTTCGCGAACCAGCTCCATGCGGCCGCGGACCTGGAATTTTGCCAGCAAGGACGAAACGTGGAATTTCACGGTTCTTTCGGAAAGGTTGAGATGCGCAGCAATTTCCTTGTTCGAGAGGCTATCGGAAACGCCGGCAAGAACTTCCTCTTCTCTGCGGGTTAGCCGCACCTGGCCGTGAACGGCCTTGCCAGCCTCAAGCAGGTGGTCAGCCTTTTCCAAAAGGTTTTCCAGCATGTCGTCGTCTGCCTGGACCAAGACGGCGTAGTCCGTGGGGCTCTGGCCCCGCACCAGGCAGTGCATGGCCAGCAGTCCGGCCGCTTGGTCCACCGGGAGGCGGCCATCGGGACCCGCCTGCACGTGGAAGTGTGCTACGCCAGAGTTCTTTTCGTAAAAGAAGAAAGTATTGCGGTGGGAGATGGGACGAGCTGTCAACAGCTCATGCGGATGGTCACTTCTGCGGATTACCTTCACGTGCACCCCCCTCAGAATGCAGCCTCGTGATGTACCCGAAGCCAATCAGTTTTTTGATAGTTCTGCGCCCCTCGACGAGGCAGGATCCCCGATTGGGTAACTCGCCCCAGGCGAATGATAGGATGGCTATCGAACGGGTGCTTGTTATCCAATCAACGGCAGCAAACAGGGTTGGGCAAGGACTCCCTGAAAGTCCATTGGCGGACCATCTGCCGAACTGTATGAAGACCTGCAAGCACTCTTCCGCAGTTCAAAAAAGTGCAAGTCTTTCACAAGCTGGGGTTTAGACCTCAACAACCTAGGTACGGTACCATTGTTGCGGGTAGGAATTTCACCCCACGCGAATTTTTTCCACGAAAATTTGGCGAAGTCGCAGGTCATCGGTTGGGCAAATCGTACTAAACACGCAATAAATGACGAGTTTTTCTCGACGGGCCGTTGCTGCTCCACCTGCTGTGGAAAACTCTGTGGAATTCATGCGGAACCCGCGAGAATCAAAAAGCCCGAGTCTGTTGTGCGCTAATGAGTTCGTATAGCACGCCGCGCCACCGGATTTTGCGAGTAAGTAAAGAGTTTGCGAAGTTCGCTAGGTAAAGGAATGGGAGGAAAACGGGGAGTAGGACATAGACCGACGCGAGTCCCATGATTTGTGTGCGCGCCTTAGGCAAGGCTTCGATTACACCGGTAAGGCGCAGGCCTCCTCGGATAGAGGACAGCAGCAGGGGCAGAAAAGTCAGGAGCACGAGGTGGAGGGCCGGCCTTCCCGCGACGAGCGTGGTCAGAATCAAATAGCAGCCCAGTGATAACGTCAGACAATAAACGAGATGCGTGAGCGCCGCCGCCCTCCACATTTTGCCCGCGTAGACGCGCGTGATCAGGATTTGCCGGTTGGTGAATTCCAGCAATCCCGTGAAGTCCGTCTCCACGTAAGACGGCGTTAGGCTTTCCGGGATGAACACGATCGAGCGCCCGGTTCTCTCCAGTGCGCGCGTCAATGAATAATCGTCACTTACGGAATTTTTCCATTCCTCGAGCACGCCGGATTGCTCGAAAGTAGCGCGCCGAATGGCCGTACCTCCGCCCCAGCAGAAATTCCTGGCTTTCTCGCCCAGCATGGTGACCATCGGCGCGTTCCAGGCTGCGAGTAGCCTGGTCGGCAGGTTGCCGTTATTCGGAATCAGCCAGCGCATCGTGCTGGTGGCCCCGACCCGCGAATCCGCCAGAGGGGCGACGAGGTAGTGCAGCCAATGCTTCCCGGGCCGGCCATCGGAGTCGGTGAACACCAGCACCTCAAATTCTTCGGGGAGTTGTTCGACGGCGGCTCGCAGATTGTTCACCTTCTCACCGCAATTCACGGGTCTCCCGGCAATCACGATGTTTGTTTTGATCCGCGAACGCTTCGCCACACGTTCAATAATGCCGCGGGCGGGATCTTTCTCCGAAGCGAGGATGAAAAAGATTTCGTAGTTCTGGCGTTCGAATTCCGTCAAGGAAACCAAATTGCGCTCGAGCCCCGGCTCGATGCCCTTGCATGGGCAGAGCACGGCCACGCGCGGCGCGTAGAATCCGGGATCGGAGTACAGCCGCCGGCGCACATAGGCGAGCCACTGCATGCCTTGCCAGACGAGATAGGCGCCGAGCAGAATCTGGATGGTTGCCAGGGAGTAAAAGAGTGTTTCCATTTTCTCACAGAATAGCAGACGAAGATTGTTCGCGGAGCGCGGATAAGGCGGTTAGAATCGCACCCGTCAACGGTTGTGTGTGACGGTTTCATGGGCCGTTCCATTTCTTCGAGGAGAAACAAATGCCCAGAGTCGATACGGGAATGGTTACTTGCGGGGTGGATCTGCCGGGGTACCGCATTGTGGGGAATTTCGGGATTGTTCGGGGAATTGTGGTGCGCTCGCGAAGCCTCATCGGCAATCTTGGGGCTGCGCTGCAAACGATTTGGGGCGGCAACATCACTCTACTTACGGCTCTGTGCGAGAGAACGCGCGAGGAGGCCTTCGAGCTTCTTTTGCAACATGCTGGCGAGCATGGCGCCAACGCCGTGATTGGCATGCGTTACGACGCCACGGAAGTGATGCAAGGCGTTACCGAGGTACTTGCTTACGGCACGGCCGTGCGTGTGGAGCGCATTTCCTGAAGTCGTTGCCGCATTGCTGTTCACGTCGATGACCGGATGCAAAGGACAATCCCCGGACGTCGCTCGGTGATGCGAACCAGTGATAAACTTCCAGCCGCTCATGTTTTGCTCAGCTTGCGGCACCAAGGTTCCTGCAAACGCGAGGTTCTGTTCGAGCTGCGGCCAGGCGACGGACTCGGACACGGGAGCGACGCTGGTGGACCAGGACAGCAGCCGCGAAGGCGAAGCCTTTTCGCCGCCCGCGTCCACGCCGCGCAAACCGCCCTCTGCGCCCACGCCCCTGCGCAATCCGCGTCCCACTCTGACTCCGAATCCGCTGACGAGCTCGGACCTCATCGGCGGCGGCCGGTTCACTCCCGGGCAAATCCTTGCGGAGCGCTATCGCATCGTGGCGCTGGCTGGCCGCGGCGGAATGGGCGAGGTCTTTCGCGCGGAGGACCTGACGCTAGGCCAAATCGTCGCGATGAAATTCCTCCCCGAGCGGCTTTCCCAGGACGCCGCGGCGCTCGCGCGATTCCACGCCGAGGTACGAAACGCGCGGCAGGTTTCGCATCCGAACGTTTGCCGCGTTTTTGATATTGGCGAAACCGACGGCGCCCTGTTCCTGACGATGGAGTACGTGGACGGCGAGGACCTGGCTTCGGTGGTTCGCCGCATCGGCCGCCTCTCCCCGGACAAAGCCACGGAAATCGCGCGGCAAATCTGTGCCGGACTGGCGGCGGCGCACGATCGCGGCGTCATCCACCGCGACCTTAAGCCCGCCAACGTCATGCTCGATAGCGACGGGAAGATCCGCATCACCGATTTTGGGCTGGCGGGAATTGCCGCGAGCATCAAGGGCGAGGAGGCGCGCTCTGGAACCCCGGCTTACATGGCTCCGGAGCAACTGGCGGGCAAGGAAGTCACCACCAGGAGCGACATCTACTCGCTGGGTCTGGTGCTCTACGAGATCCTCACCGGCAAGCGCGCTTTCCAGGCTTCCACGCTCCAGGAGCTGGTGCGCTTGCGCGAGTCGGGAACTATCACCAATCCTTCCACCCTGGTTCGCGATCTCGATCCGCTCATCGAGCGCGTGATTCTCCGATGTTTGGAAACCGATCCAGACAAGCGGCCCGCCTCCGCGTTGCAAGTAGCCGCGGCCCTGCCTGGCGGCGATCCTTTGGCTGCGGCGCTGGCCGCCGGAGAAACACCGTCGCCCGAAATGGTTGCTGCCGCCGGAGCGACCGAAGGCATCAAGCCGCGGCTGGGGCTCGCGCTAATTGCCACGGTGCTGGTTGGCCTCGTTGCGCACATGTTTCTGGCCGACCGATACCGAATCCAAAATCTCACGCCGCTCGAGAAGTCCTCAGACGTGCTTCTCGCTCGCGCCCAGGAGATCATTCAACGACTGGGATTCTCAGAGACGCCCGCGGACAGCGCCTACGGGTTCTTCACGGACTTTGACTACCTGAATTACATTCAGGAACACGACAAATCACAAACGCGCTGGCAGCGCCTCTCAGGCGATCGTCCGGCTACGATAGGCTTCTGGTATCGCCAAGGTCCCCGGGAGATACAGTCCTTCGATTTTTTTAACAACACGAGCGCCGTCACGCGGTGGGAGCCCCCATCCGATATAACCGGGATGATCAGTGTATGGCTGGATTCTCGAGGCCGGCTCCTATTCTTCAAACGCATCCCGCCGGAGCACGATTCGCCTCGCGCCCCTTCTGCCCCACCGGACTGGTCGGCGCTGTTCTCCGCTGCAGATCTTGATCCATCCACATTCACCGCGGCTACCCCCGAGTGGGCGGACCTTTTGTATTCCGATACGCGCGCGGCATGGACGCGCGAAATCACCACGCCGATTCGTGCCACAGAGCGCGTCGAGGCCGCAGCCTACCGCGGAAAGCCGGTTTATTTCCGGGTTTTGTACCCTTGGGCCGACCCATGGCGTGATCGGGCTCTTCAATCGTCGGGTCATCAAAAACTCGCCAGCATCGTCGGAATCGCGGTGTTCGCGGCTCTGCTTCTCGGGAGCATCTTGATCGTTAGGAGAAACGTCCGCCAAAAGCGGGGAGATTTAGCCGGCTCTTGGCGCCTGGCCAATTTCCTTTTCTTCGTGTTCCTTGCGATGTGGGCGCTACAGGCGCATCACCTCGCTTCCATGAGTGAATTCCGGACCATCGTCGTGGCGCTGGCTTGGGCCTTCCTCATCTCTACTTTCGCGCGGCAGCTTTATTTTGGCCTCGAGCCTTTTGTGCGCCGCCGCGACCCGCACACGCTGATTGGCTGGGCGCGCCTGGTCAGCGGAAAGATTCGCGATCCGGTGGTCGGCCGCGACGTTTTGATCGGTACCGCTTACGGCGTCTTGCTTGGGGCATTCGAGTCCATGGACGACATTGTTCTTCCACTCTTTGGGGGCTTGCCGCCGCGGCCCGGTGCGCCCTCGATGGACAGCCTCCTGGGGGTGCGCCTCACGCTCGGTTCGATCTTTGCTTACACGTGGGTCTACGTGCTGTTTTCTTTGGCAGTTTTCTTTATTCTTTTCCTGCTGAGGCTGGTGGTTAAAAAGGACTGGATTGCGGCGGTCGGCATCGTTTTCCTTGGCGCTGTCACGAACACGGGAGGCGACTACTTTTGGTCGACGTTTTTGTTCTCCGCGGTCATCTGGCTTTCCATCTACCTGGTACTTCGACGCTTCGGATTGCTGGCCCTGGTTGTCGGGCTCGTCGTGCAGAACACCCTCGTGACCTTCCCGATGACCACTCACTTGAGCCGCTGGTATGCCTCGGGAGCGATCGCGGGCATGGTGACCGTTGTCGCTGTGGCGCTCTTTGCCATGTACCACGCTTTGGGGGGGCAGCCTTTGTTTAGCACCAAGGCCTTGGACGACTAGTTCGTCCACTCCGGCTTGTTCTCGGAGCCTGAGGCGTCGCATACCTGGGCAGCGAGGCTGTCCAGCTCGGACAACGCTCGGCTGGCGGCCACGCGGGCATTCTCGAGGAACGAGGAGTCCAGCAAAAAGGCACAGCGGTCTACAAAAGGGTGGTTCGCTGCCTCGAACGGCTTGCGAGAGCGCCGCGGGGCGGCCGCCCTGGCGAGAAGTTCTTCGTACAACTGCAAGTCCCTTTGGAAATCCAACGCGTCTCCTGCGCCCCAGCCTTGCTGCCGCACCAGCGACGCGAGGAACTTCTTGTGAAACAGCGCCGCCGCTCGACGCGGCATGGGGCGCGGCTTGCCCCGCCGCTGTGTCCGCGGCTCATCGCAGACAATCTCCAATGCGCGCGCGCTCAACGCCAGCAACGCCTCCCGGTGCAGCAGCGCCAGTAAATCGCGATACATCACGGCGTGCACTTGGAGAGCCTGGCGTTCGTTCTCAAGGACATAGGAATCGACGAAGCGCGGTACGATCCGATCGCGCAGCAGCGCCTCATGAAGCTGCCGCGCAAGCTCAGCGGCCCCGCGGGCCTTGACTTGCTCTCCTCGGGACATGACTTTGGCGTACATGGTAGCAGTTCGCCGTTACCTCCGCCGTTGTGGCCTAAAGAAAGAGCCCGGCGTACTCTGCCGGGCCTTAAACAATAGCGGATAGCAATGATCTGCCTCAAATGGTTCTTACCTAGCGGGCAGCGCGGCTGCCCTTAGGTTCCATCAGTGGATGGCCCTCGGGCTCTCTGGCCCAAGGTGCTTGCCCTTCGGTTCCGGCGCTGGGGCCAGCGGCTGCGCCGCCGGCTCCTTTTGCAGCGCTTGCTCGAGCACCTCGTCGAGCGTGTGGACGTACGTGATCTTGATATCGCCGAGAACCTCGGGCGTCAGGTCCGCCACGACGTTCGGCTCGTTGTCCGCGGGCAGCAGCACTTCCTTGATCCCCGCGCGCTTGGCGCCAAGCACCTTTTCCTTGACGCCGCCGATCGGAAGGACCACACCCGAGAGCGTCATCTCGCCGGTCATCGCCAGGCGGTCCTTGACCGGCCTCCCGCTGAGCAGGCTGACCAGCGCCGTTACCATTGCCGCGCCCGCCGAGGGACCGTCTTTCGGCACCGCGCCCGACGGCACGTGGATGTGGATGTCCTGCTTGCGGAAGAAGTCCGGATCGATGCCGTAGCGATCCGCGTTTGCACGCGTCCAGGTCAACGCGGCGGTCATGGACTCCTGCATTACCTCGCCGAGATGCCCGGTCATGGTGAACTGCTTACCGCCGCGCATCCGCGTCGCTTCGATGAAGATGATGTCGCCGCCCACCGGCGTCCACACCAGCCCCACGGCAACGCCCGGCCGCTTGACGCGCTCTTCGACTTCCTTCTCCGTGCGGAACTTCGGCACCCCCAGAAACTCGCGCACCACTTCCGGGGTGACAATCATTTTTCCGCTCTTGCCTTCCGCGATTCTGCGGGCCTGTTTACGGGTGATCGTGGCGATTTCGCGCTCGAGGTTGCGGACTCCCGCCTCACGCGTGTAGCTGTGAATGATCTCCCGCAAACCCTCGTCGGTGAAGTGAATCTGTTCGTCCACTTTCAACCCGTGCTCGCTGGCCTGTTTCGGGATCAGGTACTTGTGCGCGATATGAAGCTTCTCTTCCCCGGTGTATCCAGGCAGCTCAATGATTTCCATGCGGTCGCGCAACGGCTCCGGGATGGGATCCATCCAGTTCGCCGTAGCGATGAACAGCACCTTCGACAAGTCAAAGGGCACGTCCAGGTAGTGATCTCGGAAGGAATTATTTTGCTCCGGATCGAGCACTTCCATCAGAGCTGAGGACGGATCGCCGCGGAAGTCACGTCCGAGCTTGTCGACTTCGTCCAGCATCATTACCGGATCGTTGGTTTCCGCGCGCTTCAGCCCTTGAATAACTTGTCCGGGAAGGGCGCCGATGTACGTCCGGCGATGTCCGCGAATCTCCGCTTCATCGTGCATTCCGCCCAGCGCGATGCGCATGAACTTGCGCCCCAGCGAACGCGCAATGGACTTGCCTAGGGAAGTTTTGCCCACGCCCGGAGGTCCGACGAAGCACAGGATCGGCCCTTTCATCCCCGGCTGCAGTTTCTTCACCGCCAGGTAATCGAGGATGCGTTCCTTCACTTTTTGCAGATCGTAGTGGTCTTCGTCCAAAATATCGCGCGCTTTGGCGATGTCGATTTCCGCGGCACCGGAGGATTTCGTCCACGGCAGCGCGGTCATCCACTCCAAGTAGGTGCGCGAAACCATGTACTCCGCCGAGGCCGGCGTCATTTTCGCCAAGCGCTTCAGCTCGCGCTCGCATTCCTTCTTGGCTTCCGCCGGCATTCCGGCTTCTTCCACTTTCTTGCGCAGCTCGTCGATTTCCTGCGTGGAGTCTTCGGACTCGCCCAGTTCCTTCTGAATCGCCTTCATCTGCTCGCGGAGCAGGTATTCGCGCTGGTTCTGGCTGACCTGCTCCTGCACCTGTTCGTGAATTTTCGAGCGCAGCTCGAGAACTTCCAGCTCCTTCGACAATTCGCGGATCAGGATTTCGAGGCGCTTGCGGACGCTCGGCGTCTCAATAAGCTCCTGGCGCAAGAGCGTGGCAAGCGAGGGCAGCATTCCGGCGATGAAGTCCGACAGCTCGCCGGGGTCCTCGATGCTCATGGCCTTGGATTGCAGGTCGTCCGACAACTGCGGCGAGTGGCTCACCACTTCGCGGAACAGATCCTGCGCATTTCGTTGCAGGGCTTCCAATTCGGCATCCACGTCGCCGATAATGTCCGGCTCGGGCTTTACCAGGGCCTTCAGGAACGGTCGCAGGTTTACCAGTTCGACGATCTGGATTCGCTGCAGGCCCTCGAGAAACACCACCACGTTGCCGTTCGGCATCTTCACCGTCTTGTGCACGCGCGCCAGCGTTCCCACTTTGTGCAGGTCGGCGGCAGCAGGATCCTCAATGCGCGGATCGAGCTGGGCGATCACGCCCAGCACCTTTTCCTCGCCCTGCAAGGACCCCACGAGCGCCAGCGAGCTTTCCCGTCCCACCGTCAGTGGCAGCATGGCGCCCGGGAAGAGCACCGTATCGCGAACGGGCAGGATCGGGAGAACCTCAGGTACCTGAAATTTTTTCTCAGCCATATACTCCCCAGTCTATCAAAGGGGCCTCAGCAGAGCCCCTCATCGGAGATTAGATGCAGCCAAAGTACAAATGTTGCTCAACAATGAGACGGCTGCTAGCATTGAATCTTAGTCTATCACGCTCATATTCTATGGCAATTCTCAAAGGATTGCAAGATTTGCATATAACCGCTTTTATTTCTGTGTCTTACGTCCATACTTGGCCTCGGCGCTTACACGCTTTGGCTTACTCAGGGCCGAAATTCTTAAGAACATACTCTTTGGCTTCTTCCGGCGTTGTGATTTGCCCCTCGAGCTGCGCGTCTTCGAGGCCCCGGAGGATTCGAGCAAATTGGGGGCCGGCGCGATAGCCCATGTCGAGCAGGTCGTCTCCGGTTAGTAGACGCCGAGGGCGCACCTCCTCTGGAGGCGTCTGCTCGAGGAAGCGCTGGACGAACTCGTACGAATCCAGGTGGCTGTGACTCGAAAGACAATCCAGCCGGTGAAGCTCCAGATGCTCGTCGAAGTTCGGCAGGCGCACAAACCTCTTCAATGTGGCTTTCTTCATCGCTTCGACATTGCCAAACCTCATGTGATTCGCCACCAGGGCGGTAACCTGCTCTAGCTCGTCGCTCGAAAAGCGCAGCCGCCGGCAAATCGCCTCCGCCATCCGCACGCCCACGTCCACATGGTGGTTGAAGCGGATGCGATCACCGGTTTCCGCAGCCGACTGGAACGTCGGCGGCTTCCCGACGTCGTGCAACAGTACACCCCAAGCCAGTGTCGGGGACGCGCCCTTCTCCAGTTTTTCGAGCATCAGGCGGGTGTGAATCCACACGTCACCCTCCGGGTGAAATTCCGGAGGCTGTTCCACGCCCTTCATCGCCGCGATTTCCGGCAATACTTGAGCGAGAAGCCCACTTTCTTCCAGCAATTCGAAGGCTCGCCGCGCCGCCCCTTCGGTCAGCATCTTCGTGAGTTCCTCGCGCAGGCGCTCCGGAGAGACTTGCTGGATTGCTGAGACGTGCCGGCGAATCGACCGGAACGTGGCCTCTTCGACTTCGAAACCGAACCGCGCGGCGAAACGAACCGCTCGCATCATCCGCAGCTTGTCTTCGGCAAAACGCCGATGGGGATCCCCAATGGCGCGAACGATGCCCCCCTGTAAGTCCTTTTGCCCGCCGACGAAGTCCAGTACGTCGCCGGTGTCGTGTCGCATCAGCAGCCCGTTGATGGTGAAGTCGCGGCGCTGGACGTCTTCTTGCGGCGTCTTCGCGTAAACCACGCGGTCGGGATGACGCCCGTCGCTGTAACCGACGTCCGAACGAAACGTGGCGACCTCCACTCTCAAACTACCTTTGGGGATCAGGATAACGCCGAACTGTGCGCCCACCGCGACACTCTCGGGAAACAAGCCGGCGACTTCAACCGGCGTCGCGTCAGTGGTGACGTCGTAATCGACGGGCTCGCGTCCCAGAAGCAAATCGCGCACACACCCGCCGGCCAGCAACGCCTGATATTTGTGGCGTTCGAGCATCTCGCAAATCGAATTGGCCAGTTCGCGGCTGGTCATAACACCCGCTGGAATTCCACCCATCCCAGGAGTTCGTGCAGATCGTTAAAGCATCGCGGGCCAAACCCGCGATCGTGCGCTGCCCGGCGTCGCCCTCGCTGTTTTGCTCACAATCTCGCGACCGTGGCGTAGCACTCATGCCCAATCCCGGGTCCCTGAGACTCGGCCGCAAGCTGCGCGCTGTCCATGATCCCATGCCTTCCCGGGGGTCTCGTCCTTTTTTCGAGCCAAGCCGTTCGTCGCGAATGAACTCGGCGGTCTCGGCGCGCCAATCCTTTTTTGAGTTTCCCGGCCTTAGGCAGCCCAAGTTCCTCTGAGCGGCATTGGCCATAGCCCAATGCAGTGCCTACGAACGGAAAACCCACCCCCGGAGCTTTTTATCCTTAGAACTTCCAACTTAGGACTGATTCATTTGCTGCGGAACACCAGGCAGGTAATATCATCCGCTTGCCGCGTAGCGCCCACGAATTGATCGACGCGTTCCATCAAATACCTGAGGGACTGAAGCCCATTCCAATCCGGCAATCCCCGGATGGTTCGAAGCCAGCGCTCGTTTCCAAATTCTTCTCCCGACTCGTTGAACGCCTCGATGACTCCATCGGTAAAGAAAATCAGCGCGTCGCCCGGTCGCAGCTCCAGGGAGGCGGTTTCGTAAGCCGCGTCCACTTTGATTCCCAGCGGCAGGCCTCCGGTTTCGAGCTTCTCGAGCGTGCCATTCTCCCGGCGCAGTATCGGCGCGTTGTGACCAGCGTTTACGTAGGTGAGGCGGCGCGAGGCCGGCTCGTATTCACCCAGAACCGCCGTCGTGAACCGCCGCCCGTCCAGACTGTAAGCGGAGGCGTAGCGGTTCAACCGCGTCACCAGTTCCGCGACCGGCACTCCTTCGCCGGCAATGGTACGAAGACTCGCCTGCAACGTGGCCATCAGCAGCGCCGCCGGCACGCTTTTGCCCGCGACGTCCGCAATCACCACAACCAGTTTTTCGCGCTTTTCGGGATCAGGATAGAAGGCGTCATAGTAATCGCCGGCAACGGAATTTTGCGGACGGGTGGCAAAGGCAATGTCCGCGCCCGCAACTTCAGGAGGCTGTGAAGGCACGAGCCAGGTTTGGATTTCTCGCGCGATTTCCAGGTCGCGTTTCATGGTCACCTTGTCCGCCAGCTCCAGCGAGAGGAGCAGCAGGAAGATCAGCGCGGCAAACAACTCGAACTTGAATTGAATTTGGACGCTGTGCCCGAACTGGAAGGTGAATCCCGACATCAGCAACATCGCCAGCGCCAGGAGCAGCAGCACCCGCCGAGCGGGCGTCATCTTCATCAGCATCGCCCAGAAGATGTCCTTGGCGATGTGAAACGGCCGATGCCACTTCGGCAGCCGCTGGATTTCCTCCCAATCGACGTCTTTTCCGTAGAAGCCGTAGCTGGCGCGCGCGTCTGCGGCAAACTGCGACCAAAGGTCATCGAGTTGCCGGCCCTCGCTGACGCGCTGCCAGAACTGGCGTACGCGATTCGCTGCGCCGCCGGCAGGCGCTTGGGGAGAGACACTTGGAGTTGGCGAGGCGCTTGCGCTCATAGGAATAATTGGACGGAGAGTAGATTATAGGACATTCCGCAGGATTCTGCTGCAAAGCGCGGGTTGCCGGGTTGCCGCGCCCTTGCGCTTATTCCTCGCGCCGGTGCAGATCATCAGCGGCGAGCGAGCCGCCAAATTGCACTTTGCCGAAACCGAAGCGGTCGCGCAAACGGTCGGCGGCTTTCGTGAGTTTTGCGAGCTTTTCGCGGCGTTCCGCCTCCAGCAGCTCGAGCTGCTCGCTGCCGTGCGTAAAGCCGCTCAGGCTCACTCCGAGCAGACGAACCTTCTTTTTCGTGTCGCGATGCTTGTGAAAGAGCTCCTGGAACGCGGCATAAATGTCGCCATCGAGTTGCGTAGGCTCCGCGAGCGTTTTGGCCCGCGTGTGCGTTTCGAATCCTGCGTAACGAATCGTCAGTGTGAGCGTTCGCGCGGCCAGCCCCGCCTCGCGCAGCCGCTTGCAGGCCTTTTGCGAGAGGTGGCTGAGCATCGTTGCCATTTGGTTCATATCGTCCGTGTCCTCTCCGAACGTGTGGTTGTGCGAAATGGATTTGGGCTCCGCATCGATCACGAATTCGTAAGAATCGCCTCCGCGCGCTTTGCGGTAGAGCGCCTCGCCCCACCGCCCGAAAATCTTTTCGAGCTTTTCCTGCGGAACCGCAGCAAGCTGCTTGACGGTCTCGATGCCTAGCGCGCCCAGCGCCCTTTCCGTGACTTCGCCGATGCCGGGAATCTTTCGCACCGGCAGCGGGGCGAGGAAACGGGCTTCGCCGCCTGGCGGAACCCACACGAGGCCGCTTGGTTTAGCTTGCTCGGAAGCGACCTTTGCGGTAAGCCGCGTCGTGGCGAGTCCCGCTGAGCAGGGGAGCTCGGTGCTTTGCCTGATCGTTCGAAGAAGTTTGTCCGCAGCGGCCAGGGGCGGACCATGCAGGCGCCCTGTTCCAGCAAGGTCTAGATAAGCCTCATCGATCGAAACCATTTCCACGACCGGAGAAAATCTCACAAGAATAGAGGCTACGCGGTCGCTCCATTCGCCGTACCTCTCGTGATGGCCGTCGAGGAAGATCGCGTTGGGACACAGCCGGCCCGCCGTTCGCAGGGGCATTGCCGAATGAACACCGTATTTTCGCGCTTCATAGCTAGCGGCGGCGACCACGCCGCGCTGATCCTTCTGCCCGCCGACAACGACGGGTTTGCCGCGCAGTTCCGGCCGCTCCAGCAATTCCACGGAGACGAAAAAGGCGTCCATATCCACATGCAGAATGGACGCCACCACATCGGCCGCCCGCTCTTCTAGCGGCCCATGCTTTGCACGAAACCTGGCCAGCTCCGGCATGGCCTGAGGGTCGCCTAGAAGACGACGGCTTCGCGGCACGCATGAGATGAACATTCTCTACGTTATCCCGCGAACGCCCGATCCAGGCGCCTAGGAGAGTATACCGAGAACCTCGGTCTAAGGCAAACAAAAAGCGAAGATGTCGAGGCTATGAATAACACACGAATCTGCGAAAAAAAGGCCGCCTTCCCCTTTCGCCCGAAGGCGACCGTCCCCTGCGGTCGAACCTATGGAGCGTTTACGACAATCGTTCGGCGGCGAGGACGCGAGGGATGCCGGCGAGGTCGTTGGTCACACTGACCGCGCTCCAAGCAGGTGCGTCGAACAGAGGCCGGACGGCCGGCAAGCTGTTGTGGCCGAGTTCGAGGACCAGAATGCCCCGCGGCAGGAGATATTTCGCCGATTGCGCGATGAGATCGGCATAGAGTTCGTAGCCTTCCTCGCCGCCGTAAAGAGCCACCTCCGGCTCGTGCTCGCGGACTTCCCTCATGAGCGTCGCAGCCTCGCGGCGGCCGACGTAGGGCGGATTGCTTACAATTAGGTCGAAGCGAAACGGGGAGTGCTGAATGCTGGGATGAGGGGCGCCCGACGGCGGATCTCCGCTGGGGAGTATCTGGCAAGGAAGGATTGCGGTAGGGGAAGAAAAAGGAGGAGCATTGCCCGCAAATGGCGGCGAAATGACTAAGCCTTCCAATAGATCGGATTGGAGGAAAAGCATGCGGTCGGAGACGCCGTGACGCTCGGCATTGCGGCGCGCCACTTCCAGCGCGGCGGCGGAAACGTCCATGGCGAAAAGTATTGCGCCGGGGAGCGCTTTTGCCAAGGCAATGGCAATGCAGCCGGAGCCCGTGCCCACATCCGCAATCTGCAGTCCTTCGCCGCCAAGCGGTTGACGCCGTCCAGCGCGAATTTCACGGACCGCAAGGCGGTCGAGAGCCACTTCGATGACGTGTTCGGTCTCCGGACGCGGGATCAAGACATCCGGCGTGACTTCGAATTCAAGGCCCCAGAATTCCTGCTTGCCTGTCAGATGCTGGGTCGGTTCACCCGCTGCGCGACGGCGAATGAGCGCGGAATAGCGCTCGACATTCACCAAAGAGATTTCTTCCTCGGGATGGGAGTACATCCATGTGCGGTCGCGGCCCAAAACATGAAGCAGCAGCAGTTCCGCGGCAAGCGTGTAGGAGGGCACCTGGGCATCACGTAGCTCTGCGATGCCCGATTTAAGCAGGGCGCGAAGGGATTTTTCTTCGAAAACCTGGTTCATCCAAAGAGACTTTCTTTTTGTTTACCGCTTGCTTCGCGGTATCCGAACGCCATAGCAAGTCCATACGCATACCGGCCAATCGCAGGAGCGCCGAGGGTCGTGGCCAAATGCCAGGGCTATCACGCGGCGCCAGCCGGTCTTGCGCATCCGTTCGGAGCCGGGTTCAGAGCCGGGGCGGGTCGGCATGAGGGGCCTCCGTAGCGAAAAATGATGCTTCCCAGGATTATGCCTCAGCGAGTTCCTGTTGGAGGCGCTCGGCTTCGTAATGGGAAACGAGCCCGTCCACGAGCGGCGCGAGTTTGCCGTCCATGACCTCGGTCAATTGATGGAGCGTCAGGCCGATGCGGTGATCGGTCACACGGTTTTGCGGAAAATTGTAAGTGCGGATTTTCTCGGATCGGTCGCCACTTTTGATCTGCCCGCGGCGCTCCGCGACGATGGCGGCTTGCTGCTTTTCCTGTTCGAGTTCGTAGAGGCGCGCGCGTAGAACGCGCATGGCCTTGGCGCGATTCTTGATTTGGGATTTTTCGTCCTGTTGCGAAACGACCAAGCCCGTCGGCAAATGGGTGATCCGCACGGCGGAATACGTGGTGTTCACAGACTGCCCGCCGGGGCCGGAAGAGCAGAAAGTGTCGATGCGCAAATCTTTGGGCTCGATCTTGATGTCGATTTCGTCTGCTTCGGGCAACACTGCGACCGTTGCCGCCGAAGTGTGGATGCGTCCCTGCTGCTCGGTCGCGGGCACCCGCTGCACACGGTGCACGCCGCTTTCGTATTTCATCTTGGAATATACTTTGTTGCCCTGGATCGCGGCCACCACTTCTTTCATGCCGCCGAGAGAGGATGGCGAACTCTCGAGCACCTCCACTTTCCAGCCCTGCGTTTCGGCGTAACGCGAATACATGCGGAAAAGCTCAGCGGCAAAGAGCGCGGCTTCGTCGCCGCCGGTTCCGGCGCGGATTTCGATGAGCACGCTTTTCTCGTCGTTCGGATCTTTTGGTAGAAGCAGGAGCTTGAGTTCGCGCTCGACGGTTTCCTTGCGCGCCGCAAGCGTTTTCTCCTCTTCATGCGCCATTTGCTTCATTTCCGCGTCTTCTGCTTCGAGAAAGAGCTGGTGCGCGCCAGCGAGATCTCTAACGATCTGCTTGTACTCGCGATGCTTGGCGACAATTTCCTCGAGTTCGGCGTGCTGCTTGGCGATTTTCTGGAACCGCGCGGAGTCCTGCACCACTTCCGCCGAGGAGAGCTGTTGCGTCATCTCCTCGTAGCGCGAATCGAGCTGATCCAGTTTTTCCGTCAATGTGAGTACGGCCATCGGAAACCTCAGTTTTTCAGATCTAAGTTCTTCGTTTTTAAGCGATGAAAAAGAAACAATATTTCAGAGAAGGTTCTTATTGGTTTTTGAGACCAGTGCGGGTTCCCGAGACGGGAGCGTATGGCGAGTCGCTAATAAAATGCGGCGTACATCGCTTGCTCTAGGGAGAGAATAGCGCCGAACTGCGCAAAATGCAATTAGATGCGCGGAAGTGTTGCCCGAGTCGAGCGCGCTATACTACGATGCCGTTGGGTTCAAACGGCCGCCTCAGAAGCTGGCGGTTGGAATGATTTTGAAGATGAGCGAAGCGGTACGAACACTAGTCCAGAGAAGCGGGGGGACGGCACTGACGCCGGCGAGCGAGGCGGATCCCGGATTTTTGTGGGATTTTTGGTATCCGGCGGCGTTGAGTACGGAAATTCGCGGGCACAAGCTTACGAAGGCGCTCCTGCTGGAAGTGCCGCTGGTTCTCGGGCGGACCGCGGAAGGAAAGGCCTTTGCGATGCGGGACTCGTGCCCGCATCGCGGAATCCCGCTGTCCTACGGCCGCGTCGACGGCAACGTCCTGGAATGCTGCTACCACGGTTGGAGGTTCGATGCGTGCAGCGGGCAGTGCTTGGAAATCCCTTCGCTGACTTCGCAGGACAAGTTGAAAGTGGAGCGCATCTTCGCCGAACATTATCCCTGCGAAGAGCGCGACGGTTACCTGTGGGTTTACTTGAATGCACCCGGAACGAGACTGCCGGAGAGAATTCCGGAAGCGCCAGCGCTCGAAATCTTCAGCGAGAAGTGCAAGATCACGCATCTTTCGTGCGAGCTGCCGTCGCATATTGACCATGGGATTATCGGCTTGATGGATCCGGCGCACGGGCCGTTTGTGCACCAGTCGTGGTTTTGGCGGAAGCGCACGAGCATTCACGAGAAGGCCAAGCAGTTCGAGCCGATCCCGAACGGATTTCGTATGAGTCCGCATACGCCGAGCGCGAACAGCGCGCCGTATCGGTTGCTGAGGAAAATCACCGGCAAACCCGTGACGACGACGATCGACTTTGTGCTGCCGAATTTGCGGACAGAGATCGATCAAAGCGGCAAGTTGTGGTTTTCGAGCCGCGCTACGGTGACGCCCGTGCGGCGCGACTTGTGCCGGATTGACTTCGTGGCGGCGTGGAACTTGCCGCTGCCCGTTTTCCTGTTTCGGCCGTTTGCCAAGAAGTTCTTGCGGCAGGATCAGCAGACGATGATCAAGCAAGCCGAAGGGTTGCGGCATAACCCGCGCCTGACGCTGATTGATGATGCGGACCGGCAAGCGAAGTGGTATTTCGCTCTGAAAGCCAACCTGCTCGAGTCGCGGCGCACGGGCGCGCCCATGGTGCATCCCATGGACGGGACGGTGACGCTGCGCTGGCGATCGTAGACACGCATGTTCCCTGGTTCAGTGTCGGTGATTCGCGACCGGGGACACGGCTTGCGCGTAGGGCATGAGCAAGCGGATCTCAGGGATATGAGGGCCGGCAGGAGGAATGTTGAAACGCCTCGCGTACATTTCGAGGAGAGCTTCCGTATTTTCGTTTGTTTGGCTGGCCAGGAAAATAGGCTTCGGGCACAGAACGTGAAGCCAAAGGGGCTTCCTAGGCTCGCTTTGCAGGTGGGAGGAGGGGCGGGGCCGTGAGCCGGAACTCGGCGAGCCTAGCCATTGTTCGAAGCATTCTGGCGTCCTACTGCATCGGCGTTGCAAGGTTAGGCGGAGCGGGTTTCTAGCGGAGGCGGGAAAGGTCGAAGGGGACGACGACATGCTGGCCGTCGGTGGTGAAGACTTCGACGGTGCCGTCGTCGGAGTCGACGTCGCTCGCGTCATACTGCAGCCAGACATCCCAACCGACGAAGCACCAGTCAAATCCGCGGGAGGAGCCGCGACCATTAAAGGAAGCGTTACGCAGGAACACCGGCGAAGGAGAGGCTAACGCCAGGAAATTGGAAAAGGGGACATGCCCAATAGCCGGCCAGGCGGTGGCAAGGAGTTGAATCCTCAGCGGTTCGATCCACTGGTCTTTTTGGGTGAGGCCGGCGCGAAAATCACGGTAGTAATCGGGGCGCGGCACTGCCGAGCTGGTCTTGGGCGGTTCGGTGAGGCGTCCAGAGCGATAGAGCTCGAACGCGCCGTAGGTGGAAGTGAAATCGATGCGGATGCGCACAAAAATGGAATCTGAAGTGGCGTGGTAGTCCCTGGCAGCCTGCTGGGCGCTGTAGCCGACGCTGTGGAGGCGAGACCACTCGACGAGCTGCGAATAGGGCGTATAAAGCTCGACCTCGGAGATGTACGGGCCGGACTTGGGCGGAGGCAAAATCTTCAAGTAGGAGGAAAAAAAGTCGGCGGTGGACTTATCGTTGCGTTGGCCGAGGAAGTAGGCGTCACGGACGGCTTCCTCGGAAAGGGGAGATTGAAAGGGGAAGACGGGCAATGCCAAAAGCAGGACCCCGGTGACGATGGCAAAGCAGGAGCGCAGTGACGAGGGCATGGAGACCTCTAGCCATAAGACGCAAAGGAATGAGCGCGGTTTCCCGGCCGGTTGAATCGCAGGCGTTTTAACCCGGGAATTTTGAGCGAACAGCATTGCAAAGTTCCTGACGCAGCGAAACGGAGTGCCCGCCAATTCAGCGCGGATTCGTAAGCGGGCACGAAGCATGACCACACCTCGCACTTTCGTCTCCAATCCGGCCGGCGAATCTGGTGACAATCCGGTGAACAACGTAATCCACGGGGATTCCAACAAGACCGGCACACGGGAAGGTTGGTTGTTTTGCGGAATGTGAGACCGGTGACGCGCCAAACGCGGTTTCAGATACGGCGCGGAGTGTTGGGGAAGTCGAGCCAGACTTTGACGCCGCAGAAGTGCGAGCCTTCGGTGCAGATGGGCGTGGTGATGCCGGCGCGGAGGTGGCAGGGCGGTCCAATGTAGCGCGCGAGTTCGGGATGAACATCGCGGAGCTGGGCGATTTCGTCCAAGGAGGCTCGAAAGATTTCTTCCTGAGCGTTGAAGCAAGTGCGCATGGTCCATTTGTGCAGAAGGTGGAGCAACGAGCCGGATTCGTAGAGACGGATCGACTTGGCGTTCGGGAGAACATAGAGTGCGATCTCGAGAGGAACGCCGCGGTCGAGAAGCAGATTCTTAGCCGACCAGGCGTCGTGCATCGAGCGGTCGTAGGTTTCTTTAGCGCGCGGATTCGCAGCGAGAAGCGAGGGCGTGATGTAGTCGGGCTCGCGGGTGTCGGCGAGTGTGAGCAGCGGGCGCGAACCGGGAACCATGCGGTGGCGTTGGTCTTGGCTGTCGGCGGTGTGGCTGATCTTTTTCGCGAAAGTGTAATTGGCGTTCTGAAGCGCGCGCATCATGGGCGCGTGTACGCCGACATTGAGCGTTTCGAGGCGATAGAGATTGCGGGCGGGATTGAGCAGGCGATCGAGAGCTTCGGCGTCGGAGCATTGGGAGGCGGTGAGGCCCGCGACGGCGCGGTAGGATTCGGCGATCACACGAAGGGCGCTGGGCGAGTAGTCGACCAGGCGGGAAGTTTTGCCGTTGAGTTTGGCGTCGAATTCGCGAGCGAACGATTCGCCCGCGGACGCGGCCGTCTGAGAATCCTTCCATTCGGGAAGTTCCTCTAACGGTTCCGTACCGAAGCGCTCAAAAAACTGAGGGTCGACGGTTTTCACTTGCGAAACCATTTCGCCGACGACGGCGCGCGCTTCTGACGGGGTGTCCGAAGCGGAGCACATTCGCCAGAGGCGGTGCAGGACAATGCCGGAGAGCGTGTGCACCATGGTGGTGAAAGCAGCGATCGGGAGAACGTAACGCGCGATCTCGATGGCGCGCTTTTCGGCGGAGCGCTCGATTTTCTGAAGGCGCTTGGGATGCGACATCGCGCTGACGTGCCATATGTCGTTGAGGATATTGCGGGCGTCGCCGACCAGCAGCGCGGAAAGCTCGCGGTAGTAATTCCAGGCGCGGGCGATGGCGCCTTCATAGATTTCCTTGGATTTTTCGTCGAAGAACAGGGAGAGGGGAGGAACGTAGGCTTGCGCGCGGTCCAGGCGAACGTAGCGCTGGCTTTGCTGCTCGGAATTGTAAAAAGGATGGGCGTGAAGAAAAGACCAAACGAATTGGCGGCTCACGTTTTCGAGGCCGAATTCGAAATGAGCGTGCTGATAGACGGTGTGGTGGCCGCTGTAGAATGTGGCGGCACCGATGTTGAGGCGTTGCTTGTCGGTGATTTCTTCGGGAGTGATCAGTCGCGGCGCGTAACAGGTCCGCGCGGCGGCAATGGCGGAGTCGAATGGATGCGCGAAAGCGTTACGGAGAGTGACGCGGGGCGGGGCGGATTCGATGAGCTCGCCGGGGCGCGAGCTGTCAAACATGCGCGATTGGGTAGCCACGTTGGAGAAGTATTTTACACGGCCGGGAAAGGATTAGCACAGAGGACACAACCGAGCGCAGGGAGGAGACGAATCAAGAAGGGATTCGGGATGCGAAAAGACAGAATGTGGGACAAACGGAACCGTTTGTCCCACGGGAGCTTATGGCTCGCAAGGAAGACACGACAGGAGTGTCTGTCCTACTTCTTGGCGGCGCCCGCTTTCGAAGCGGCGTCGGCGTATTTCTTGGTGAAGCGCTCGACGCGGCCGGCGGTGTCCACAAGTTTCTGCTTGCCGGTAAAGAACGGGTGGCAATTCGAGCAGATTTCCACGCGCATCATGTCGCCTTTGATGGTCGAGCGCGTCTGGAACGTGTTGCCGCACGCGCAGTGCACCGTAACGGGATGATAGTCTGGATGAATACCGGGTTTCATGGGCTGCCTCTCGTCGCGTCCGGTCTGCACGGCAGACTCGGCAAAGCCGGGTCATACTGCCGCGTCGCTAGGTCGCGAGCAATTCCCCATGATACGCGAAGAGTCAAATTTCACAAAATGGGCGGGGGGCCGAAGAGCGAACACCTGAGAACGGACCCACAGAACGCGAAGAACCTCAATTGCCCCTTGCGAGGCCGAGATTCGCTAGATTGGACGTGCTTTGGAATGAGAGGATCAAATGACAAGGTTCCGAAAAGTGGCAATTTCCGTCGGTATTCTGGGCGCCGTCGTTTGTTGCGTCGGGGTTAAGGCGGGCGACTCGGACGGAGACGCGCGAAGTGAGATTGATGCGTTCAACAAGAAGTTTGTGGAGCTACATTTGAGGATGGACACGCCTGGCATCATGGCGCTGTGGGCGGAAGATGGAGTGGATTTGATGCAAGGAGAAGCGCCGATTGTAGGGAGGAAGACCATCACGGCGTGGATAGAAGGAGTGCTCGCGGACATGCCGGGATACAAAGTGATGAAAGAGGAGATGGAATTTCACGACATTCAGGCGTGCGGAGACTGGGCGACCGAGTGGGCGACCGAGCATCAGGTGGCGCAAGCGCCGGAAGGGAAGCCGAATTTCGACGGTTATGGGAAGATGGCGCTGGTGCTCCACCGCGAGGGCGGCGGATGGAAAATCAAGCAGGAAATGTGGAATTCATCGCCGAAACCTTGAAACGAACGAAGACTGCGCCGCCAAACCTTGAGCGTTATTCCGCGTCGAAGTGCCAACGCGTGACAGCGTCGGCGAAATTTTCCGCGTGTTCGTCTTGCGCAAAGACGATCTGGGGCTGCACCCGAAAGACACAGCCATCGGAGGCCATCAGGAGGGGTTCGACGTCACCGCCGTATTTTTGATTGTAGACCTTAGCAAGCTGCCTCCAGACTGCGCGATCGGTGATTTCTTCCGCAGTACCCTCCAAAATTACCGCTTCGTCCGCTTTTTCCGTTGCAATGACGACGTGGCGGACTGCGGCGATGTTTTTGGCCTTGCGCGTGCGTGGGCCGGTGCTGAACCAGAAGGCATCACGCCACCAGATTCCCCACACAATCATGAGATGCGGACGGCGATCGGGTCGCGAGGTGGCGATCCAATAATTGTGAGATTGCTTGAGGCGCTCGAGGGCCCAAGACCAGGGTTTCAGGCTGGATGTGTCCTCGGGCGGCTTTTTGAGGGCATCAGGCCAATAGGGTCGGCTGACTTTTGGTTCGAGCATGGCGAGTCCTTTCGGGATCGCAAGTCGCGATGAATTGTAGCAGGCGGTGAGCGAGCGAGTCAGACGGAATCCGCAGACCAGTCACAGGCTAGAGATCGAAAACCGGAGAGCAGGTGCAAAAAATAAGCCGCGATGATGTTGCGCCGCGCTAGAGAAATTCGGATTGCGTTTCAGGAAACGAAAGAGCAGCCGACGCGCGTACCGCCCTGTGCGGTCTGCTGCCTCCACACGGGTTTCAGGTTGACGCGCACGGGAGGGAGGATCGGAACGTGCAGCACCGCGAACAGGTTTTCCGGAAGATCTTCCGGGGAATCCAGCTCGATGGCCACGCCCCCAAAACCCAAGTCGAGGACGCGAGCACGTAACGATCCCCGTTCACCGAGGACGGCATAGGCGTTGGTGCCGGCCATGGAGACGCGCTCGGCTTTACGCTGAACGGGGACCATGTGAGGCGCAATCGCTGGTACAGCTGCTGGACTAGGGCCAATCGAGGCGCGGGCATCAAGGTCGCTTTCCGGTTTTTCCTGTGCTCGCTTGGTTTGGATGGAAATGGGCGGAGGGAGTGGACTGGGAGGTTCCGGGGAGACCCGTGCGGCGGGAGTCTGGTCCCCCGAGGGGGCGGTTTCAAGGCGGCCGGCGCCGTTAACGGTTTTCTCGTGATTGGCGTGCTTCTGGCGGTACAGCCGCTCATCGGCGATGCGAATCAGTTGATCGGCCTGCTCCGCATCTTGCGGAAAAATCGCAATGCCATGGTCCATGCCGACGGCGACTTGCAACTGGAGCGGCTCAAGGATCTCCACAAACACCGCTTCCACGCGACGGCTGAGCGCGAGAGCTTGCTGCGAGTCGGTTTGCGGCAAGAGCAAAGCGAACTCATCGCCTCCGATGCGGAAGGCAGAGTCGGAAGTGCGCAACGCTTTCTTGAGTGTTGCGGCCGTGGCGCGCAACACTTCATCCCCGCGGGGGTGGCCGTGTTTGTCGTTTACTTCCTTGAAGCGGTGCAGATCCAGAATCACTAGGCTGAGCGGCTGCGTGTAGCGACGGGCGCGATTTAATTCTTTTTCGAAAGATTCCCCGAAAAGCCTGCGGTTGTAGAGGCCGGTCAGGGGATCCGTGACGGCATTCAATTCGAGCTTCTTGAGTTCCTCATACTCCATGATAATGGGCACACGGAGAAATCCGGAAGAAGCGAGCACATCCATAAGAGCAGCTTTCAGAGCAACGGGACGTCCCGCTTGATCGGCTAGCGCCCGACGGCGCGTGAGCATGTCATCCCAGACTTGTACGCATTCAGCTTCGCGCAATTCAACGTGACAGATCGCGCGCAGAAAGCGCTGCAGGAATTGTCCGCGTGCGGGAAGGTCCAGACTCTCGAGTGTATCCGCAAGCAACTCGAGGTACGTGTCCTCGACCGGCAGACGCGGGGGCGCAAGGGCGCCGGGGCTGGGCATATCCGGAATAAACCTTACCTCTTATCCCCGCGGGGTGTGGGGCCAGCTTCTAAATTCTTCTACAACTATCTGGAGCAACCAAGAGACCATTCGTACTGGACCTTGGCAGGCCCCCTAGCATTCTGAGACCCTCCCATTAAGGGGGGCATCCTAATATAAGACTCCGTGAAAGACGAGGCAAAAACTCAGGAAAGAGAGGCTGAATAGACCCGATGTAACAAAATCTCCCAGCAACAGCCGGGGCTATTCCAGAGGATGGACGAATTCTAGGCCGAACAGACGCGCGTCGCCCACCATGTTCTGCCTGAGGACCCGGGCAAGAATCGGGGGGGTCTCACTCGGAACGAAGCTGGGGGACACGGGGTAGGGCGTCGGGATGGTGAGATGGATCGTCTTGGTCACTCGAAGAACATGCTGGCAAGTGATGCAGGCGCCAAAGGCACTGATATCAAGGGTTTTAGTGAGCTCAATGAATTCGGATCCTGAGGCGTCAATGCCGCGCACGAACACGGGAATCTGAAGGCGTATGCGGGGCGAGCGCCTGATCGAGCGAGTCTCTACTCCGCTTATCTCTCCAACTGCGTGATCCATGGAGCCCCCAGACAGTACCAAGGCCATAGTACGGGAGGTATTGCATCTTTCGTGCCAGACAAACCCGCCGACAGGAACAGTAAGTCGTGTATTGAAAATGACTTCCTAGCAGTTTGCGGAAGGGAAAACTATTCTCACGGAAAGGTTAGAGCTTCCAGGTCCACTGGATTTCCCCAAATGTGCAAATGGAACGCTTTTACCATTGACTCGACGGGGAACACTCTGTAAGTATGTAATATTTCCGACAAGGGAAAAGATTTACCACACCGCGTAAGGAATGCGCTAGTACATGACCGGAAGGATAGCTATGCCCCCCGTCCTCGAAGATCGCAATCACCGATCTCTTCCCTTAGAGGCGGTCAGGCAAGTCTTGGACACCCTGGAGAAGCCATTGGTTGTGGCGGACCGCAGCGGAGGTCTTGTGCTGGTAAACGCGCGAGCGCGCCGCTGCTTGGAAACGCAAGGATTCAAGGAAACGGACGAACCCAATCTCTTCACAGATCTTCTGAAGATGGATCCCACCAGCATCTTCAGGCAAGTGGAAAAGGGAGAGCACGTAGTCAACGTGCAGGTCGGCACGGCGGAGAAAAGAACCTCGCTGCGGATTCGCTGGATGCCGGAGACCGACTGGCTGGTGGCGGAAATCGAAAATGCAGACGAGCACGGGGGCGCCGATCCTGAAACGAAGCTCACGGTGCAAGAACTGCTCCAGGAACGGGAGATAACTTATCGCAACCTTCTGGCGGCGTACCTGAAATTACAGGAGGTCAACCGGCAGAAAACGGTGTTTCTCGCCTCCGCCGCGCACGAATTGAAGACGCCGCTGGCGGTGATCAAGGGATATTACGACTTGCTGCTCGCGGGTTCGCTGGGGCGGCTGACCGACAAGCAGAAAGACATCCTGGAGGAATCCAAAGAGAGTTGCGAACGATTGGTACGCCTGGTCTCCATGTTCCTGAACTATTCGGCCTTGGAGAGCGGCAAGCTTGTCTTGCAACTGCGTGAGAACGATTTGCGCGATTGCTTGGATGAGCTTTCCAAGAGGTGGTTTGAGGCCTTTCAGCGCAAAGGAGTGCGGTTCGAAGCGAATATTGATCCTTCCATACCCACATTCCGCTTCGACTACCAGAAGGTTCAGCAAGTTGCTGCGAATTTGCTGGACAATGCTTTGAAGCACACTCCGAGCGGCGGCACCGTGGGTCTGCGAGCGGCTCCCCATTTCTGGGAGCGCCGCGTCGCCACCATGGCGCCTTTGCAAGAGCGCCGGAGATTTCGTTTGCCGCGTCCGAACAGCGTAGAAGTCAGCGTGAAGGATTCCGGCACCGGCATCCCCGCCGAACACCATCAGGAAATCTTTGAGGATTTCGTGCGGGTGGACAGGAATACTTCGGGGATGGGGCTAGGGCTGGCGATTGCGAAGCGACTGATCCAGGCGCACCGCGGCAAGATCTGGGTGGAGAGCGACCCAGATACAGGAAGCCGATTCACGTTCTTATTGCCGATGGATCAGGGCTAACATCGAGGAATCGCATAGGAAAGGGAAGACCGATGGGTGAGAAAGAAAAAATCCTGGTGGTGGATGACGAGCCGAGCATTCGAAAGTACCTGCAGACACTTCTGGAAGTAGACGGGTTCGATGTCCAGACCGTCAGTTCCGGAAGGGAAGCGATGAACAAAGTTACAAAGGGCGAACGGCCGGACTTCATCATTCTGGATGTGCTGATGCCGGACATGAACGGGATTGACACGCTGAAGGAGCTGATGGAGATCGACCGCACCCTGAATGTGATCATGCTGTCTTGTTCGAATGAAGTGGGAACGGTGGTAGAGGCCATTCGCATCGGAGCGCACGACTACCTTACCAAACCATTTGAAAAAACTGAGCTGGATGCGGCGATGCTGAAGTCGCGCCAGAAGAAACAGCTGGCGACTGAGAATCAAGCGCTCCGGGATTACTGCGACCAAGTGACCGAGGATTTGAGCTTTTTGGCAGCGAGCCCGCAGATGGTGCGAATCCGGCAACAGATTCTGCAAATCGCTCCGGTGGATGTTCCCGTGTTCGTCTGCGGGGAAAGCGGTGTGGGGAAAGAGGTCGTGGCGAGGATGATCCACTTGCGCTCGAAGCGGCGGAACCAGCCGTTTGTGAAAGTGAACTGCGCGGCGCTCCCGGGGGAGCTGCTGGAATCGGAACTGTTCGGGTTCGAGCAAGGCGCGTTTACTGGCGCGGTGCGGAGCAAGCCGGGCAAATTCGAACTGGCAAATAGGGGCACGATTTTCCTCGACGAAATCGCGGAGATGAGCACGCACCTTCAGGCCAAACTGCTGCACGTTTTGCAAGATCACCAGTATTCGAGGTTGGGCGGGCGGCACATGGTGGAGACCGACGTGCGTGTTCTTGCGGCCACCAACGTGGACGTACATGAGGCGATGAAATCGGGGCGCTTCCGCGAAGATTTGTACTACCGGCTGAATGTATTGTCCATCAACGTGCCGCCGCTTCGGGAACGCACGACGGAAATTCCGTTGTTGTTTCAACATTTCCTACAGAAGTACAGCGAGAAATACGGGAAGCCCGGACAGCCGCCATCCAAGCACTTACTGGACGCCGCCGTGAACTACCCCTGGCCAGGAAATTTGCGAGAGCTGGAGAACTTCGTTAAGCGTTATGTGATTCTAGAGGATGACGAGGGCAGCCTGCGTGAATTGGTGGAGATGTCCTCCACGCGCCAGCGCACTTCGCCTCGGGAGGAACCGGCGCCGCCAAAGGATCAAGGGCTTAAAGCACTGGTGCGCGGCTTGAAAGATGAAGCAGAGATGGAGGCGATTGCCGATGCGCTGGAAAAGACCCGCTGGTGCCGGAAGGACGCCGCCAAGATGTTGGGAATCAGTTACAAGGCGCTGCTTTACAAGATGCGGCAATTCAATCTCGATACTCCGCGAACGCGGAAATCCGCGACGGCCCCGGGGGCCGAAGAGAATTCGGCAGTGGGAACAAGAAACGGCTGACCGTTCAGCGTCGAGGAGCTGGGTGCGGCCAGGCAAGAAGAAAACGACAGATGCAGGTTGGGTCCCTGAGTCGCCTGCGCTTCCGAAAGACCTGGAATCGGCCATCGGGCAGAATGCAGACGTAATTCAAGGAAGGGACCGCGGGCCGGAGAACGGCCCGCGGAGTGAGGCGGAAAATGGGGGGCAGCAACGAACGCCGAACCAGTCGGCGGTACGATCTATCGTTACCGGTCCTTGTTCGTATTCCTACTGAGAAGGAATCGGATTCCAAGAAGGGCAGTACCCGCGATATTTCAACACGCGGACTGTATTTTGTTATGGATCAAGGTCCGCAAGCCGGCTCCCAACTCGATCTGGTGTTGACATTGCCAACGGCGATAACCAACGGCAAAGAGGTTCTGGTGCATGCCTTCGGAAGAATCCTCCGTGTCGAGCCGCGTATCGAAGATGGCAATATGCGAATGGGTGTTGCCGCGGTGATTGAGAAATACGATATCGTGCGCGGCGACGCCACACGACCGTAGCGCTGCTCTCCTTAGGCCCAAAGATTTTCTTCAAGCACATCACCAAATGAGTCCCTTCCGCCTTCAAGAAGAGGCTGCTGGGGAGCCCAGTTCGGTTGGTCTGCTTGGTTTGCAGGGTATCTTGCTTCTTGGACCGAATAGGCCTAGTATCCGGCCAGAGGAGCCTGCGGAGGGTCCAATGAAGGTTGGCGATTTGATCGGGTCTCGGAGGGAAGTGTATACCGTTTCCGAAGAGACCAGCGTTCACCAGGTAGCCCAGTATCTGCGGACAAAAGGCGTGCGCACCGTCGGTGTGTTGGGTGCGGGCGGCAGGCTCACCGGGGTGATTTCGCAGAGTGACATTTCCGACAAGGTAGCTGCTGAAAACAAGTGCCCGGCATGGATGAAGGCCTCGGATATCATGACCCGTGAACTGGTCACGGTCACGTGCGAAAGGGCGCTCGATGAATGCCTGCTGCTCATGGAGCAAAATGGCATCTTCCATCTGATCGTGCTCGATCAGGCTGGGGAGTTCCGGGGGATGCTGTCGGTCAAAGACATACTGCGAGTCGTGGCTTCGGATGAAAAAGCCAGGGCAGACCTGTTAGAAGCTTTCATCTTCCCGCCGCGGTAAGGCTCTCTTGCCGGCTCCGCCGGGATGTGGGTCCCTCCGCATCCGGTCGGCACCGCTCGAGCTAATCTCTTTCGCTATCGTTAGCTTTCTCGTGTTTACCGTTCGCGTTCTCTTCCACGAAGCTCGCTCAAATCCCTCTCGAGGGTCGGTGGCGTCGCCCAAGGATGCCCGCATGAGAGGCATCGATCAAAATTGGCCGGCAGTTTCCAACCACCGAGCGGTGTAGTAATATCGCCTGCCAAAGCAACGGGAATCGCAACAGCGTAGGATGAAAAAGCCAGGTTAACCTGGCGTTCTTGCTCAGACCCGAGCTACGGAGCGAACGCTTTGCGCTCCAAGGAAAAGTCTGCGTAGTTATTGGCGAGGAAGCGCGGTGGACTCGTGGATGCGGTAAGTGTGGTCATTCCTGCGTATAACGAGGAAGGTACTGTAAGAAACGTGGTGACAGAAGTCGAGAAAATTCTGCGCCAACAAAGCGTGAGTCCCGAGATCATAGTCGTAGACGACGGCTCAATCGACAACACCGCACAAAGGGCCGCTGAGGCAGGAGCGCGGGTGCTCCGTCATCGGAGCAATCGAGGATACGGCGCTGCGCTGAAAACAGGCATTGCTTCAGCAAGCAAAAAGGTCATCGTGATTACCGATGCCGATGGCACCTATCCGGCTCAGTCTATTCCGGCTTTGCTCGCTGAGCTAAACCGGGCGGACATGGTAGTGGGCGCGCGAGTGGGGAAGAACGTCAATGTTCCGCTGCTCCGGAGACCCGCCAAATGGGCATTGAACTTTCTGGCGAACTACATGACACGGGCCAAAATCCCCGACCTGAATAGCGGACTGCGCGCCTTCCGGCGGGACATGGTGATGCAATACTTCCCTATTTTGCCGGATCAATTCAGCTGGACGACCACCATCACGCTTGCAATGCATTGCGACAAATACGCAGTTTCCTATCTTCCGATTGACTATCTTCCCCGGAAAGGGCAATCGAAAATTGTTCCGTGGGACGCGGGAAGCTTCTTCATACTAATTCTCCGAACGGTTATGCTATTCCGGCCGCTGCGGGTGTTTTTCCCAATTGTTTTGTTGGCGTTAGTCGCAGGGCTGACAAAGATGGGAATTGATCTCTCGCATCAGCCAAATATCTCGGCATCCGCGCAACTGGCGCTGATGAGCGCATTATTGATACTGCTGATCGGCATGCTGGGAGATGCCATCGCAACAAGAATGGGGCGGTTTAGTCCTAATGCAATCATTTCCGTTCAGACGGACGACCCTTTGCCGATTCAGGATCCCGTGAGTCAGGATCAACAATCCAAACAGAGAACGCCGGATCAGGGCAAACGCGCATCATGATTTCGAGCGTTTTTTGAACGCTCCTCCTCGGTTTTGGCACATTGCCGTCCTGATGGTAGGAAGACGCGCTGCCCAGCATGATTGCCGGCGAGTTGCAAATCAACTTCGTCAAATTCCGCGATTCTATCCGCCAGGGTTTGAATCGCATGTTTTGCAGCATCAACTTGGAGATCATTTGTCGTAGATTTGCAATCGGGGGATGAGGATCAAAACGCGATGTGCGGAATCTGCGGGATGCGGCGCTTGGGCGAGATGCCCATCGACCCAAGCGGCAAGTTAATGGAGCTGATGACGGATACGCTCGAGCATCGCGGGCCCAGCGATCGGGGCACGTGGAGCGACGGCGAAGTGGCCTTGGGGGCGAGACGACTCTCCGTGATCGATTTATCGATGGCCGGGCACCAGCCGATGAGCAACGAAGATGGGACGATTTGGCTGGTATTCAATGGCGAGATCTACAACTTTCGCGAGTTGAAAGCCGAATTCAAGCTGATGGAACGGGGACACCTGTTCCGCTCACGGACGGATACGGAAGTCCTGATCCATTTGTACGAAGAGCTAGGTCAGGAAATGTTTCCGAAATTAAACGGCATGTTTGCGATGGCGATCTGGGATCGGCGGAACCATGAGCTTCACCTTGCGCGAGACCGGTACGGAATCAAACCACTGTTCTATCAACAAGATCCTCTTTTGTTCCGATTCGGATCGGAGATCAAAGCCATCCTGGCCGACAAACGCGTCCAGCGAAAGCCATCGTTGCAGGCGCTTCACGATTTTCTGACTTTCGACTATATACCGGGGCCGCAGAGCGCGTTCGAGGGGATCTCCGAGCTTCCCCCGGGCCACTGGATGACCGTGAACGAGAACCGGCATCTGAGCCTTCGAAAGTACTGGGAACCTTCCTTCAAGGTCGACGACTCGATTGATGAGAAAGCCGCGATCGAAGAGGCTCGCGAACTCCTGGACCGGGCGGTAAAGCGACAGTTGGTAGCGGATGTGCCGGTAGGTGTTTTGCTGTCCGGTGGAATGGATTCAAGCACACTCGTGGCGCTAATGCAGAGGCACGCCCCTGAGAGCATTCACACCTACTCCGTAGGATTTGAAGACAGCAGTTTCAACGAGCTTCCCTATGCGCGAATCGTCGCCCAGACCTTTCATACCACGCACCGCGAAGTTGTCGTGACTCCTCAAATCGTGCGCCAATTGTTAGTGAAACACGTGGGCTACATCGACGAGCCGTATGCCGATGGTTCCGCGATTCCTACCTACTGCGTGTGCGAATTGGCAAAAGGAGAGGTCGTAGTTCTGCTTTCGGGCGAAGGAGGCGACGAAGCTTTCGCCGGATACGATACCTATGCCGCATACAGGGCCTCGAGATGGTTTGGCCGCGTACCGAGGTGGATCAGAAACGGCGTCATCGGTCCAGTTGTCCGCTCTCTCCCGGTTTCTCACCACAAATTGAGCCTGGAATTCAAAATGAAGAGATTTCTGAGCGGACAGGGCCTGCCGCCGGCACAGGCGCATTTGTGGTGGCGGGTGGTGTTGACCGAGGATCAGAAGCGCGCTTTGTACACGCCGGAAGTCCTCGAAAAGATCAATCTAGAGTGCTCGGATCGATTCTTCATACAGAGTTTTGAGAGGTCCACGGCGCGAGACGACTTGAACAAACTTCTCCACATCGACGCGGCTATTTTCCTGCCCGATGACCTGATGGTTAAGAACGACCGAATGAGCATGGCGCATTCGCTCGAAACCCGTGTGCCGATGACGGACAACGAAGTCACAGCGTTTATGTCTCGCGTTTCTCCTCGTTTTAAACTGCCGGGATTGAAGACAAAATATATTATGCGACGAGCTTTGCAAGGAATCTTGCCCCCGGCCATTCTGAAGAAAAAGAAAGTAGGCCTGGAAATGCCTTATTCGGCCTGGTTCAAGAATGAGTTGAAGGATCTTTTGCTTTCCACTTGCGATGCGAAGCGCATCTCGGAAACGGGGTTGTTCCGTCCCGAAGCGGTGAAATCCGTGATCGCAGAGCATTTGGCCAACCGCCGTGACCATGGGCGAGCGCTGTGGGGCTTGGTGAACTTCATGGTGTGGCATGAGCTGTACATTCGAAAGCCGTCTGCTGCCGCCGGCGGTAACGCTGTCTGATAAAGCTGGGTGGTGCGGGAACGACAAACGACAGAAGAGGTTCGCGACGGGTTATTTCTCGGGCTAGAAGAGTAGTCGGCGAAGCTGAAGGGCTGCGAATCACAAGCTGGAGAATGCGAATCTCGAGAAAATGCAATCCGAAAAAGACAATTTAGCTCAACCGCATGTGGTAATCCTGGGAGCGGGACCGGCGGGGACGGGAGCCGCTTATCGGCTGATTCGCACAGCAAAAGCCAAGGTCACGGTGCTAGAACAGCGCGATTCGGTCGGAGGAAACGCCGGCAGCTTCGCGCTTGGCGGCATGCGCGTGGATTACGGAAGCCACCGGCTGCATCCTGCTTGCGATCCCGAAATTCTGAAAGACTTGCAGAATCTGCTGGGAGAAGATTTGCTTCTCCGGCCGCGCCATGGGCGAATCCGGCTTCGCGGGCGATGGATCCATTTTCCACTCAAACCTGCGGATTTGGTATTGCATCTGCCGAAATCATTCATTTTCGGCGTGGGTGTCGATATCGTGCGCAAGCTGATTCCCGGGCGCAAGGCGAGTGTGGAAACCTTCGCCAGCATCCTTGAACGATCTTTGGGGCCAACGATTTGCAGAGATTTCTATTTTCCTTATGCGCGAAAACTTTGGGGTATGCCCCCGGATAAGCTTTCTGAGACGCAGGCAAAGCGGCGAGTGTCCGCCGATTCCCTTGGCAAGATGATCCGCAAGATTGCGTCTTCAATTCCCGGACTAAAACCGCCAAGTCAGGGCAAGTTCTACTACCCACGGCGGGGATATGGGGAAATCTCCGAACGGCTTTACCAGGCGGCGCAGGCGGGAGGAGCAGAATTCCTGTTTGGAGCGAAGATCACGACCATCGAACGCGAAGGAAACCGCGTCTGCGCCGTGCGTTTCGAGCGGAATGGCGCCGAGAGCCGGATTGCCGCGCCGTTCATCTGGTCCACGCTGCCTTTCCCCATATTGGCGAAGTCCATCCAACCGGCCGGGCCACCCGAAGTGGGAGCGGCGGCCTCGAAAATCAACTTTCGGGGAATGATATTGATCTATCTCGTTCTCGAGCAACAGAGGTTCACGGAGTACGACGCACACTATTTTCCGCAAGAGTCCATTCCCATCTCACGTCTTTCCGAGCCGAAGAATTACTCGGGAACATCCGATCCACCCAATCGCACCGTTCTCTGCGCGGAATTGCCAGCAGACCCGGATTCTCGGGAATGGGCGATGAACGATGAGGAATTGGGCCAGGCCATGTGTTCCTGGCTAGGACAAGCAGGGCTCCCTGTGAACGCCGCGGTCTTAGAGGTAAGGACGCGCAGGTTGCGCCAGGCTTATCCCATATACCGGGTCGGCTATGAGGAGTCTTTTGAGACTCTGGACCGCTGGTTCGGCGGATTCGAAGGCTTGCTGACCTTTGGGCGGCAAGGTCTGTTTGCGCACGACAACACGCACCATGCGCTGTATATGGCCTATTCGGCCACAGCGTGCCTGAGCCAGGACGGCAAGTTTAATTGGGAGAAATGGCGGAGGTTCCGCAAGATTTTTGAGACTCATGTGGTGGAGGACTGAGGACGAATTCGGCCAAAGGAGCGGCGTCGGGCATCAGCGGGAAGAACTTACCGAGCGATACCAAGCGACGAAGCGGCGCAATCCTTCCTCGAACCGAGTTGCTGGCTCGTAACCTAAAAAGCGGCGGGCCTTTGAAATGTCGGCCCACGTCAGTGGAACGTCTCCCGGCTGCATGGGCATCTGTTGACGGATGGCGCGTCGGGCGGTTGCCCGCTCCAGATGTTCAATCAATTCATTCAATTTCACCGGGGTCGAGTTTCCCAAGTTGAACGTCTCGAAAACTACGCCGGAACAATCACGCGGTTCGAACGACAGTGCGCCCAATATGCCGCGAACGATATCGTCGACGTAGGTATAGTCACGCGCGGTTCGGCCATCGCCGAAGATCGGGAGCGGCTCACCCTTTTCCAACAAGGCGGTGAATCTGAAGATGGCCAGATCCGGCCGCTGGCGGGGGCCGTAGACGGTAAAGAAACGAAGACAGATCACCGGAAGAGCAAAGAGATGAGCGTAGGTGTAGCACATCAATTCATTGCTGAGCTTGGTTGCGGCATAGGGAGAAATGGGGCGCAACTCGAGGTGACTCTCGGAGAAGGGCGCGACGCTGGTGGCTCCGTAAACCGAACTGGAGGAGCCAAAGATAAGCTTTTCCACTTGGAATTCCCGGCAAAGCTCGAGAACGTTGGCCGTGCCCCCGACGTTGACTTGTTCGTATTCGAGCGGCCGCTCGATGGATCGGCGAACCCCCGCAAGGGCCGCCAGGTGAATGACCACGGAAGGGCGAACTCTGCGGAAGACATCGCGCAATCTCTGGAATTCCCGAATGTCGCAGAGGTCGAAATCGAACTCACCGGCGACACGGACCTCCTCGAGATTCGCGCGCTTCCAGGCGGAGGGATAGAATTCGTCGAGGTTATCCACGATGGCCAGCGGATAATGACCCCGCAGTAAGGCTTCGGCGAGATGCGAGCCAATGAAGCCCCCGCCACCGGTCAGCAGGATGTTGGCCGACGAGTCTGTCACCCTTGCTCCAGGCCGAAGGAAACAATCTGCTTGGAAAAAGCCGCGATTGCCGCCCCCATAATAATCGGGAAACCTGTGTTTGCGGCGCCGCAATTTCAGCCCGAGGCCCGAGAAGTGAAACCGCGAGCTAAGTTACATTTCGGGTGCTCGAAAGAGAAAAATCTTTTCGTTCGGCGGAGAAATTCCTTGCTATCCTGCCTCGCAAAAGACTCTAGATATCCGCACTGCGGTACTATAACTGTCCACTTCTACCTACCTCTAAGTTATTGCAGGCAAAATCGTTAGCGAGTCCGCGCCGCAGCGTTTCCGCTTGGCCGCGGACGCGCTCGGTGGCCTTCGGTGTGCATTCCACTTCCCCGGAAGACCGGTGCGTGAACATGCCTGTCGAGAAGAAAAGGACGCCAGCGGGAGCGGAAGGGGCCGACCTTCTGCCGCCGGAAGAGGTTTTGTTTGGCCGTTCCGAGGCGATGAAAGTCGTCCGGAAACGCGCGATGAAGGTCGCAGGAACCAGCGTCCCGGTATTGCTCGGTGGCCCGAAAGGAAGTGGCAAAGAGGTCCTAGCCAGGTGGATCCACAATCATTCGGCGGTATCCGACGGGCAGTTCGTCAAAGTGAATTGCGCCGCGATTCCAGCGACGCTCCTCGAAAGCGAACTTTTCGGCTTCGAACAGGGCGCGTTTACCGGAGCGTACACGACTAAACCGGGAAGAGTGGAACTGGCACACCACGGCACGCTCTTTCTTGACGGCATCGCCGACCTCGATTTGGCTTCGCAAAGCAAGCTACTGCAATTCCTTCAAGATGGCCGTTTTTCCCGGATCGGCGATGAACAGGAGAGGTCGGTTGAAACGAGACTGATGTGCGCCACGGACAAAGACCTCGAAGATGAAATTGCAAAAGGGACGTTTCGGGCCGATTTGTATTACCGGATCAATGTGGTGTCCCTGAGATTGCCCGCATTGCGCGAGCGCCGCGAAGACATTCCCGCGATGGCGGAGTACTTCCTGGCGCGATGTCAACTGCAGTTTCACGCGCAAGGGGAAGCCTTAACAGGGGAGCTGTTGCATTACCTGCAGTGTATGGATTGGCCAGGGAACATCCGCGAACTCTCGAACGGCATCGCGCGGCACGTACTGATCGGTCCCGAAGCTTCCATACTCGGGGATCATGCACCGCCCGCCGGTCGATTCTTGCCGACCGTTGCCAAGCCGAACCTCGAGGTCCCTTCCAAGAGTCGGTGCAAAGAGGCTATCCGAGCCAGAGAGAAGGACATCATTCTGGCCGCGCTGCGGGCGAATCGCTGGAATCGAAGGAAGACGGCTCAGCAGTTGAAAATCAGCTACCGACTGCTCATCTACAAACTTCATGACGCCGGGCTTAGTACGAAGCGGAGAAACTCCCGCGGTTCCCGGCAACCAGACGAGGCCGGGCACTCGCCTTCCGCCGGGGACTGAAAGGGCCTGGCGGCGCGCTTCTGCCTCTGTATCTTTCGAGACGAAGTTATGGCTGCCGATGTTCCTGTACCAGGTGGGCGCCATGGTGCCGACCGGCACAGGGTGCCCGGCCTGGTAGGGGGCTCGTAACATCTGTATTCGTCGCTTGCGCCCTACACCAGAACCATTCCAGATACCCGAAGCGACTGCGCTCTTCGTCTGTCGATCATCCCGGCGCCGGACCGCGACGGCGGGACGGACGGCAACTCTTAGCGCGGTTGCGGAGCGGTACCGCAGCGCGGGGTTATCAGTGGCTAGAAGAACGGCGCAAACATCGCGGGCGCTACCTCAGGCAGTTACAGGGCGGCCGTGATGACGCCCCCCTCGCAGCGGTGCAACGTTTCGACGGGGTGGCCAGCAACAGCGGGAGGCTCGGTGCCGGGAGATAGCGACGCCTGTCAAGACCGAAAGTCTCCATACGCCTCTTCTGTTATCAAATGGATACAAAAAAGACTTGTGGCCTCCGTTAGCCTGGCCATTTGACCAGGGACAAGGATTTGTCAGAAATTTCTTGACACCCTCTGGGGATGGATCGGAAGTCCATCCTAGACGTGCAACGGGCGCATTCCGCTTCTGATGCGGGAGCCATTCGCAGGCAAGTTCGAGCGTGCTTGGATCTGGTACGCCGGCGAACGGCGTGGATCGTTTTGACGACTCTAGGTGTCGCCATAGTCGTCGCCGTAGTGGCACTCCGGCTCCCGAGCATCTACCGGGCGGAGGCGCTCATAATCGTCGATCTTCAAAGAATTCCCGACGGCGCTGTTCCCGCGAGCGTGACCAGCAACGTTTCAAATCGCTTGTCGACTCTCCGGGAGGAAGTACGCTCTCCCGCCCAGTTAGGGCCCCTTGTCGAAGAGTTCGGGTTGTATCCCGAGTTACGCGGAAAGGTATCCGAGCGGGAGCTGGTTTCCCGCCTGCAAAGGTCGACCACGATCGAGACTGCAGATTCGGGCGGGACGCGAGCGAACGCCTTTCGCATTGCGTTCAGGGATACGAACCCGAACCACGTGGCACCGGTAGCCAATCGTTTGGCCTCCCTGTTTATCCAGAGAAATCTGAAAGAGATGGCGCGTGAAGTACAAGTGCAGGCAACCGTCGCGTCTCTCGAAACGGAATTGGAGGAAACCAAACGCCAACTCCAGGAGAAGGAGCGCCTGGTCCAAGAGGCCCGAAGCCGTTACGTCGCGGATCTTTCCAAGTCCAAACAGGATCACCTGGAAGCCGTGAACCGTTTGAGAGATCAGCTCCGAAATAGCCGGAACCAGGTAAGCCAGGACCGCCAGAGCAAGGTCCGCCTTCAGACGATGGCGAGCAAGTCTAGCTCGACGAGCGACCCGGGTCAGCAAGGAACCCCTGGCGCGTCGCCGCTTCAGGCGCAGATCCGAGAGCTGGATATGGAGTTAAAGGACCTCGAAGGCCGTTATGCGCCGGATCATCCGAGCGTCGAGAACCTTCGCAAGGAGATCGAGCAGCTGAAAGCCAAGGCAGAGAGCGGGAAAGCCGCCCCAGCAGATCCGCGAGTCAAGATGCCCACGCATCAGAGCGAAGCCGAAGTGACCAAACTGGATCAAGATATTGCGGAGCAAACCAAGAAGCAGGTCGAACTCGAGAAGCAGGTCCAGTTTCATCTCGGGAGGTTGCAGCAAGTTCCAGCCGTCGAACAACAGATCGCCGGACTGACGCAAGATTATGAGTCGTTGCGGGAGCATTACCACCAACTGCAAGCAAAGAGATTGGATGCCGAGGTGGCAGGGGAATTGGAAAGCCCTCAGGCGCGAGAGCGCTTCAAGATCCTGCAAGCCGCGGTCCCGCCCCAAGCACCCGAGGGGCCGAGGCGGGCCGTCGCGATTGTCGGCGGCGTTCTTTTCGGATTGATGTGCGGCATCGCAGTTGCTTTTCTCGCGGAACTCGGCGACAGATCTGTCCGTCACGAGCGCGAAGCCGCGCTGATTTTCGGCAAACCGCTGCTCGGAGCGATACCAAAGATCGCGAACGATCGGGAACGCGCGCGGGCCTTCTGGAGAATGGCCAGTCTTACTGCGGGTACAGCCGTCGCCGCTTTGGCTCTGGGTCTCGCTATCTCGAGAATGGTTTTATAACCGAAAATGTACGCAGCTTTTTACAACCTTCGTGAGGAACCTTTCCGACTCACTTCCGACCCTCGGTTCTTCCATTTAGCCGAGCCGCATGCTACTGCCTTGGCCACTTTGGTCGAAGCGGTTATGCGACGCAAGGGGTTTGTGTTGATGACCGGTCCGATCGGGACGGGCAAGACGACGGTTGTGCACATGGCGCTACAAATTCTGACGGAGGGGGCAACGACAAACCATCCCATCTCCTCGGCCTTCATTCTCAATCCGACGCTCAGCCGCGAGGATTTCCTGGAGATGATTCTCACGGAGTTCGAGGTTCCCTGCACGGGGACCAGTAAGCCAGCGCGTCTGTCGGCCCTTCATAAGATGCTCTTGGAGACGCAGCGCAACGGCGGCACATCGCTGCTCCTAGTGGATGAGGCCCATTTGCTCAGCCAGGAACTCCTCGAAGAGATCCGCTTGTTAAGCAATGCTGATAGTTACCAGGAAAAGTTATTGCAAATCGTTTTATGCGGCCAGCCCGAACTGCTGGACTTCCTGCGCAAGCCGGAAATGCGGGCGCTCCGACAACGCATTGCCAGCAATTGCTCCTTGCGCCCTCTGAATTTTGCCGAGGTGAGTGCCTATATTGGGGAGCGGATGGAGTCTGCGGGTTCTCGCGGCACGGCTTCGCCGTTCTCCGCTGCCGTGCTCGAGGGGATTTTCAGCCTGACGGGAGGAGTCCCCCGCTTGATCAATTTGCTCTGTGACGCTTGCCTGACGATCGGGTACAAGTTGAGCCGGCCGGTCCTCGATTTGAGTATCGTAAATGAGGCGGCGGCCGAACTCGGACTGGACGGGACGACAGTCGAACCCGAAGTTGCAGCCCAGGCAGCTCTTTCCGGAAGCGGGAACGGGCTGAAGAAAGTTGCCAGAGACCCGGGTATCGGCTCTGCGTTGCACGTGTTGGTGCAAGCTATGAAACGGCGATGCGCTTTCGTGCCAGCTTCGAGCGCCATTCGCTCGGAACCGGGCAGCGAGGAGCACGTCGGCGTGGGTGACGACGCGGCGTACCAAAATGATCCCTCCGGTGACCGGGTCGTCGTGTCCGCCATCGACACCTTGATCCAAGCGATGAAGCAGCGCCGCACTTCCGCGATGGGGCTATAAATGAGCAAGTACTTCAACGAGACCATGAAGGCCAATCAATGGGCGCAGCAGAGGCTTGCGAATCAAGGTCTGAACGTAAATCACTTGCCGGGCTCCGTTGTTGCTCCACCAAGGGTCGCTGCACGGTCCCAGGAACCCCAGCGAGCGAACATCAGCGATGGACAAACGGCGCGCCTGGTTTTCCGCCGGGACGATGCTTCACAGGCCGCCCTGGAAGCCTGCCGTGGCCTGCGAAACCATATCATGCGCATTCAGGCAGAGTCCGGCGTGAAATCCATCGTCATTTCCAGCTCGCTCCCGGGAGAAGGCAAGACTTTAACGACAATGTACCTTGGCCTGTGCTTTGCGGAACTCGCCCAGCAGCGGGTTCTGGCGATTGACGCTGATCTTCGCACCTGCGGGCTGACTTCGATGCTAGATCACCCGTGCGGACCCGGGCTGGCAGAGGTTCTCTCTGGCGACGTGCATCCGGACGAAGCAATCGTGAGGACCAATCAGAAGAATCTATTTGTGCTTCCGGCGGGCAGCGTGTCGTCTCTTCCCTCGGAGCTCTTTATGGGAGACCGGTGGCAGGAATTGCTCGCGCAAAAGAATGAGCTGTTCGAAGTCGTTCTCGTTGATTCGCCGCCGATTCTCCCTGCGGCCGATTTCGAGTTGATTAGTGCGGCTTGTGACGGAGTCCTGATGGTTGTCCGTGCCCGTCACGGGCAACGAAAAAAGCTTCGGAAAACTGCGGGGGCCATCGACCAAAAGAAGCTCCTTGGGGTCGTCTTTAACGCGCGGCGGTCAAGGTGATTGGCCATCGCAGCACCGGTGCGGCTATCGTAGGACCTAAAGCAGGCCTTCAAGAAACGATCCGCGGAATCTCAAAATGTGAAGCGGACCAGCCAGCATGGCGTTCTGTGCGATAGGGTAAAACGATGTATCCGAATTTGAAGCTCCAGCTATTCCGAAAAGCCGTGCGCCAGAACTATCTCGCGCGTGAACTGGGAATCGACGAGAGCTTTCTGAGCAAAATCATCCACGGCTATCGTGAGCCATCGGCGGCGCTGCGGCAGCTGCTCGCAAACTACCTGGGCGCCAATGAGTCCTGGCTATTTGAGAAATACGAGGCGGATTCCTCTCTGGGCCGGTTAGGCAAGGCCGCGAGCGAAACAACCGAGGACTTCCGCTAGCCTGGAAGCTGCAAGTTCATTGGTTCTGAATACTCCGGGATGATTGGTGCTGCCGTTCACCGCAAGACTTCCAAAGGACGGGGAGGACACGGCTAGCCCAAGAAAATCCGCTTGCCTCTGCGGTTCTCAGCCAACTATGCCGATGTGGGAAGTCTTTTCCACATAGTGGAAGGAAATCGGGACTCCGCGGCCCCGTTTTCGTTCGATCTCGCAAGGTTATCAGGTTTGCTAACCAACTGAAAACAAAAGATTTTGTCGCCGACGAAGGGGTGGCAGACGGCTTGCTTTTGCCATGGGTGGTCAGAAGGGCAACTCCCCTATCTGCCGTGCGCCGTCGGTTGTGACACGCACGCCCCGAAACGAGAATGCCTGTGGAAACGAGCTTAACCCGTCTGTCCGCACTTCAAAGCGAGACCGGATTTGTGTGGGGAAGGTCACCGGCCATCGAGTCGGCAAACCAGATCGTCGTTGAGTTGGCCCCTACTCAGATTCCCATCTTGTTGATCGGCGAGAGCGGGACCGGCAAAGATGCTTACGCCCGAGCGATCCACCGGCACTCCGGGACAGAACCGGGGCCGCTTCGGAAGATGGTCTGTTCCGGGCTGCACCCTCAGCATCTGCAGCGAGCGTTACGGCAATTCCGGGGTTTCGAGGGCGATCGCGAGAAGCTTGGCGCCCTGTTCTTTGATGAAATCGATTTGCTGGAACCAGAGTGCCAAAGGCTTCTCGTTGCGTTCGCGGCAGAGCGGGGAGAGGACGGCATCCAGGCAGATCAGCACGCTCGGCTTATTTCGGCGACGACTTGTGATCTGGAAAAGCAGGTAGAACAGGGAAAATTCCGACGTGAATTGTATTTTCGGATCAATGGAGCTTGTTTGCGGCTGCCGTCCCTGCGGGAACGCATTCAGGACGTGCCGGCACTGGCCGAGCATTTCTTGAACCGGCATGCGGAAGAATTGAGGAAGAAAGCGCCAAAGCTCAACCAGGAGACGATAGAACTGCTGATGACTTACCCGTGGCCAGGAAATATCCGCGAACTGGAAAACGTTGCCAGGAAAATCGTGGCGCTCGGTAATCCGGCCCTGGCAGTAAGTGACTTGCGAGCGGCGAGGATCGGTTCAACAGTGGGCCTGAGGCCGGGCAGCGGAACCCCGCTAAAAGTGGCGGCACGAGCGGCATCAAGAGAAACGGAGCGTGAATTGATCCTTCGCGCGCTTGAGGGAACCAAATGGAACCGGAAGCAGGCGGCACGCGAGCTGCAGATCAGCTACAAGGCGCTACTTTACAAGCTGAAGCAGATCGAGAGCCCGAACGGGAATAACAAGGAATTAGGGGGCCAGAAATGAAAATCGTATCGATGTTGACTGTTGCTGGATTATTCGTGTGCGGGACTCTGCATGGCCAAGAAGCCAAAGAGCCGACATACCTGGCGGCCAGTCCCAAACGAACGGGCGCCTCACAAACCGAGGTGGCTCGTGAGTACAAGATCGGTTCCGAGGATGTAGTGCGTGTGGACGTCTGGAAAGAGCCAGATATCTCGCGGACAATCCCGGTGCGCCCGGACGGAAAGATCTCCCTGCCGCTGCTGAACGATGTGCAAGCTGCCGGATTGACGGCAAACCAGCTGTCCGCTGCGATTCACGACGAGCTGACAAAATACCTCACGAACCCGCAGGTGACCGTGACTGTCACCGAGATCAACAGCCGGCGGGTGTATGTAACAGGGGAAGTGACCAGGCCCGGAGCACTGGCATTGCTTCCCAACATGACCGTGCTGCAGGCGCTCACCAGCACCGGCGGATTCACGCAGTTTGCGAAAATCAAGAGCATCTACGTTTTGCGAGTGGAAGACGGCAAGCAAGTACAACACCCGTTCAACTACAAGGAGGTTGTCAAGGGCAAGAAGCCAGAAGACAACATTCCTTTGCAGCCTGGCGACGTGATCGTGGTGCCCTAGGGAGCTGAACATGCTAAAAACGCAAGCAGTTTGCGGCGCGGTCATCGTCATCTGCTGTTCTTATTGGGCAGGTAACGCCAGCGCACAAGTACCGAACCCGGCAGCGAAACCAAGCCCCGCCGCTGCAGTGCTTGGTTCTATGAGCGATCCTGAAAACGATGCCGTCGATAGCGCAATTACGGACACACGGAATAGCTGGCAACCAGACACGACACCGCTTACGGGGCTCGAGACCCCGACGATCGGAAACCCCGCGATGCGGCATAGCTATTGGGTGCCCGGGCTGCAATATGGGGGGACGGTGCAGTCTGGTCCCTTAGGAGCAAGCAATTCGAGCGATTGGTTTGCAACGCATTACGTTGCGGGCACTCTGAGCCTGCTAAAAAGCAGCACCCGGTCCACGTTAGGGTTGAATTATTCCGGTGGCGGTTTGACCACCACACAGAGTGGGCGGGATGGCGGGTGGTACCAACAGCTGGCCGCAGCGCAGACCTTTCAATTCAAGCGCTGGCAGTGGCAGTGGGCCGACCAATTCGCGTACTTACCGGAGACTCAGTTTGGGTTCGGGGCGGGAACAGGATTGGCGATCCCCGGAATAGCTGGAGCGCTGGGACCAACCCTGCCAGGAACGCCGCAACCGAACCAGGGCATTTTCTCGGTGACCGGTCCGCGCTATAGCAACGTCGCCGTGATCCAGGGAACATACCAATTGAGCGCGCGGCAATCGATCACCGTGGGCGGTTTGGATGGCATCTTTCATTTCACTGACGCACAGAATGTAGATAGTTCAAATTACATCGGAAATTTCGGATATGACTACGCCCTGACAAACGCGGATTCCGTTGGATTGATGTATCGGTTCGGGGCGTATCACTTTCAAGGGCAACCACAGGCATATGGAGATTCGTCCATCAGCCTCGCTTACGGGAGAAAAATTACGCGCAGATTGGCCCTGCAAGCGTACCTAGGCCCCGACTTTATCGACTATCGGGTACCGATTGGTGGAACAAGCAGCCGTTTAGCAGTGATCGGGGCGGTCAATTTGACGTATGGTCATGAGCGGGGAGGCGTCAGTATCGGATACAACCACGGACTCTCGGCGGGAAGCGGCGTGCTGGTAGGAGCGGAGACCGATCAGGTCACGTTCACCGGCAGGCGCCAGCTCAACCGGCTCTGGAGCGCGAGCGCGAATGTGGGCTATGCGGCCAACCGCGCGCTCGCTAACTCGAATAGTGCCGGCTACGGAAGCTACGACAATTATTTTGCCGGTGGTGGGCTGAGCCGACCGATCGGAAGGAATCTGGATTTCGGGATGTCGTACACTTCCTATATCCAACAAGGCCATCCGCAAGGATGTGCGCTGACGAATTGCCATACTGATTCCCTGCAACATGCGATCACGGTTTTCCTGCAATGGCATCTGAGACCTTTAGTTTTGGAGTAGGTTGAGAGCGAGCGAAGAGGAAACGAGATCAAGGTCGGAGAGATAAGAGCTTCCCGGTTATGTACAAAAGCTTTTTTGGGTTGCAAGCGAACCCCTTCAATGTAAACCCGGACCCGCGCTATCTGGTTTTCACGAAACCGATAGAAGAAGCGCTGGCTGCGCTGATGTACGGAATTCAGGCCCGGAAGGGATTCATCACTTTGACGGGGGAAGTAGGCACAGGCAAAACCACCCTGATCAATCGGCTGCTGGACTGGCTGCGCCATCGGCGGACACAAACCGCCTTCCTATTTAACTCGCGCATGAACTCCAGCCAGCTCTTCGATTTCATCCTCGCGGAGTTTGGGATCGTTTGCGAGTCGAAGTCGAAGAGCCAGCAGTTAATGACCTTGAACCATTGGCTCCTGGAACGTTATCGCGCCGGGGAGACCGTGGTTTTGATCATCGACGAAGCGCAGAACCTTACCTTTCCAGTTCTCGAAGAAATTCGGCTGCTGACGAATCTTGAAACGGCCACCGAGAAGCTGCTTCAGATCGTGCTGTCCGGCCAACCGGAGTTGGCGGAGAAGCTAAAGCGCCCGGAATTGAGGCAGTTGCGGCAGCGAATTATGATGCGGTGCCAGATGGCCGCGTTCACTCCGGAGCAGACACGCACCTATATACAAGAGCGCCTTCGAATCGCCGGGGCCGGTAACGAGCCGATCTTCAGCGAGAAAGCCATGGAGACCGCGCACCTGTATTCGATGGGGATCCCGCGGGTAATCAATCTGCTTTGCGAGCATTCGCTGGTGAACGCCTTTGCCGCGCAACAACGCCCAATCCATCCGGAAACCGTGGAAGAAGTTGCGCGGGAGTTCGAGCTCGATGAAGTTTCGCCGATCGCGCCAGAGGGTGGGTTCGTTGATACAGACGTGTACAACTCCGAGGCATTCCTGCAGAACCTTGGAGAAGCGCTGTCGCGCTTTCGCGTGGGCCTACCGGACCGGGGTCGAAAGTAGCCGTCAAAACGCAGCTGGACAGCCGCGCTGTGGTACTTCTCCTGCGAGCCGATGCAAGTAGATCTCAACTTGGTTGAGCCAACGGGCATGTTTCGGAGAGTGAACTGGAACAGTCGAAAGCCAGCGGGCTGGCAGCCGTGGAACGCACTTCTGGCTGGCGTGCACAACAGCGATTATCGTTGATCCAAAACACATGTTGGCCGAGCGATAGGGCCGTTGTTCTATGACCTGACCGACCAAGCCATCACCGTGTAGCAGCAAACGCTCGACCGGTTCGGGGCGACGGCTGGCGAACAGACGTGCCTCGACCTTGCCCACGAGTACGCCATCATGAGAATGAGCACGCCATGACCGGTCATCACGGTCTGCGACTCCAGCTACCTGCTTAGAGCATAGACGGATGCCACGCTCCGCCAACTTGTAGCACAGGTCGACGCAATCGAGACGCCGCGGAGTGGGGCTTCTGGTTGGGAAGCTCATTTCCACTTTTTCCCAAGCGTCAACGGTTTCGCCGTGGATTGGCTGACGGATTCATCCGTGTAGCGCTTTGAGAAATAAAGATTTAGCCCCTATAGCAGGTGCGGAGCGTTTGGCCACGAAGGTGCACTCCGGAAAGGGTAACGCTTTGCGTGCTGTTCTTTCGCTTCAGTAGGGAACGCTCCTCGACAGCACCGGCGGATTACCAATGAGCAGATACCATCGATTCCTGGAGGGCTTTAGACGATTCGCTGAGCAGCGAATGACGCCAGAGGATGCCCTCGCCAGGGCAACCGATGCCATTCGGAGTCGCATGGCCGCGCGCGAAGAGAATTTCCTGTGTCTTGTCAAGAAAGCGGTTTTCGAATACGACCGCAGCCCCTATCTGAAATTACTTGCGCACAAAAGAATCCAGTTTGCGGACTTGCAATCATGGGTGGCGAAAAACGGAGTCCCGGGAGCGTTGCGAGCCCTCGAAAATGCGGATGTGTACCTGACTGTCGACGAGTTCAAGGGCAAAGTGCCGGTTGTCCGCCCCGGCATCGAGTTCTGGTGCCAAGAAGGAATGTTCGATAATCCGTTCCTCTCTTATGTATACGAAGTGCGAAGTGGCGCTACGCGGAGCAGCGGCACCAGGGTCCGAATCGACTTCGATTATCTCGATCAGAGGTCGCTTTACGATGCGCTTCTGCTGAACATGCATGGTTGTTTGAGGGCGCCGATTGCAAATTGGTTTCCGGTTTTTCCCGGCGCTCCTGGTATCAATTCGAGTTTGCGGTTTGCGAAGATAGGCAATCCCGTTCAACGCTGGTTCTCCCAGGTGACCGAGGACCCCCTCACGATCAATTGGGAGAAGACCTGGGGTACGAAGCTGATCTTCACGCTTGGCAAGCTGCATGGAGTTCCTCTAACTCAGCCAGAGTACGTGGGGCTGGACGATGCGTGGAAGGTGGCGGAATGGACCGCCGCAGTGCTCCAGGAACAGGGCAACTGTGTCGTGTACACCTTCGCGTCGTCGGCAGTCCGCATTTGTCTCGCGGCGGCAGACAAGAATCTAAGTCTCAAGGGCGCGAAATTTTTCGTAACCGGCGAGCCTCTCACACCACAGAAAAAGAAGGAGATTGAAGCGGTAGGCGCATCACCGGTTCCCGTATACGGGATCTCTGAGGCTGGCGTGATTGCCGCCGGCTGCGACCACAACCATTCAGAGACTGACCACTGCCATTTGTACAAGGACGCAATCTCGATTATTTCCCATCGTCAAAGCGTTCCCCATTCGGACCTATTTGTCCCGTCCTATCTGTTCACTTCGCTGGTACAGGAATCCCCGAAGATTCTGATTAACGTGGGTATGGGGGACTACGGCGAGATTTCCACCCAAAGCTGCAGTTGTGTGTTCGGCGAATTAGGTTTTGATCGCTGCCTGAGCAATATTCGGAGCTACGAGAAACTTACCGGCGAGGGCGTGACCTTCGTGGACACGGATTTCATCCGGATTATTGAAAGAGACCTTCCCGAGCAGTTTGGCGGCAGGAGCACGGATTACCAACTGGTGGAAAAGGAAGATTCGCGGGGGCTGACTCACCTGCAGCTGCTGGTGAGTCCGCGTATCGGCGAGATTGACGAAAGAAAGGTTCTGGACATGTTCTTGAACCTGCTCAAACGCGCCGAACACAGCCCCGAGTGTTGGTCGCATTCCGGCACGGAGATGTGGAAGCAGTCGAACATGGTGAAGATTGTTCGAGAATTCCCCATCGCGACCGGTAGCGCAAAGATTTTGCCTTTCTTTGTTTCCAATCCCAAGAGTGTTTCAAATGCAGTTTGCCATACCGCGAGTCGAAAAATATGACACCGAACAATAAATCAGTAATGACTTTGCTTGAAGAGAATACGCCCCAGCAACCTACTGTGGCGCCGCATAGACAGGAGGCCGGAAGAGGTTTCCCCGTCCGCAGGCTAAGAAGACTTAGGCAGAGTGAGGGTTTCCGGCGCCTCGTCCGCGAAAGTTCCGTGGTAATTGATGATCTGATTCTGCCCTTGTTTGTGGTGCCGGGGTACGACATAAAGCATGAAATCAAGGCAATTCCAGGTAACTATCATCTCTCGATAGACAGGTTGATCGAAGAAGCAAAAGAAGTTCGCGACCTTGGAATTCCCGGAATTCTGTTGTTCGGCGTCCCGGACGCCAAGGAAAAAGACCCCTACGCCTCAGGTGCGTACGCGCCGAACGGGATCGTTCAAGAGGCAGTTCGCGCATTGAAAAAGAATGTGCCCGAAGTGCTGGTGATAACCGACGTTTGCCTGTGCGAATACACGCCGCACAGCCATTGCGGGATTCTCGAAAACGGGTACTTGGTCAACGATGCCTCCAAGGAGGTGCTCGCGAAGACAGCGCTGTCGCATGTGCAAGCCGGCAGCGACATGGTTGCGCCGGCAGCGATGCTCGACGGCCAGATCCGAGCGCTTAGGGATGCGCTAGATAGCGACGGTTTCATGAATACACCGATCATGGCGTATTCCGCAAAATATGCGTCAAAGCTCTACGATCCGTTCTTCAAGGAAGGAACGCAATCGACCCTTTCTCATGGCGACAAAAAAACTCACCAAATGGATTACAGCAATTCCGACGAAGCCATGCGGGAAATTGCCCTCGATATCGAAGAGGGTGCCGATATTGTGATGGTGAAACCAGCGCTTTATTACCTCGACATAGTGTACCGGGCGAAAACAGAGTTCCGGATGCCTCTCGCCACCTACAACGTGAGCGGTGAGTACGCCATGATCGATGCCGCGGCGAGCGTTGGGCGTCTGGATAAAAAACTGATCGTGATGGAAGCACTGACCTCCATGAAACGGGCCGGTGCTGACATCATCATCACTTATTTTGCAAAGGAAGTGGCAAAGGAACTGCAGTAGGGCGCTCCCGATTGTCCCCGGTCGTGCGTCTCGCTAGCTCCTGGTCAGGCCACATTCACGTCCTGGCGACGTGAGGTCGTGAGTTTCACAGTCCCATCCGCAGGGATACCGTGACACACGCGAATAGTGGAAAGGCCGGGCACCTGCATCCAATATGGAAATCGTGCTCATAGGCATCAGCCACCGCACCGCGAGTATTGAGCTGCGCGAACGGGTGGCGTTTCGCATCGAACAAGCCTGCGAGGCTGCCGACCAGCTACGCGCTCGTGGGATTCTGAGGGAAGTAGTCATCCTCTCCACTTGCAACCGCACGGAACTCTACGGTGTCGCACACGATCCCGCTGCGGACAATCTGAACGCGATGGAAATGTTCGTGTCGTCCTACCACCATGTCGCACCGGAAGAAATCAAGCCGGCGCTCTATCAGCATAGGGATCGAGACGTGGTCCGGCACATTTATCGCGTGACAGCCGGACTGGATTCGATGCTGCTGGGCGAATCGGAAATCCTCGGCCAGGTGCGCGAAGCGTATCGCACGGCGATGGACCACGGTGCTACCAATAGCGTGCTGAACCGGCTATTCCAGTCCGCCCTTGAAGTTGGAAAACGAATTCGCACTCAAACACAGATCGCGACCAAACCAATGTCGGTGGCGTTTGCGGGAGTGAAGCGGGCGGAAGCGCTGCTGCGTGGCCTGGAGAATCAGCGCGTGATGATTGTGGGAGCCGGGGCCACCAGTGAACAGGTCGTGAAACACCTGTGCGACCGCGGTGTTCCGCAATTCCGAATTGTGAACCGAACGTTGGAGAACGCTAAGGCCTTGGTGGCGCGATATGGCGGCGAGGTTTTGCCTTGGGAAACACTGGCCGACGTCTTGGACTGGCCGGACCTGATTGTCAGTTCGGTCTCGACTAGCGAACCCGTGCTCTCCCGCGAGATGGTCGAGGCGGCCATGGTCGCCAGGGCCAGCCGTCCATTGATGATTCTAGATCTCGGTGTTCCACGTAATGTCTCGGTGAACGTACGAGAAATAGCTAACGTCCATCTGAGCGATATCGATGGTCTTACGCAAATCGTTCAACAAAACAAGAAGGCTCGTGAAGTAGAGATCCCGCGCGCGCTTGCTTTGATTGAAGAACAGATCGATAGCTTCATGCGTTGGCAGGCGGGCGTAGCAGCATGTTCAGCGTTCGCAGAACTGCGTGCCGCGCCGGAATACAAGCGCGAGGCGCTACTCCGGCGCCATGTTGCTGCCACGGCCAATTTCACAGAGCAGGAACGATTGCATTTCATGGGGCTTCTGGAAAAGTTTTTCAAGAATTCAGAAAATCATTCCATGGAATATTCTCACGTGTACAAGGAAGTTTGCAGCAAGGTTTAGATTCAAATAGCCGGTGATGACCTCATGGGGTGTCCGCCAGCGCTCATCCCGGCGGCGGTCAGGGCAGCATTGCCAACCGGTCCCGGCCCTTATAAGGGCTCTTATCTCAAAAAGGGCGATCTCGTAAGAAGCGGGGCGCTTGCAGTTCGGATGTGAGGACTCCGGACCCCAGCATTCCTCCGCTCAGGCACGAGTCAGCTGGGAAGGGCCTTCTGCAGTCTCCCTCTCCTGAAGCAAGTCTTTCTGCGCTCCCTGAGTCACCAAATGACGCTGTATCTTGCCAAGCGACGTTTTCGGAAACGAAGCTCGAAAATGGATTTTCGCAGGCACTTTGTAGGGTTCCAGATGCTGACGGCAATGTACGATAAGTTCGGCGGCAGCGGGAGCCGTGCCCGTTCTGGGGACCACAAATGCATGGAGTTCTACTTCCAAGATCTTCAGCGGATCCGCCAGTCCCACAAGGACCGCCTCGGCTACGCTCGCGTGGCGCTCGAGAACCGCCTCCACCTCGCGCGGATCAATTTTGTGCCCGCCCACTTTAAGGATGTTATCGATGCGACCCATCAATTGGACATCGCCGTTTGGGTGCATCAGTCCCATGTCCCCAGTTCGAAATCCTTGGTTTCTGATGCGGGCGATCGCCTCTTGAGAGTCTCCCCAATAGCCCTTCAATAGTCCGGATCCTCGCAGGAGGATTTCACCTGTCTCACCCCCGGCGACTGGTTGGCCTTGAGCGTCAACCACTTCTATTTGCAAGCCATCATTCGAACTCGCGAGGCGATCAAACACTCCATTGGGGCCGGACTTGAGGTATCCAACACGTCCCTCGGTAAGCCCGTAAGTCAAGTGGATGTTTGCATTGGGCACCAGCGCTTCGACCGCTTTCAGCCTTTCCGGCGACATGGGCTCCGAACCAATCTCGACGTAACGAAGAGAGTTGCCGTGATCATGGAGGAAAGGAGCAAAATGGTCGATCAGGATGTTGCAAGCCGCTGGAACCAAGACCAAGCCGGTAGGACGCACCTCCGAAAACTGCTTCACAGCCACAAAAATGTCGGGTGCAATGACAGCGGTCGATTGCGCCAAGAAACAGGTAACAAAACGTCGAAAGGCCAGAACGTGATGTAACGGAAGAGGAACTAGCATCACGTCGCTCTTCGAAAGCTTGAGGAAATCGAGCGTGAATGATGCGCATGCGAGGGTGGTCTCATGTGTGTGCATGACACCCTTTGGTGCGCCCGTGGATCCGCTGGTGAAGGTAACGGTCGCCACGTCATCCGGCGACGCACCGGTCGGCAGGGCTCCCGTTGCGGCTTCGTTAGCGAAAGCGGTGTGCAGGGAATCGACGGTGATCCGGGCAGGGTCGGGTTGCGTGGCGAGGGCGTCTTTCAGGAAAAAGGCACGGAAGAAGCGAAGAACGTCCGGCATTTCCTGAACCCTTTCCACAAAACTGTTATTGGCAATTAGGGCTGTGGGCTCGGTTCTCTCGAGAATGTGCTGGAGATTCGTCGAACGAATCGCGGGATCAAGCGCGACTACGACCGCGCGTGCTTTCCAAATTGCGAAACAAGCGATTATGAATGCCGCGGAGTTGGGTAGGCTTAGGATTACGCGGTCGCCTGCCCGAACATCGCGCGCGATCAACTGGTTGGCAAGTCGGTCAGAGTAAAGATCTATTTCCGCATAGGACAGGCGTTCCGTACTGCTGATGAGCTTGACCTGCTCCCGGCACTCCCTAGCGGCATTGCGCAGCAGGTCCTGCAAAAGCCGCCGGCCGTGATCGTCAGGACCACCGTTACGCCGAGCACTGATGAAATCCTGAATGTCCTCCTCGGTGAAATGCCAGCGATCACCGACCCTTACGCCATGCAAAGCTCCGGTCTGCGCGTAGCGGTAGAGGCTGTCGAGCTCGATTTGCAGCCGCGTGGCTGTTTCACGTGCTGAGAACAATTTGACCATCATAGAACCCCTGGATATGCCAATGCTTCAATATGCCGCCGGTGGCCGGAATAAACTACCGTCCAAGCAATTTTGGTGCCGAATGCGTCACAAGGAGTACGGAATCGCCCCGAGCGAAGCTGGAAGGGGGGAAACCGGAATCTGGACGTTTCGGGGTTAGCGCTTGTCGGGCGCGGCGGAGTTTCCGCCTGGAACAGGGCCACAGTCTGAGTGGGTCCTGAGCAACCGGTCGAGCCGCTTTCGTGGAGCGATGGGAGGAAGCCCCGTGTCGCCCCAATTCCCGAGTGCTTTGAACATGGCGGAACGTCCTGGAAGGGAGATCTCCGGCACCGCGCACTTGACCGTCGCGTTGACGATCGCCACGGACGAGGGATAGGGGGGAGCACCAAGTTGTTTGCCGTCCTTCGCGGCTCGGGAGAGTGTAGAAGGGTCGTACTGAAACGTCGGAAAATCCTTGATGAATTCAATATCGCGCTCGGGGTCCACGCGCGTGCTTAGCGCCCAGTTGAGCGTCTCTTGATCTCGAATGTCGATGTCCTCGTCCACCAGATAGATAAACTTTTGTCCGAGATTAAATTTTGCAAGCGCGCGGCCGATGAGGGCGCTTTGCGACACGTGCGCTTTTTCGATCTGCGCAACGAGAATCGCCAGACTTGCACTTCCGCGCGCGATGGCCAGATTGCGGACGCCCGCCAGCCCTAGCTTACGATTGAGGTAGTACCAAAGCGGCCCAAGAAATCCCATCTCCATCACCAAGTGACCGTCCGCGGGGGGCAGCTGTTGCATATACCCGTGATGGATAGGCGCTGATCGCCGGCAAATGGCGGTGATCTCGACGACGGAGGCGGGAGCGGACTGATTCAAGTAGCCCAATACTTCCCCGAAAGGACCTTCCTCCCGTTTCACGTCCGAACGGACAAAGCCCTCAATCACGCACTCCGCATGGGCCGGAATCAACAAGTCCACGGTTTTGCCCCGCACCACCGGCAACGCAGAACCTGCGAGTCCGCCTGCGATTTCCATCTCATCAACGCCGTAGCCTGTTTTGGCCGCAGCAGCAAGGGTGATCACCGGCGCAGCGCCGATCACCGCCGCCACCGGCATGGGTTCCTGACGTTTGCAATATTTCGAGTAGTGTATGGCGCCGTGTTGCATTTTGCTGCCGAAAGAAAGGCCGGCATGTTTCTCGTCGTGGATTTGCATGCGGTAGATGCCCATATTCTGGATGCCGGTTTCCGGGTCCTTGGTGATCACACTTGCGGCACTGAGGTACGGACCTCCGTCGCGGCCAGGAGTCCAAACCGGAGCGGGTAGGTTCAATAAACTGGCCTCGGAATCTTTGAGCACAACTTCAAACACGGGTCCGTCGCTGACCTCGACCGGCTTATGAGGTTGCTCGAGCGCCCTGGCCCAGGCTTCAAGCAACTCCTCTGCTTCGACCCCGAGTGCCGTTCCGTACATGGCGGGACTGGGAAACAGGTTTACGGCGACCGGTACGGATTGATTGTTTACATTCTCGAACAGGAGCGCGTAGGAATCCTTTTCCGGCGTAGATTCCATTGCCCAACGGGCCAGGCAGGCGATTTCCCAGTCTTTTTCGACGGGCTTGGACACGCGACGCAGACGGCCGGTGTGTTCGAGGTGGCCCAGAAACGAACGCAGATCAAGGAACGGAGCTAGCGGACAATCACTCATCAACAAGCCTTTCTACCGTGCACCACACCTACGGCCAGGCCGAGCAGAACCCTGCTCACCTCTATCATATTCGCACATCGACATGTGACGAAAGGCCATGACTCCGGAGCGAACAATTTGCCCGCAAGGCCGGTTGCGTTCGCGGTACGGAGGATCGTCTAGGTTCTCGAAGCGGAACAGCAGGAAGTCATCGGAGTGTGCAGGCAAATCGGCAATCGTGGGCTGAAACACGCCCTCCAGGGTGCCGCGGGGACCATTGCTCTAGAGCCGGCGCAACGGGCCACTGGGGGCCCTACAGCCGGTGGCACTCCCGTAGACGGAATGACCTATGGAAAATGGTTGCCATTTTTCAAACAAGAAGGTGAGACCGCCTTACCGGTAGTAGGACCTCGACCCGCATGAGCTATATTAAAGTGCTTGTTTTCAGTTACTTAGCATCTGAGATTCCTTTGGCCAGCGGAGAGAGATGGCATGCGTGTTGCACTCCAAGACTCGCGTATGTGGTTTTCTCTTAGGAACTGGCCGGATTCCAATTCGCTCCTGCAGGATTTCCGCTGAGTTTCCGCCAAGTTGCTGTTTGTACAGGTCCGTCTGAAGGCTGACGGGCTTCCCATGGGAGGCTGTGGTGGTGCGGATCTTCAACTCGTACATTCCTGTTCGCACGGTTTTTCTCATAGGCGGCGAAATAGCCATGGTCTTCCTTTCATTTGCGTTGGCATTTCTGCTTTGCCTCCCTGAAGAACACCCAGGCATCCTCTACGCACCGAGTCACTTTTTGGGGGTGTTCGTTGTTGTCCTCGCCGCTCTGACTTGTTCGCATTACTTTCAGTCTCATCCCCTCGAGCGTCCCAACCTCTCAAGCCAGGCTTACCCCCGCATCATGCTGGTGGCTGGCATCCTCACCTTCGTTATTGGCATTCTCTCCCGAGCCTTCCCTGCGTTTCTGGTGAGCCGGCAGATCCTGGTTGTTGGTCTACCTCTTCTGGCCCTTAGTTGGCTGCTCTGGCGATGGGCATATGTTCGCTTGATTTTTCTCCCGGCCTTCCGCGAGCGTGTGTTCTTGATAGGCGATGGAGAAAGAGCGAGGAGAATTCAGGAAACCATAGCGGCACGGCCCGAATTGGGAATGGACCTTGCGGTTTGGACCGGCGAAGACCATCAACTGAAGCCCGAGGAGTTGGGCGCGCAGATCAAGCAGTTGGCAAACGACGGACGGATTCATCGAGTTATCGTGGCGATGAAAGACCGGCGTGCGAACATGCCCGTGAAGGACTTGCTTGAACTCAGGCTGAACGGGATTACCATCGACGATGGTACGTCGTTGCTTGAGAAAATATCAGGCAAGATCGAGGTTGACGAACTCCATCCAAGTTGGTTGATCTTCGGGGATGGATTCAAGCTAGCTCGTCGATACCTATATGCTCGCAGGGCTGTATCTACGCTACTTGCTCTCTGCCTATCTCTCCTGACGCTCCCATTCCTTCCGATAATCATCTTTCTGATCAAGGTGACTTCGAGCGGGCCGTTTCTCTACAAACAGAAGCGCGTTGGATTGCGTGGACAAGTTTTCGATTGCTATAAGTTTCGCACGATGCGACAGGACGCCGAAGCCAACATAGGCCCGACCTGGGCCAGTGATGATGACCCGCGCATTACCGTGATTGGGCGCTTCCTCCGTCGAACTCGATTAGACGAGGTTCCACAGCTTTGGAACATATTGAGGGGAGATATGGCTTTCGTCGGTCCTCGTCCGGAGAGGCCTGAGTTTGTCGCCAAGCTAAGTGAGCAAATCCCCTTTTACAACCTGCGACATGTGGCCCCTCCGGGTCTCACGGGTTGGGCGCAGACCAATTACGGCTACGGGTCTTCCATCGAGCAGGCAAAGGAAAAACTGCGGTTTGATCTCTATTACGTCCGCAACGTATCCGTCATGCTCGACCTTCTCATCGTTTTCTATACGATGCGTACCGTGATTATCGGACGCGGGGTCCGATGAGGCCTGCCCAGCTAGGCGACGAGACGGTGCGCACCGTAAGGCAGATTGTTTCAGGCTTTCGCGACACCCGCCCCGCACCGCACCTCGACACAGCGCGGAAACTCAAGGTGCTCATTATCGACGAGGAGATTCCTTTCCCGCCTGACGCTGGCAAGAGGATTCGAACTTGGAATCTTCTTTGGCGTCTGGCAAAAGAACACGACCTCACATTGCTCTGCTACGGATCGCCAGAGGAGCCGGGATTGGAGGCAATCCGAGAAGCGGGTGTTAGAGTTCATCTTGTTCCGACTCTAGGCGAAAGTTCGGGTTCGGCGCTTTACCTGCGTCTGTTCATGAATCTTTTTTCGAGGTACCCGTTTTCCGTCGTCAAACACTTCTCGTCAGAATTTCAAGCCGCGCTGGATCATTTGCTCGCCTCCGAAACGTGGGACCTGCTGCAGTGTGAGTGGACCCCGTACATGCACTTTTTGAGGCAAAGGGTGGCTTGCCCGGTATTAGTTGCCACCCACAACGTCGAAAATCAAATTTGGGAGCGCAGGGGATTGCATGGTCGGAATATCGCGGAACGGCTCTTCTTCCGATTGCAGGCATGGAAGATGAGGCAGTTCGAGAAGAATGCCATGCGCCGCGCAACGGCAGTCACGGCCGTCTCGTTGACTGATGCAACGATCATGAGTAGTTGGGGCGTACCAAATATCACCGTGGTCGCTAACGGGGCAGATCTCCGATCTTGCGATGGTTGCTGCGGAGCGGAGAGACAGAATGAGCTTTTATCAATCTCCTCCTTGGACTGGTATCCCAACGAAGACTCTCTTGAGTTCTTCGTCAGCGAGATATTCCCCGAAATCCGCAAGCAACGGCCCGACATTATCTTCTCTATCGTTGGTCGTCGGCCCAAGGAGTCACTGCGACAGAAATTTCAGAACCTTCCGGGGGTCGCATTCCATGGAGAGGTGCAGGACGTTCGTCCTTTTCTGTCTGCTGCGGTGGTGGTTGTGGTCCCTTTGAGGATCGGCGGTGGGAGCCGACTAAAAATTCTCGAAGCACTCGCGGCGGGAAAGGCAGTGGTCTCTACTTCGGTCGGAGCGGAAGGCTTGGAGCTCAACTCCGGGGAGCACCTGTTGATAGCCGATGATCCAAAGGAATTCGCCCGGAAAGTAGTTGAACTGCTCGAATCTCCAGAGCGGAGAAATCGGCTCGGTGAGGCCGGCCGACAACGGATCATCGAACGCTATGACTGGGAAAATATCGCAAAGAAATTGGAGGAGGTTTGGAAGAACACCTGCCGGCAAGAAAGACATGGTTCGGGACTCAAGGGCGTCACTGAATCAGCTTCCGACTGAGGTTACGGATTAACGATGTTCTTGCTGCTCTCTGCAGGGGTTGCTTGTCTACCCGTCAAGAGAAGGCCGGATGCAGGCGAAGCGGCGATGTGGCTTTCCTCCCGCAGGGAGGAAGCGCCTTCTCCGCTCAAGACAGGAAGGGTGTGCAGACCCGCTCGCGTCGGCGTAAACGGATGCGGGATTCAGGGGCTCATGGAACCAACATGCAACGAACTCCAACAGGATCGAGAGAGACAGTTCTCTAATGTCACCAGAACCCATTCGGATATTACATCTAATTGCGAGTAACTTCGTGGGGGGGCCGGAGAAGCAGATCCTTCACCATGCCTTGGATATTCGAGGATCGGACTTTGAGGTACGGATCGGATCGTTTCGGGACCAGCCGGAGAGAGCAGAAATTCTGCGAAAGGCTGAGCAATCGGGACTGCTCATTTACGATTCTCGTTCGTCCGGGACGTTTGACCCGCGTGCGATATCGGAACTTGCCGTTTTCTTGCAACGAGAGAGGATTGCGTTACTTTGCACCCATGGATTTAAAGCTACTACCGTCGGCGTGTTCGCGAAGAAATTGGCCGGGATTCCTCAGATCGCTTTTTGCCGGGGCTGGACCGGTGAAACAGCGAGGGTGAAGTTCTATGAGTTTCTCGAGAGACGCCTTTTGGGCTTGGCCGACAGGATTGTATGCGTTTCTCAAGCGCAAGCCGAGTTCTTGGGAGCCAGGGGCTCCCTTGGATCGCGGATTTCCGTGGTGCGCAATGCGCTGCTCGATCGTGATATTGAATTCGTAAACATCCGTGAGCGGGCAGCCTCAAAGGTCAGGCTCGGGCTCCCGGGCGAATCCAAGATAGTGGGTGTCGTCGGGCGGCTAAGCGCGGAAAAGGGACAGCGCTATCTGGTGGAAGCTGCCCCAAAGCTCGTCAGAGAAATCCCCAAACTAAAAATAGTCCTGTTGGGGGAGGGGCGCGAACGTCCTGGCCTCGAGTCCATGATCCGTCGGTTGGGTGTGCAAGATGCCGTGCTTTTGCCGGGCTTTCAAAACAATGTAGGTCTTTGGATGGAAAGCTTCGACGCGCTGGCCAACTGCTCTCTCACGGAAGGGACCCCTAACGCGATACTCGAAGCTATGGCGGCAGGAACGCCGGTGGTAGCCACGGAAGTGGGTGGCGTGCCGGCATTGATAAAGAATAGAGAGACTGGGCTGCTCGTCCCTCCTTGTGACGCGGACGCGCTTGCCTCCGGCCTGATCGAGGTTCTTGGAGACATTGAGCTGTCGGCTACCCTAAGTGAGGCCGGCCGAAATTGGGTGCGGACACAATTCTCGGCTGCTGGGCAACGGGAGGCACTGCTCAGGATATATCGAGAGACCCTTGGCTTACCGAGTTTTCGGGGATTGCCATCCGGGGTGGATCAGCCGTCGAATCAAGGAATAGCCTATTCAACAAGTCGTGACGGAAGGAGCGCCTCAACAGAAACGGGTGTCTCCAAATTGCCCTTTTTGTCCATCGTTCTTCCCGTACGGAACGAGGAGACGCACATTGGTTCGGTGTTACAACAACTGGCGGCTCAGAACTGGCCACATGACCGGCTGGAGTTGCTGGTCGTGGATGGCGATTCCCTCGATGGAACCGCCCGGGCGGTCGGGCAATTTGCCGAGCGCTCCGATATCTCAGTTCGGCTGATAGCCAATCCTCGGCGGCTCTCGAGTGCGGGCAGAAACCTAGGGGCTCGTTCGGCTCGCGGCGAGTATGTTTTCTTTGTCGATGGCCACTGTTCTATTCCGAGCAAAGACATGCTCCGCGATGCGGTGGATCTATTTGAGAAAACTGGGTCGCACTGTCTTTGCCGGCCACAACCTCTGACGATGGAAGGCAATAGCCTGTTTCAAGATGTTGCCGCCCATGTGAGAGCAACGGCATTGGCTCACGGAACAGATTCCACCATCTATGATCTTGACCACGAAGGTTCAATCAACCCTTCAAGCGCCGGAGCACTCTATCGCAAGGATGTTTTTGATCAGATTGGTTACTACGACGAGCGTTTTGATGCGTGTGAGGATGTCGAGTTCAATACCAGGGTGTGGAAGGCAGACCTGAAATCATTTACTAGCCCTCGCTTGATGGTCACTTATCAGCCGCGAAAGTCTGTGCCTGCTCTGCTGAATCAGATGATCCGCTATGGACAAGGCAGATGTAGACTTCTCCGAAAGCACCCCGATCTTTTTAGTGTTTCGCAGATTGTGCCGCTGATGTTTCTTCTCTGGCTGGTATTGGGAGGAGTGGGTGCCTTGGTTTCGCGAACCGTATCCATTGGGTACCTCGGTTCGTTGGCCCTTTACGCGAGTTGTGTCTTGATCTTCTCCGTTACGCTGGGGATACGATTTGGGATTGGTCACCTATTGTTGGCCCCGGTGGTCTATCTGTCCGTTCATCTAGGTTTAGGGGCAGGATTCCTCAAGGGATTGTTTGAGAATCTTACAGCCACTCTCGGTCTCGGAAGGGCTGCTAGCAGGGATTGGAAAGGAAGTTGACATACCCGTCCACGGCATCAACGCGTTGTTTCGCAAGACGATCGAATGGATCAAGAACGAAGTACCTGTGAGGTGATTTGGCCAATGCAAAAGCAACTCCGAATAGCAGCGGTAGGTGATCTTATGCTCAGCGGAGGTTATTGGGAGCAAGCGCGCAAGAATGAGACCGACGATCTGTTTAGGAACGTGGCGCCGCTGCTCGACGATGCGGACGTGGCGGTGGGCAACCTGGAGGGCCCACTCACCGAACGAGCCAGCGCTGGCCCTCCGTGGAGATTCTGTCTGCACGGGCACCCTGCCTACGCGCAGGTCCTCCGCAAGGCTGGATTCGGGGTCCTTTGTCTCGCCAATAATCACATGATGGATTACGGCTGGGAAGGTGTGGAAGAAAGCATCCAGACACTCTCAGAGGCGGGGATTCACACCTTTGGAGCCGGTGTGAACCTAAGCGCGGCGCGCAATCCGTTGCGGTTATCCTTGGCCGGGTTGAGAGTCGCCTTCCTGGGCTATACCGATGTTCCCGTGAACCTGCCGGTATTTGCGACGAAATCTCGCCCGGGCGTCCTGGCAGCCGAACCGCAAGCAATGATCGAAGACATTCGTTCCGCTAAGCAGGGCAGCGACGTAGTTGTAGTTTCCTTGCACTGGGGACACGAAATGTTCCCCTATCCGACCACTCGCCAACGGAAGCTGGCGCGTGAATTGATTTCAGCTGGAGCGAACGTCATCCTCGGGCATCATCCTCATGTCCTGCAAGGTGTCGAGCAAGTGAATGAGGGCATAGTGGCCTACAGCTTGGGAACCTACAGCGTTTGCGAAGAAGAGTGGGTGGGACAGAACTCAAACGGCGAGTCATTTCGCCTGATGCACATGGGGCCTAATGACGGATGGAGACGGCAAGCGGTACTAAACGTGGCGTTGTCCGGCAGCGGCAGGGTTGTCGCTCATGGGATGACTCCGACTTATATACGCCCGGATATGCGCGTGGTGGGTGATCCGCGACGTGAACGAATCGAGGAACTGCGAAGGAGTAGCTCGGCCCTCCATCAGCCGTTCTTTTCCTGGCGTTCCAAAACCGCGGGACTGTTCGCCCGGATCACCGATTGGATGGAACACATCGACCACGGAACTCCGCTTTGGAAAATGGCACTTCGCGTACGCCTTCGGCATTTCAAGTGGATTGCGAAAGTTCTGTCACAAGAACGGCAGCAACTGCGAGGATTGAAGTAGTGCCGGAGCCGGATTTGCGCCACGCGAGATTTTGCGTTTTCGGTGAGCCCTATGCGTCATCTTAGCCTCCGAGTGCCACTCTTTTTCTGCCTGCTTCTGGTTAGCATGTCGCTGCCTGCGACTTCGTCTGCTGCCACGTTCCAAGTGGTGTCGGCCGAGCTGGATATGGAGCTTCCTTGGTACATGAAGGAAACGTCGGCTGACACGCATGGCCGTCTCACGTTTCTAGACAAGCCATGGTGGCCCCGTGCTCGAGGGCTGGCCGAGGGGCAAAGCTTCACCCTGGACCTCAATGGCGATGGAAAACCGGACACCGTTATAGAAAGGATGGGCGGGAACATCATTGAGGCCATCGACGACACTGGTCGAGCCACCAGCATCTTGAACCGCGTCAGTACCGCCTATCTGGTGAGCTACCGGGGCACAGGGATCGTCGACCGCATGGTCGCGTACATTGACAACGATGGCGACGGAAAATGCGACGAAATGGAGGTTCGATACTACCAGGATGGATACCTTCGGTTTGGATGGTTCGCCGAGAACCGCGATTCCGATGGCGCCCAGATTTTTGAGTTGAACAATTGGCAGTATTCCGGCAACGGGTTCGGCGGAAAGTTCAGGGGAAATCTCCTTATGTATTTGAATAAGTATGATCCCCTGACCAAATCCTGGGTTCCGCTGGCGGAGTGTCCGTTTGCGTTTTTCGATCCGAATCACGACGGACTTGCAGAGATTGTCGTTCGAACAAGTGCGGAACCCAAGCAAGCCATGAGCGGCGATGACTTGGACTATGCGAACAACCCGGAGTACCGCTGGGACCCGCATTCGCCGAATGTCGCCGACATCGTCATGTCGAACATGCGGTTGAGTTACAGCTTGGATCCCGAACCCCGGCATCACGGCCCTCACTTCACTTTCGGCTTTACGATGGTAGGTGCGGCGTCTTACGGCGCTCGCGGAATCGCCTACACAAATCCCCGGCGTCGCCCCCCTCAGACCGTTGTTCGCTTGCCTTGGGATAACGCCTTGGAAACCGCCCTTCGCTACCCGGCGCAGGAGACCGGCTTTATCTGGGATGAAAGCGGCGACTATGACCGTTGGGAAGGGCAGTTTTGGAATTGGGACCGTAGACTGCTGAAGAATACGGGTGATCCCGTGTTTCGCTGGAACAAACGACTCGAGTATTCGCCTCATGCTTCAGACTCGCGCCAGCTTTATTATTCCGGCGTCGACAGACGCTACCATTTGCTGGGAGCAACAGAGGGCTGGCTCGAAGTTGGTCGGGTAGTGAATGGCAGGAAAGATTTGGAGATCCGTACGTATGACAGCGATGGCGATGGACACTTTGATACCTGGGAAGTGTTCCTTGGTGACAATCCCGTGCCTGCCCGCACGACGCGGGTCCTGAATCAAAGAGTCCAGTCGGTGACGCTTGACCGCGAAGTACTCAGCGCCGAATACAACCAGCGCGTGCTTCCCCAGGCTATTGAAGACGACCGACGACTCATCGGAGCCATGAAGCAATTTGTTGACTCGTCCCTGGCTCGTCAGTACGAAGAAAAGGCTGCCACCGCAACCTCGAACGAAGCGAGGCGGTATTTATTGGACGCTGCCCGGGAGCTTTACTTTTTGAAGCTCCGAGACGCCCTGTATGCGAGGAACTCTTCTGGTTTTTATCCCAAACGCGGAAACCTGGTGCATCCTTGGGATTTGCGCGAAGAGAAGCTTTCCATGTGGGAAGTCTTCGCTCATTCCCTTCGATCGTTCTGGCACGTCCAGGCACTCGTCCACAGCTCCGATGGCCTTCTCACCGGTTATACTTCGGGCGATTCGACCGAGTTCTGGCAACTCGCGGGGAAAATCCGGAAGTTCGTGGACGACTACGGAGACGGGAATCTTGTGGCCGCTGCGGAGGACTTAAGCAGACTCGATCCCCAGGTACTGGCTCGCGACAAGGGCACGCTGGTCCTGCGCTGGCTTTGCGTGAGTGGCGCAGTTTTGCTGGGAATTTGCCTTCTGATTCTCCTGGTTTCACGTCGCAGAAGAAGAACCAAGGCCCTTAGTGCCGCAGGGTAACCCAGACGAGAAAGATAGAGCACGCACTCTACCTCCTCAGGGCCCGGTGTTGCGCTTAGGGGCAAGTGAGGGTGCGGTTGTCTGCCGTTGTGGCCGTCAGGGCCAGAGTGTAGCTCAACGTTGTGCAACTGGCCGCGCTGACGCTGACCGCAAAGGGTGAGCGATTCTCCTGGACGGCTCCGGAAGAATTGCTGTACATCCGGAGTTGCGTGAGCACCGCCGAGATTTGTCCGCTCGCGTTGGTGGTCCCGCTGAAAGCGGTGTTGCCCAGCGCATCCTGGATCGTGACGCTCGCCCCGGATAGTGGACCGGTCCCGTTCGTCACCGTTAGCGTGTAGGTCCAGTCAATGAAATACTCCGCGGTCTTGCCGTCCTGCGCGGGAACGGACATGTCCGCATCCGTCGGCGATGCCCCGTTTTGGAAGGTCGCATCACGCACGTGCAAGCAGCCGGAACATACATTCCCACCACCGTTCTGAAAACGAAACGTGTTGAAGTGGATGGGGTTCGCACCTTTTACCAGCGTCGGCGATATGAGCGTTACCTCGGCCGGAAGTCCTTGCCAGTCCACATACACCACCGAACTATCTCCGGTAAAGGTATCGTTCGCGGAGGTGAAGGTTCCCGCCGTGGTCCCCGAGCCCTCCCCGTAGGAAAGCCCCAGGGCCGCGGCTTCATATTCAAAACTTCCCGCGCCGCCCGTGAACCCGCCTATGGCGTGCGCACTGTAGCTGCTGTTGCTGGAGGTGGTCGGCGTGCCCCATGCGAAGTCCATCAGCGCTTCCGCTTGACAGGGCCCGGCATCCACGGAAACGTTCATGCCCGATAGCGTCACCACCGTCCCGCCCTCGAACTCGATCCCCCCGGCCCCCACCATTACGCATCCGGGATGGCTCCCCGAGCTGGTGTTGTACTCGTAATTGTTCGCGTACTCCACCGTGGACAGAGTGTTGTTCTCGATGGTCAGCCCCGTTTGCCCCGTGTTCCAATAGCTCCCTATCCCGCGGCCTTCCTGGTTGTGAATGTAATTGTTACTGACCGTGACTCCCTGCCGACCCCAGGCATAGATGGCAAAATCGTTGGTATACTCCACCTGCCCGCTCGGTCCCGCGCCAATGCTGATGTCATTGTTGTTGATGGTCGAGCCGGTGGTGGTACTAAGAATCCCTCCCTGCGGACCTCCCGCGAGGGTGTTGTACTGGATGGTGTCTCCGGTGGTGGCTCCGGAGTTGTTCCCTCCCCAAATGGCGGTGCCTTCTATTTGCGAGCGATCGTCAACATGCATGACACCGTTGTTGAAGGTGTTGCACTGAATCACATCCCCGCCCGTCTGTTCCCAGTCATCGATCAGCCCGTCCGAGGATACCTGCTGAAAATTGAAGGTCACGTGCTGTATGGTCGTCTTCTGACCAAAGAAAACGGCAATGTTGTGCGAGAACGTCGCGGCGTAGCTATCCCCGTTGTTCCCGCCCGGAGCACAGGGGTTCGGAGAATAGCTGCCGCCCACGCTCGCTCCCGGGCAGTTGGCAAAATTGTCATAGCCCGAAGCGGCCGTGGACTGCGTGATGGTCCCGTTTTCGACGGTGATATTGCTCTGATCCGAAGTACTGCAGTACCCGTTGCTCCCGTATACCGAGGCCAGATTCTCCACCCCGAGATTGCCCGTGTCACAAGCTAAGATGCCATACTGCCCCACGGCATTCGTCGCGGAACTCCCCCCCGCTCCATAGGTCAGCGTCTGCCCGTTCAGATTGACGTCCACATTCGAGGCTTCAATGGCTATCCCTACCAAGCCTCCCGTCGGCACGGAAAGCGAAGAGGGCAGATAGTAATTCCCCGGACTCTTAATAATGTACGGAAGTGATGTGATGGCCGTGGCACCCACCGTTGATGGCGGCGTGTAGGACTGGCAGAACGCTGCCGTGGCCCCACAGGCCTGCCCATTCGGACAGTTGCTCCCTGCGCTGACATTTATCGTAAGACTCAAAGTGGCGGTGGCCGTCTGCGCCGGTGTGCTCGCGTCTCTTACCTGGACGGTGATCGGAAACGTCCCAGAAACCGATGGTGTCCCGCTAATCTGCCCGCCGGGAATCAACACGAGCCCCGCCGGCAACGTCCCGGACGTAATACTCCAGCTGTACGGCGTCGTCCCACCCGTCGCCGCCAGAGAAGCCGAGTACGCGCTGTTTACCTGCCCTGCCGCCAAAGAGGACGTGGTGACCTCGAGCGCCTGTGCCCCCGCCGCCACCACCATACTCAAATTCGCGGTCGCGCTCTCGACCGGCGCACTGCTGTCTGTAACCTTCACGGTGAACGAAAACGTACCTGATGCCGTCGGCGTCCCGCTAATCTGTCCACCGCCGCTCAACGTCAGCCCCGTCGGCAATGTTCCCGAACTAATACTCCAGCTATACGGTGTCGCACCGCCGCTCGCACTCAGCGTTGCACTGTAAGCGGTGCCTTGTGTCCCCGAAGGCAACGAGGTAGCGGAAACCTGAAGAGCCGGCGGCGCAGGGGTGGCAGTGCGTGCGCATCCACTGGACCAGAGAACCGAGAAAAGGACGGCCACAGCTGTCACTGCAGTGATCGAACTTACACCACCCCGAGAGGTACATGACATATTGAGTTTCCCTTTGAACCAAAAACTACAGCTTGGTGCGGACCATACCAGGGTTGCCGCAACCCTGTTTTCCTCGGACCGCGCAAATGAACACTCTCCGGGCGGTTCCGTGGAGCTCAAAAGCAGTTTCGAGAATCCGGAATTCGGCACGTCGGGCCATGGGACTTGCGGCAAAACAGAGTCCCGACGATGCTTTCTTCGACGAGGTTCCGACTCCCCTCAATCAGTCACCGGTAGTTTAACGGGCGACAGGCAGACACAGCAATCGCGAGGATCCGGGGACATAAATTAAACACAACCGAACGAGTCAATCAGCGCTAAGAACGGAGCATGCCTAAACGGATTTCTCTCGCACTCTCCGGGACCAAATCATGCCCACGATTACAAAGATGATGCCTTCAAGTATGAGCGCATTTTCCTGGACAGAAGCATCCAAGAAGCGAGGCCTGAATGTCAGGTGTGCCACCGTGATCACACGTACAGCCGATTTCCGGGCACTTGGTTCAACGCGGTCAGAAACTGCCGTCACAGACGAGACTCTTGCCGCCTGCGCCGTCGGGCCGATATTGAACCTGGCCCACAGCAGCAGAATCGCGAAAAACAGAAGAGGCCACGCAAGCAAGGCTAGCAGACGTTTGTTCTTCATCTCTTATTCTTCATCTCCGGTCTCTAAGCAGGCACACACAAAGCCATTGTTCATCCTGGTTAACAGCAATCGAGGGACCTTTTGGGTGCGACGGCGGGCGGCCGAATTTGCTTGTAAATAAGCAAGTTATAGATTCTTAAGGTCTTGCGTCGCTGTGGGTTGAGAAACGAACTGCCCAAATGGGGGAACAATCTTTCCGTCCTCGCTCCGCAAAAAGACTCGAGCGCGGCTTGCTCACAGCCTTTGGCCCGAACCTGGCCTTCCTTCGCTGTTTCTTACGACCATCGAGGCGTCACGTTGCCGGTCGAGCTCGAGGCCTCGTCCGAAGGACCCGGGCAGGGTTTCCCACGGCAATCGAGTTATCAGGAATGGCATGGGTAACCACGCTCGAAGCCCCAATGACGCAGTTGTCCCCTACCGAATCCATTACCACGCAGTTGGTCCCGAGCCAGCAGTTCTTACCAATGCTAATCATCGTGAAACTCTGTGGCTGATCCTGGATTCGAACCGTCTCGTCAGAGAAGTGATGCTGTTGCTTGCCGCTCAAGACGTGTACGTGGTCACCAACAAGCGTATCGTCCCCGAGCCTTGCCAGCCCGATGAGCGAGTGAGAGCCGACGTAAACTCTTTGTCCGACGGAGACTCCCGAATGGGTGAAAGACATGCCAAACAGAAAACAGCAGTTCAGCGGGCAGTTCTCGAGGGTGATCCAATAGTAGGAGTTGCGGAGATAGCGGCCGAACTTGCCCGGCACCAGAGATAAAAGGTCGCCGTGACACTCGAACCACACGTCGCGCCCCGCGATCTTGCGCGCAAAACGCTCGGCCCATCCGAGTGGCGAAACGATAGCAATCGCGAAAAGGTACACGAGCATCTTGATGAACTGTCGCATTTTCGAGCTCTGGATCGGTGGGCCTTCGTCCGCAATCCGCATCCACCAACTTGCCGTACGTCTGCGCTCTAGGCGAGACAGAGGCGCAGTTTTTCCGCAACTGTCCGGACCTCCGGCTCCTGCAAAATATTGAAGTGGGTCCCGCCCACATGGTGGACTTCAAGCCCTCCCGCGGCAAAATCCCCCCATCCTAGGTATTCATCGCTGCCGTGCTGAACGGCCCTCTTCGTTGATCGAAACAACGTTATCTTTCCAGGGAAGGGTTTAGGGTAATAATTCGCAGCGGCATAGGAATTGACTTCTTCGAGATCCCCGATCTTCTGGGGCAACGGGCCATTCCGCGACGGGAACAGCCGGTACTTCAGCTGCGAGATCTTCGCGTTCAGCAAACTCTTGAAATAGGTAAAGCGCTCCGGGCTGAAAGCCATGCTTCTCAAATGCTCTTTGATCACCTCGATACGCTCACCGGGCCGGAGGGCCCGATCAACCCTTTCGGCGTAGTGCCATTCGATGGTGTCAAAGAGTCCGAGGAAGTTGACGGTACCCCCTCGGGCCACAATCTGCTGAGCGACTTCGAACGCGACAATGCCGCCAAACGAATACCCAGCGAGGCAATAGGGCCCATCCGACTGCACGGTGCGAATTGCCTCCATGTAATACGTGGCCATATCTTCTATACGCGTAAGAAATGAGTCTTTCCCATCCAAGCCTCGGGGCAAAAGCCCGTACATGGGTTGAGTTTCGCCCAGATGGAAGGCTAGGCTATGAAACTTAATTACGTTGCCGCCAAGCCCTGAAATTACATACAAGGGCGGACGCGACCCCTTTGGTTGAATAGGGACAACTGGCGACCAGGGTTGCGGCTTCGCACGCCGCGAACCGCTAGACTCGCGAATGAGGCGAGCAAGTTGCCGGATCGTTGGCGCCTCAAACAACGTTGCCAGGCCCAAATTGAGTCCGTAAGCTGTCTTGATTCTGGTGAACAGTTGCACGCCGGCCAGTGAATTCCCGCCCAGAGCGAAAAAATCATCATCCAAGCTTACTTGGCCCGATTGTGAGAATTCCCGCCACCACTCCAGGAGGATGCCTTCCACATCTTCTCTAGAGGCGGAAGGCGTAACGGCACGTTTCGTCGCACCCCTTGCGGACGCCTCGAGAGCCAGCAGATCCTGAGCGCACACGACCACGGTCGACGGCGTTTCTGTCGAAAGGATCTGCGTTAATGCCTTGGTCCCCTCAGAGGGAAGAATGCCCGGAGTTTCTTCCGCTTCAATCGGATCTCTTTCGGTCGACTCGGGGCGTCGATTCCCAACTGATTCGCTCCGCTGCTCTGCGACCGATGGGGCAACCCCTGCTTCCCGCCAAGACTCGTAGGCGATCGCCACGCGACATCGGTCATTGGGACTGCTCGCAAAAGCGTCCAGAAAAGCGCTCGCTGCAGCTTCGTCAATCCGTCCGGCGCAGGGTATGACTGAGTCTAAGGATGAAAAGAGTGCAAAGAAATCCAAGGATTCTTTGCTCAGAACATCCTCGAGCACTAGGGTCGCCTTAATTTTAGTATCCAAGATCCGCGCTGTGCTTCCCTGCGCCTTCATCTGAAGGGATTTGTCTTCACTAAGACCGGCCGCGTGTATCACGCCGTTGATACTGCCAAACTTCAGACGCGCGAGTTCGATCGCGCGGACCATTTCGTCGTGCCGGGTTGCGTCGGCGCAAATCGCAATGACCTCGCAGCCTAGAGACTTTATTTCGCTTAGTTTCCGCAGCACGCGCGCGTGTTCCGGCGAGGCTGCCCTTTGCAGCGTTCCTTCCCACTCCTCACACGGTGGCAAAGCCATCTGATCAACGAGGATGAGTTGCGCATGGAAATCGCGGGCAAGGCTTTCGGCAGTTCGAAGCCCCCAACGGTCAAGACCGCCGGTGATCAAATAAGTACCTCCATGCTTGAGGCGCGGGTGACTGGCGGCACCTCGAAGATCGAGGCGTTCAAGGTTCTCCCGCCATCGTTCGTCACCGCAATACGCAACAACAGGATCGGTAAACGATGCAAGATGCTCTGTGATGATCTGGACAGCCACGTAGCCCGTCCCCTGGCCCATCGGGTCGCAATCAATGGCCCGACAAGTAATCTCAGGCATCTCCCTCTGGATCACCCTGGCCACGCCGTGCATTGTTGCTCGCGCCGGCTCGATGATCGGCTGAGTCGAGACGGACTGCAACCTATTCGACACAACCGCGATGTCGAGTCCTGACAAGCCCTGGTCCTTTACGGCTTGCGCGAGATTCAGGAGGCTATAGAAACTGAGATTCAGCGTCTCATCGAGCGAAGTTCGCGCCGAATCATGGCAGACAGACCACAGGTGGATGATCCTATGCGGGAAGATTCCGCACTTTGCGACGTCGACAATCAGAGCATCATAATCTGCTCGGCAGGCTGGCCGAATAACGTATTGACCTTTACGTACTCGTGCGAAGCGGTTCCCTGGCCTCACTTCGATGACCTGATGTTGCGCGCCCCTCAACTGCGCGCTGATTTGGTTTCCTAGCCCCACGGAGTCCAGAAAAATCATCCAACGGCTGGGTTCCGCGGATACAACCGCCGGCGGCTCCATCCTTACCCAGCTACGACGATAGAATAAACGGTCGCTATCCCTTTCCCTGGGCCGCGACCCAACGCAGCGCTGAACATCCGGTTTTTCGATTGAAGCGACCATTTATATCTTCAGCCTGTCCGTCAGATCGCGTGCAACGCGTGCTCCCAACACTCTCGACCAAAGATCTGACTGCTAGGAATACGAGAATCTGCCATTTGGGGTTCGTGGCGCCGGACGTCAGGCCGAAAAGGAAACCCAGGGCCGTTGCGAAGTTGACGAGTGGTTTTGAGCATCCTCTCCTGCCGCTTACTCGTTCAGCGATCTAAGCTTGTTGGTCCCGTGCAAAGAGACCACCTAGAAATCGCTTGCCATCCGGGTAAACCTCTGACCTTCGCGAATAAATGCGGGTGCTGGGGCACTGGCGACCCGGTCCTTTGTCCGACGCGTACATTCGGGGAATGGCTAGCAATTCGGTGACCAGCTCAAGCGGCAATAACCCCATAGTATTCAATGGGTTGGAGAAGTGGTGCCGCGGCCTAAAGGGGAAAGCAGTTACCTTAAGGAAGAAAACAGGAGCAGCAGCAGACTCGGGCGCCTCCGGCGTCGCTTCCAAGCGGAATTCCGAGAAAGCCCCTCTTGCTGCAGGTCCGACCTTCGACCGGATGACTTCCCGAGGTCAAAACCGCTGTCGAACGGCGACCTGCATTTCTATTTCTAGGGAAATCTTCTTCCGCTGGCCATTGGCGCGTCCCCGTTTCACCAGCAGGTGTGCGGCTAACTGCTTAGATTCTAACTACTTACGCTGACTGCCGTGTGGGCGCAAATATGCAAGGTAATTGGACTGACGTGGAACTCTATGGGCAGCGACCTGAGCAGTCTTCGGTATACGCAATGTCACGCGCGATTTCTATCGCTTTTCTACTCTTTGCGCTCTTGTGGATGGCCCCAAGCGCACATGCCACTGTGGGCTGCGGCGCCACAAGCGGCGGCATGGCTCAATACGACCAGTCAACGTGCGGGAACGTCGCGCCTTTCCCCCCTGCCGCCCGGGGCACCCCCGTTTCTTCGTGCCGAAGCCTCACCACTGGGACTTACCATCTGACGAAGAACATCGGCGGCAGCCCGGAAGCCGTATGCATGACTTTCACCGCTGGACCCGTTACGCTTGACTTCGCGGGATTCCAGATCACCGGACGCATCGTTGCCACGGACATAACCGCCAGCCGCTCGCATGTGTACAGCAGTGCGGCCGGCGGCACCCTCACCTGCGCGGACCATTCTCGAACCGCGCCCGGGTGCCTCTTCATTTCAGCCTACGACGCAGTACGAGGAGCACTCGAAATTGACCACCTCACGCTAAGAAACACAGACGGCAGCTCGATCAATTCGGCGCGAAACCTATATATCGATTGGGGCGCCACCACTTCTTTCGTCGGCACTGCTCCGGCTGTGAAGATCCACCACATCACCTCCACATCTGCAACAGGGCTCGAAAGCGCTCGAATTCCGAACATTCACGTCAATTTTCGCTACGATGCCGATTTCCACGATAACTTGATCACCTGCTTGTCCACAGCCGCAGCGTGTCAGGGCATCGTAGCTTTTGGTCCGAATGCACAAATTCACAACAATAAAATGGTCTGCCAGCAGCTGAACACGTCGAACCTCGAGACAGCGCGTGCGATCGCCTGCGATTCTGCAAAAGGGTGTCACGTTTATAACAACTACTTCGACGTACATGACAACAGGGCTGTCAGACTCCGCGATGTCGAGAATCTGCCCGGCGCTGTCGATATCCACGACAATCTTATCGACAATGTAACCCGAGGTGTAACCGCCAACTATATCGGTGCCATCCACGTCTGCGACCCGGATGTTGGCTCCAATGAGGGCAGCAATTACGTAATCCAAAACAATACCATCAACAATCAAGACGGCGTTGTGCTCATGTCACGAGGTTGTGCAGGATATCCTAAGTTCCGGAACAACAGAATCGGCTGTATAGCGCCTTGCAGCGGAATGCTTGCCAGCATCCGCTCGCCGCTCGCCGGGTCGACCACGACTTTTGAACTCAGGGACAATGCACCGGTAGCTTTCACGGCCGTCCCACAAAGCTCGATAGCTTCTCGAGCGTCGGTTTGGGTTTGCAACACAGGCACAATCGGTGGTGAGGGCAGAATCACGAGTCTTTGCGATAAGGTCTCGCGGTTGTTTCACTAGGACCCCTCGCGGTCGTTGGTCGCATGTCCTCCGTGACCAACGCGAAAAGAGGGATCAATCCATTGCAGAGACCCAATAACTTTCAAGCGCAGTGAGAAAAACGACGAGCTGATCCATGTCAGAACAGGGTAGGCAATTGATGGCGATGAGGGGCACCCCGACAAACTGCATCACCGTGGATGTCGAAGACTATTTCCATACGGAGGCCATGGCTGGCACGGTGAGGCCAGACCAGTGGGACCAGTTCCCCAGCCGAGTCGAACACAATACGCGACGTATATTTGAACTCTTTCAGTCGCACAATGTTCGCGGCACGTTTTTCTTCCTGGGCTGGGTCGCCGAGAGGTTTCCGGGGCTGGTTCGTGAAGCTGTGCAACTCGGCCACGAGATCGGTTGCCATAGCTATTGGCATCGATTGGTGTACCGACTGACGCCTGAACAATTTCGGGAGGACACGGAGCGCGCCAAGGGAGCGATTGAAGAGGCGGCTGGAAAGCGAGTCCTCGGTTATCGCGCTCCCAGCTTCTCAATGGTCAAAGGGACCGAATGGGCCATGGAAATCCTGGGAAACCTGGGTTTTTGCTACGATTCGAGTATCTTTCCCATAAAACACGATCTTTACGGCAATGCAAGTGCTCCACGGATCCCGCATCTCATCGCCGACGGAAGACTGATCGAGTTTCCCGTCGCCGCCTTGGCTGTGGCGAGTCACAATTTCCCGGTTGGCGGAGGCGGATATTTCCGGATTCTGCCCTACGCCTATACGCGTTGGGGATTGCGGCGGCTGAATGGCAGAGAGAAATTGCGCTCAGTCATTTACATTCATCCTTGGGAACTTGATCCCGAACAGCCGCAACTTGCGGCGCCGGCGCGATCGCGGTTTCGCCAGTATACCGGGTTGCAGACAACCGCCCGGAAACTGGAACGCCTGCTACGGGATTTTCATTTTGCGCCGATCGTGGAAGCCTTTTCTGGAGAGCTCCGCAGCAGTCTAAGCCACACAGAGAATCTCGCGGATCGCGAAATAGCTGAACAATGGGCCTTGGCATATGAGCAAATTGGCACAAAATGATCGGCGTCGTAGCTCGTTCGTGAATGAACTGGCGAACTTGCCCCTAATGGGCAATGTGACTCGCCGGATTTTTCGCAGTGGCGCCTCGGTATTCATGTTTCATCGCGTCCTGCCTCTAGGCGCACCCTGCTATGATCCGGAACTTGCTACGTCGGAGGAAGTTTTCGCCAATACTCTGGACTGGCTGAAAGAGAATTCGACTATCTTGCCGCTCGACGTTTTGGCTAAAGAGCGGAACAAACGCAACATTAGCAAGAAACCGCTTTGCGCGATTACCTTCGACGATGGTTGGCGAGATAACTTTCAGTACGCGTTTCCGATCCTTCGGGCGCGCAACATTCCCGCCACCATATTCTTGCCAGTTCGATTTGTTGGAACGAACCGCCGGTTTTGGCAAGAACGCTTGTGGCAATGCGCGCAAGAACTGCGACCCGCCGAATACCGTGACGCTGTGATTGAAAAAGTTGCACGTCATTTCCCCTGGTTTCCTGTGGCAAAAGACACTCTGACACCGGACGGACGGCTCAAACGGTTTCTCCTGACCCGTTCCAGTGAGGAGGCCGAGGAATTTACACAGGACCTGGAAGAGTCCGCGGGATTGGCAGGGGCCTCTTGCGATCGCGCTTTTTTGAATTGGGATGAAGTCCTCGCTATGCACGGTTCGGGAATATCTTTCGGGTCGCACACCCTCAACCACGTTCTCTTGAGCCACCTTGAGCCGGCTCGCGCACTCGTAGAAGTCCGTGACTCGAGGCGCGAGCTCCAAGAGCGGCTTGGCTCGGAAGTCCTGAGCTTTGCATATCCCTGGGGTGCAGCTACTGCGTTGGTTAGAGACGCGGTACGCGAGGCCGGTTACGGACATGCGGTGGCCACCAATCCGGGCGGACTAATCACCGCTGGGGATGACCCCTGGTATTTGCCAAGGATTGCGATAAGCGATTCGATCGTCGCGAACGGAGCCAAATTCAATGCGGATAAAACCCTCTTCTCGATTGCGAAGAGCGCTTGTTTGGCTAGGGTTGCACCGGCAGGAAAACGCCGCCCGTCAGAGGGCGACGGCCGTACCAAAATCGTATTCGTCCTGGACGAAATTTCCCAGTGGGAAGGTGGCACGGAGCGTCAACTGCATGCGCTGATCCAGGCGTTGGACCGCAACTACTTCGATCCGGAATTGTGCCTCATATTCCGCCCTGCGGGCGTCGAGATTCCCATGCCGTGCAAGACACGATTCATCTGCCCAGATGCAAACCACAAGCTATCCTTGCCGGCACGCCTGTTCAGGCTCGCACGCCTCTTGCGCAGGATGCGGCCGCACATAGTTCAGACGTTCTTTATCGAAGGCATCTTCCTGGGCATTGTGGCCGGCAGACTTTCCGGAGTTCCTGCAATTGTCGGGTCGAGGCGTAACGGCGGGTATCGGGCAACCATTGCTCACCGCATCGCGCTGCGATTGATCTCATTCTTGGCTCATACCTGGCAGTGCAATTCGCGCGCCATGTGGGACTATGCCAGGAGTGTTCAAAACGTCCCTGCGGGCCATTTAGAACTTCTTCCTAATGGCATTGATCTCACGCGTTTTGCGCCAGTAACCGGCGCCGAGCGCTCCAGTATCCGCCAGAAATTGAGGCTTAACGATAAAGGACCCATCTTCGTGTCGGTTGCGGCCTTGACGACCATCAAAGATTTTCCGACGCTTCTGGATGCCGCTAAAAGCGTCCGGCCGCACCTTCCCGATGCACAAGTGCTTATCGTAGGCGACGGGCCGCTCCGCGAGGAACTGGAGCTGCACGCGCGGACTTTGAATTTAGGCGATATGGTTCGCTTTGTCGGCCGAGAATCGGATGTCCATCCTTACTTGGCGGCGGCGGATTTTGGCGTTTTGACCTCGCACAGCGAGGGTAGCTCGAATTCCGTCCTCGAGTACATGGCCATGGGTCTCCCATCGGTCGTCTCCGACATCCCGCCTAATCGTGAACTGGTAAGTGGGTTGTTTTTTGCGCCGGGAAACGCAGCTGACTTAGCTGAAAAGCTGGTCTTAATTGCGAAGGACGCGAGTATGCGATCTCGGTTGCGAGCCGAATGTCTCGCTACCGCTTCACAGTACAGTTTGCGGAAATTTGCTCTCCGAGCCCAGAGTTATTACACGAGCTTGGCCTCCGCCTGTGATTGATATTGCTCTTGAGGTGACCGCATGTCGAAAATAACTGAACCAAATGCCATAAAGAGGGCTGCCAGCTAGCATGACTCGGCCCAACCTGTTTCTTGGATTCCGTTCAGAAGCGATCCGGCGCTGCGCGTATCCCTTACTGCTTAAGCGTTGGCGTCCCTCTGCTCCGCGTTATCTCCGCGAACTTCGTAGTTATGAGTTCGCTTCTCTGGCGACCATTGAGAACGTTCAGTGGAGTAGGATTCAGGCCATCGTCCTTCATGCCAGCCGAAATGTCCCCTACTACCGAAGACTGTTTTCCGAATCCGGAATTCAGGCCGAAGACATTCGCTCTCGCGAGGACTTTGCGCGCCTCCCCGTTCTTACCAAGGCCACTGTCCAAGCCGCCTGTAGTGAACTTCTCGCCGAAAACCGCGAGAGGTCATCCGGACTAGCGAACGCGAGCGGCGGCTCAACCGGTAAACCGGTGCAGTTCTTCCAAGATGCCCATTATTGGGACCGCGCTCACGCCAGCCAGACTTTTGTTGAAGGCTGGTGGGGAATTCGGCCTGGCGACCGCACTGCGTCCCTGTGGGGCGCCGATCGGGACATTCCGGACCAGAGTTGGCGAGAGCGACTCTATAGTGAGTTGGCGCAATTACGGGTATGCAATGCGTTTGCATTAAATGCATCTCAGATGGAGGAATTTGGCAGGATGTTGGTTCGCTGGCAGCCGCGCCATGTGATTGGTTATGCGTCGGCTCTCGAGGTCTTTGCCAAATTTCTCCTCGAACGGCAAGAAAATCTCATTCGCCCGATTGCGGTCAAGACAACCGCGGATGTTCTTAGTGACGATCGCAGGGAAGTCATCGAGCGGGCCTTTGGTTGTCCCGTCTATAATTTTTACGGGTCGCGTGAGATCAACAACCTCGCAGTTGAGTGTCCAGCGCGTCGCGGTCTCCATGTGAATGCTTTGACGCGATACATCGAAATTGTCGATGATCATGGCAAAGCCGTTCCGCCCGGTGTGCCAGGGAGGATCCTGCTAACGGATTTGACCAACTACTTCATGCCCTTCCTTCGCTACGAAATTGAGGATGTCGGAAGTTGGACTGGCACGCCCTGCAGTTGCGGACGGGAGTTTCCACTGCTCGCCAAAATCTGGGGACGGTCAAGCGATTTTATAGTCACGCCAGAAGGCAAGCTTATTCACAGTGTCTTCTTTACCCATCTCTTCTACGATATGCCCGATGTGGCGTTGTTCCAGATCAACCAGAAGGATCTATCTAATGTAGATGTTTATTTGGTGCTCCGCCCCGGAGTCACCGAATATCCCGCTTCGCTGCTATGCGACCGCCTCAAGCAGGCCTTTGGGCCAAGTATCAGCTTCACCACACAAGTTGTGCCCAAAATTGATCGTCCGCCTAGCGGCAAGCACCGCTTCACGGTCTCTTCCGTGCGGCCATCTTGGGGACCCGCACAACCGTTGCCCACAGGAGCCCCGGGAAATGGAAATCTATGAGCCTCGAAACTGAGAAACCCAGTCTAGTAAATCAATCGTTCATTCGGGTGATTAACCCAGTCCTCGTCGGGAAGGTGTACCGCGGGCTGGGACCGGGCATTAAGGAGTTACAACGGCTCGAAAGAATGTCAATGGCTGAGAATGAGGAGCTGCAGTTGCGCGCGATTTCACGCCTGCTCCGGAATGCTTATGATTCGACGCCGTTCTACCGCGAACGGCTTGATCGCGTTGGTGTCAACCCTCGAGATATCCGAACACTTGAGGACCTACAGAGGATCCCGGTTCTTACGCGGGAGGATATTCGTCAAAATCTGGACGGTCTCTGGTCTCGGCGCTACTCCCGGGAATCCTTACCGCAAGCGGCAACTGGAGGAACAACCGATACACCGGTGCCGCTGTTGCGATCTCCCGAGTGCTTGCGGGGAAGGATGTTTGTTCAGACACATTTGGATAGTTGGGCAGGGATGTGGCCCGGCGACAAGATATTCCGACTGTGGGGCGCACAGCAGGATTTCCATCCGAATCCCAGCACACGCTGGCGCCTGTATGATCGGCACGTCCTTAGGAATGTGTGGGCACCGACATCTGTTCTCAACCCCACGGTTCTGGAGACCTACCGGCAACTCCTCAACGAGTTCCGTCCCAAGATCGTCTATGCCTATCCGACTCCGCTCGCGCTGTTCTGCGAGTACTTGCTGGGGTGCGGCCGTCCCTATCATCGTCCCAAGAGCGCGATCTGCACGGCTGAGCCGTTGCAGGACGAGCAACGAATGGTCATCGAACAAGCACTGGGCTGTAGCGTGTTCGAACATTATGGAACACGCGATTTTGGGATGGTCGGCGCCGAGTGCGAAGCGCATCAGGGCCTCCATCTGCATTCCAAGGCGGTGTACGTCGAATTTCTGCCAGTCAACGGTGCCGAAGTCGAAGGGTTGCACGAGATTCTCGTCACCGACCTTCTGAATGACGGGATGCCGCTTATCCGGTACCGCATTAACGACTGCGCTCTAGTCGCGCCCGGCCCCTGCAAGTGCGGACGCGGGTTTCCATTGATCAAGAAAATAGTGGGACGTACGACAGACAATTTCCATATGCCAAACGGCAATGTCGTGCCGGGAGTCGCTTTGACCAATCGAGTGATACAAGTCTGTCCAGGGCTGAAGAAGCTCCAAGTGATCCAAAGAACGCTTCACGATTTTCACGTGCGCTACGTGCCTGGGCCGAATTTCAGCGCCTCCGACCTTGAGTCCTTGCGCACGAGACTCCGCTCTTTCTTTCCCGACCCGCTTCAATGGACGTTCGAAGAGGTCACCGAGATTGCGAGGGAGCGCTCGGGAAAGACGAGATTTTGTGTTTCCTATGTAAGACCGGCCCTTAGGAGTTCCGTCGTCGAAGCGATACGCGCCTGAGGTATCTTGGCAGGACACGCGGACGGTTGACTGAATCATGGATTCTTACCTCACCCTCGGGCTCATCATCCTCTTAGGCGCGCCACTGGCCATTGCCGGCCTGTTTCGCCCGTTCCTCGGCATGTTGGTCTTCATGGTTATCCACTTTGTCCAGCCTGGAGAGTTGATCCCGGCTCTGGAACCATTTCGAATCGAGCTGATGTACGGCACGCTTCTGATCGGGGTTCTCATTTACCGCAGGGCCTTCCGCTCTGGCCCCGCACTCCTATCGGACCCCATAATCGCAGGAAGTTTTGTTCTTCTCTCCGCGGCCATTCTCTCCGTGCCTCTCGCCGTGTGGTTGGGAGGAGCGGCTAACTCGGTGTTGGCGCTAGTTAAACTGATCGCCCTGGTTGTTTTACTCAGCTTACTGGTGGATTCGCAGCCTCGGCTTCGCATGATCTTATGGTGCATTACGGTGATCGCTGCCTGGATCGCGGGCAGCAGCCTGTGGTCCTACGCGGGCGGCCAGTATTATGAGCTGGAATACGACTTGGGAAGTCTAAGTCGCGCACAAGGAGTGAATAGCATTGTTGGCGGCCCGAATGAACTCGCAGGTCTGCTGCTGGCGCTCCTCCCGCTCACGGTTGTGCTGTTTCGCTGCACCCGCAGTATTCTCGCTCGCCTCTTGTTGCTTGCGTGCGGCACCGCGTCGCTCATCGCTCTTTTATTGACCGGTTCCCGGATCGCTGTGATTGGCCTTGCAGCAATCGGAATCTACTACACTCTTCAATCCAAGCGGAAGGTTCTTAGTTTCGTCGCGTGTGGAGTGATTTCCTGCTTGGTCTGGGTGGCTTTGCCAAACGCGTACCGGCAGCGCTATCTAACGGTGGAGAGCTATGCCACGGGAGGGCAGCTAGATGCTTCAAACGAATTGCGCCTGGAGGTCTGGAAGGCAGGAGAGAAGATCTTTTTTCACAATCCGATCGTCGGTGTCGGCGCCGGGCAGTTTCCGACAGCTTATGGGCTGATTTACCTGCACGGCGAGCATAAAGCGTGGATGAACCCGCACAATCTGCTGATTCAGATTGCATGCGAGCTGGGTATCGTAGGTTTCGCCGCCTTTGGTTATTTCTTCGTGCAGATTGTCAAGGGGCTTCAATTCGTTTTGCGAAGGCGCGCTCCCGAAACCGAGCTGAATTATCAGACGGCGATCGCGTGCTCTGTAATGTGCGTTGGAATCCTTTTTCTGAGCCTGGTTGGCCACACTTTGTATCGTCCCTATTGGTACCTTCTAGCGGGTCTAGTGGCTGCGAACCGCAACATACTCTGTTCGACACCCAACACATTCACAGAATCCCCAGGCGCCGCCCGGGAAGCGGCTCCGACCGTGGCAACAAGATTCAGAAGGCCGCTAGGGATCGCGAGTCAGGTTGCACAACGGACCCGAACACGCGGGACGTTTGGCAAAGGAAAGCTGGTTGGCGGCCATTGACGGTGGCCGCTGTCAGGAGAACGGCAAGGATTCGTTGGTTTGCTGGTTGCTTTACGCTAAGAGAGGAAGACCATCGGTCCACGGCCGTCGGTTCAGACGAGCCAACTATGCACAACGGAGAATGCACCTTGAAAGCCATGGCGATCCCCGAAGTGAACACTGACGTATCCCAGGAGCAGCAACCCTCCGGGCTCAGCGGGCTCAGGTCGCGCGCGAGAAGAGCGGAGCACGAACAAGAATTCTATCTCCGAATGCTTCAGCAACATTTTCGCCCTGGGATGGTATGGCTTGACGCTGGCTGCGGTCATACCCTAATACCCTCGTGGCTGCGTGATGCTAAACGCATAGAGCAAGGATTCCTGGAAGCGGCCAAGATGATCGTCGGAGCCGACATTGATGTCCCTTCCTTGGCGGCTCCCAGCCCGATCCGGCGCGTCGCTTGCCGTTTGGAGGATCTTTGCCTTGGCAACGAGACGTTTGACCTTATCACCTGCAACATGGTGGTTGAGCATCTCTCCGCACCCACGAGGGTCTTTGCTGAGTTTTTCCGTGTGTTGCGGCCCGGTGGGGTCGTGATCCTATTAACGCCGAACATCTTTCATTGGGCCAACGTTGTTTCTTGGGCCACGCCTTTCTGGTTTCACAGACAGGTTCTGAAGAGGTTATGGGACCGCGAACCTGAGGATGTCTTTCCGACGCTCTATCGGTGCAATACGCCCGCAAGACTCCGCGGAGTTCTCGAGCAGGCCGGGTTTGCGGATGAGACCGTGCACTTGGTTCCGGGACGGCAACGCTTGATCCAGTTCGGGCCTCTTTTTTATCTGGAATATTTTTTGTACCGAATCGCTTTGCGATTTCCCAGTTTACGAGAGATCTTGTGCGCAGTCGCACAGAAGCCACTGTCCGTGCCCAAGATTCACCGGCCTGGTAGTACGGAGACCCAGGCCGATCCTAGAGTGTGCCTTTCCGGTGTCGCGCCCGAAATGCTTTAAGTGAAGCCAGGTGTCACATTGCCGCCGAGCGCACGGGCCACACGTCCATGAGCTAGGGCGGTCACTTGTTCGAGTTTGCGAGCAGCTACGAGAAATGGAGTAGTCGTTGAAACTGCGCGAGTGGATCAAGCATTTTCTTGTGTACGGGCTCGGAGTCGTTCTGATGAACGTTCTCCCGGCTTTGATGATTCCGATCTATACCTACCGCGTCAACCCCTCAATCTACGGCGTGCTGGAACTGCTCAATCGCAGCCAGGATATTTTGCTATTGATTCTGTCGTTTGGGTTGCGCTCGTCGCTTCTCACTTTCTATCAAATGAGCAGTGACGAACCTGAGCGTCAGAAGGTTGTTTATGGCACGGCACTGCAATTCCTGTGCGGGTTCGGATTCACAGCCATTCTGCTAACGATGTTGGGTTCGAGAATTTGGTCGTCGCTGCTGTTTGGAACGCGTGCCTACGCCGCGGCGGTATTGCTCATTCTGGCTGGGACCTACTTCGAGACTGTCTTCCAGATGGCCGTGCTTTATCTTCAGTCGCAGCTGCGCTCCGTTCTTTACGTTGGCGTATTTACCTCGCGGGCGCTGGTGGCGATCGTTCTAAACCTGCTGTTTGTGTACTGGTTCCGGTGGGGATTAATGGGCATTCTCTGGGCCACTGTGCTTCATACGGCTGGGTATGCCATCGTCGTGACCCTCTACGTGTTTCGCCGCACGGGGTTTCGCTTCAACGGCAAGCTGCTCGGGGAAATGTTGCGCTTTGGGGCCCCCGTGATGGCAGGCGGGTTCGCCAGCTTTCTGTTGAACAACGGGGATCGCTATTTTCTCAATCACTACGGGACCGCTGCGGACGTGGGACTGTATGGTCTCGGATACCGGGTCGGGCTTCTCTCCATGTCTCTGGTACTCATGCCGTTCTTGAAGATATGGAGTGTCACAATGGTGGACATATCCAAAAAGCCGGATGGCCCTTTTGAGTTGGGACGAATTGCCACTTATCTCATATTCGCCTCAACCTTTTCGACGCTCGGATTTGCCCTCCTAGGTCCGTACCTGATCCGGTTTTTTGCCGAGCGATCCTATTGGGATGCTTACCGAGTTGTGCCGATTGTGGGAGCCGCCTACATTTTCTACAGCTGGACCATCGTCATGGACGCATCTTTTTATGTTACGAAACGAACCTTCTACAAGATGCACAGCATCTTCATCGCCGGGGCGATTGTTGTGCTCTTGTATTGGTGGCTCATCCCGCGTCTGGGCATGATGGGCGCGGCGTGGGCCACGCTTGGCGGGTACGCAAGCTATGCAGCCTTCAATGCTTACTATGGCCAGAGAGTGTATCGCATCCACTATCAATTGAAGCGCATCACCCTATTGCTTGTGGGCGGTACGGTCTTCTACGAACTGGGAGCCTTGATCCCCATTACTCCGATATTCAGAGGGATGATTCTTCGCTCGCTGGTGACTCTAGCGTTTCCTGCTACTTTGTGGCTGGGCGAGTTTGTAACGCACGACGAACGGCATGCCTTGGGAGAATACTGGCGTACGTTGCGGTCACGCTACTTGACCAGCAGCGAGGGTTGAACAAAGCTGCTGTTGGGAGCGCTGCTTCCGAATGCAGTAGAACGGCTTCCGAAGGCCTTCGTGCATCAGGTAAAGCCCGCGACGGGTTGCGGAAGGGAAGAGCCGTCACAGCACCGAAACACACGCGCGGTTCTCTTTGCCACTGAAGTAGCGAGTCGACAGCAACGAAATCATGATCCCGACTGCGAGAGCAGGAAGCCAATATTTCCAGCGGGGCCGCACAGTCCGTGAGAGCAAAACCACCTCAGATGATGGTCGCCGTTGGCTTCCGTCTACAGCCGAATGGGTAACCGGCCCGCGTTTTTCGTGATCTCGGGTGTCTGTCGGCCGGTGCCCGGGCGAAGCCGTCGGCGCACTCCTAGCCCAAAGGCTTGATGAGGGATACATTTGCTTTCAAACTGGTAGCAACTCTAGAGAGCGAGTGAGTGTATCAATGCTCGAACCGGTCGCTTGGTCGGCTGCTCCCTCCAATACTGAATTGGGGAACGGTGAGGTGCATCTTTGGAGGGCCGACCTCAATCAAAACTCTGACGTCGTCCGGCGGATGTGGCGTCTACTGAACGAGGAAGAACAAGAGCGTGCAAAACGCTATGCGTTCGAGCGCGACAGAAATCACTTCACGCTGGCCCGGGCGATTCTCCGGCAACTGCTCAGTCGGTATCTCCGCTATTCGGCAGAGGACATAGAGTTTGCTGTCGCACCAAAGGGTAAACCGGCTGTTCGTGGGAATCCCGAATTGCGGTTCAGTCTGAGCCACTCAGGCGGTCTAGCTCTGTATGCTTTGTCCTTGAATCGCGAACTCGGTGTTGATCTGGAAAGGAAGAAACCGGAAATCCCAAGTCTTGACATCGTCGAGAGCTATTTCTCTACTCGAGAGAGGGCCGAGTTCCTCGCCTTGCCCCGCAACATCCAGAACTTGGCCTTTTACGTGGGCTGGACCCGGAAAGAAGCGTATCTAAAGGCGCGCGGAGAGGGTTTGCACATGAAGCTTGAGGATTTCGACGTATCCATGAATCCAGGACAGCCCGCGGTCCTCAGCAGCGAAGATGCCACCCGTTGGCAATTGCGTTCCTTTTGTCCAGAGCAAGACTTCGTCGCAGCGCTGGTCGTGGAGGGAGCCGATTGCGAGCTTCGTTACTGGGAATGGCGGTTGGATCCCGGGGCCTAATCGTTATCTTATGCAGCGACGCTCTTTGCGTCATGCTGATGTGGTAAAGAACGGGGTGCGGATGCTGCCGGCCGGAGTAACCCGCCACGGCTCGTTCGACCGTACAAGTCCAGACGGTTGGTGAGCAGTGTCGTCGTCGGCCCGGCGATGTGCCGGCAATTGCTCGAACTGCCGCTAGGGAAACTCGGCCTTCGGAACGGCAACCCTTCGTTCCCTGCTTTCCCGCTCAGTCCGGCTTGGCACTCGAATATCCGTAGTAATACTCTCCGTACGATTCGCTCCTATCGGCGCGGTTCAATACCACCCCCAGCAGCTTTTCTTCCTGAAACTCGGCCGCCGCCTTTTGGGCAATCGCAAAATCCGTGGCACCCGCGCGCACGACGAAAAGCACTCCATCGCACATGTCGGCGAGGATGCTCGCGTCGTGAACAGCGATGGCCGGCGGCGAATCCAAGATGACCCAGTCGAATATCCGCGCCATCCTTTCGAGCAGGGCTTTCATTTTCTCCCCGTGCAACAGCCCGCTTGGATCGGAGACCAACGTTCCCCCGGGGATGAAGCACAAACCGCCGTCCTTGCCGACTTGGAGCACCTCCGTGAGATCTGCATCCCCTTTGAGATAGTCGGAGAGCCCGGGTTCATTCTGGGCACCGAGGGTATGGTGCAGTCTCGAAACCCTCAAGTCTGCGTCGATGAGGAGCGTTTTTCGCCCGGCCTGGCGAGTAAAGGATTGAGCGAGATTCGACGCTACAAAAGTCTTGCCTTCCCCCGGGACACTGCTGGTCAGCAACAGGCAGCGCAGGGGTCGCGTACAGGAGATTTGAAAGAGCCGCGAGCGCAGCGTCCGGAATCTTTCGGCAGCCGCATAGTCGCTGGCGTCCTTCGCAAAGACACAGCATGTGGGCACAAACTCGACGGCTCTGCACGCAGAAACCAGGGCAGCAAACTCCGGCGGGACGGCCGCGACGTTCCGTGGGGACTCGTTCGCACTAGGTTGAACCTCCGTTCGAACGGAAGCCCCGCCTGGGGTCTCTGCTTCAAGAATATCGATGATGTCCCCGGAAGTCTGGCCCGAGCCACGCACCGACCGTTCCTTCGCTGCTTTCTCTAAGGCTTCCCTAATTCGGCTCATACGGCGCGAACCTTCTCTCCATCGGAGTTGTTATGCCTTTGCTGCGACCAATGCCACGTCTTTCCTCGTCCGGCCTTGATGGTGGCGCCGTGGCCTGCGATATCAAAACTCGGAACCGCAGCCAGGACCGGCAGTTTCAGGCACAGCTCGACATCCCGTTCCGAGTGCATGGCCCGGTCGCTCAGGGCCAAAACGTAAAGCATGGCGAGTGACAAGGCAAAACCGGCCCCTAATCCTCCGCCGGCAAAGACGAGCTTGTTGGGGAACGAAGGAGTAAGCGGGAGACTCGGAGGGTCCAACACCTTAAACGTCTCGCTCTCCTGCTGGTGTTCGAGATCCGTGGCCATGGCGGAATTCTCACGCTTCTTCAGCAGATCGTTGTAGATTTCAGAGGCCGTCTGGTAGTTTCTGGTCAGCTCCTTGAATTGCTGCTCAACCATCGGGCTTGCCTGGACTCGCGCCTGTATGGTGCGAATCTGCTCTCGAATCTGGGTCTGCTGCTTAGCGAGGTCCGCGATGCTCATTTCGTCCTGTTTGAGCTTGGCGCGGAGTTGTTGAAGCAACGGCGGCTCCCGCAGCGTCGATGGCGCGCTTGTCACGGGGCTCTTCGTGCCGGGATCTTCGGCCATCCTTCGCTTTAGTTGTTCAATCTCTGATTTTAATTTGATGACATCGGGATGGTTCGGCGTGTCTCTGGCCTGCAGCGCAACGAGCTGGTCCTGCATCGCAGCCACTTGCTGCTCCAGGGTATCCGGATTCTGCTGTCCAGCCTGTTGAGATTTCCAGCTGGCTTCCTGCTGGCTGAGCATGGTTTCGTTGAAAGCCTTATCCTGCTGGGCGCGGCTGAGAGATTGCGTGACGGATTCAAGCTGGGTGTTCATTCCGGAAAGCAAGCCCAGGTTGCTCTGCTCCTGTTCCGGCAGCGAGCCCAAGTACTTGGTTTTGTATTCGGCGAGCTTTTGATCCTGCTCGTCGAGTTTGGCCTTGGCTTCCGCCAATTGCTGGCTCAGGAACTGGGTAGTGTCGGCGGCCTGCTGTTCGCGACGCTTCACGTTTTGCTGCATAAACATAGAGGTGATTTCCGTGCAAATCTGCTGGGCGATCTGCGGGTCGTTGAACGTCACGCTGACATGGAATCCTGGAGGTTGCCGATTGACCGCCCCTGGCATCGGCTGACTCAGCTCCACTTCGATGTTCCTGCGCAATTGCTCGACCAAGTCCTCCATGTGCGCCTTGCCGCGCAAGTCGGCATACAGATTGAATTTCTCAATGATCGGCTGCAGCCGCGAGCGGCTGAGAATCTGTTCCTGCATGGAAGCCAGCCGGCGATTCAGGTCCTCGGTCACCACCGGCTTGACAAAGTCCGCGGGTACGGTCGGTTCCTCAACAAGAACAAGAGTAGACGACGTGAACTTCTTCGGCAGGGCCATTGTGGTTAGATAGCCCGCCAGGCCCAGCAAGACTGTCAGTATCGGGGGAATCCACCAATAGCGGCGAAGTATCCGCCGCACTTCCGCGACCGTGATCTCACCATTTCTCATCATTTCCTGCGATCCTTAGCCTCCCCCGCCCGGCCCGCAAACAGACCTGCACCTCTGAGGGAACAGTCACCGGGAGCTTAGAAGCACGGTCATGGCCAGCAGCGAGTCCTAGGGTGCCTGGATGCTCGGAGCGACATGCCTCTAAGCTATTTATTATGATCAAATTAGGAGAAGACAGGTGAATTCCGGGGGGCCGCTGATCCTGCGCTCCCCGTAGCGACTTGGAAAAGAGGAAATCATCTATCCAATTTTCCCTTTTCCTTGCCACCTTTCCGGTCCATGCCGAAAACCAGAAAGTGTTCGACGGTCACCGCCATTCCGGCCTCCCGAATTTCCCTATCCTATTGATAATGCGTATCTTGGAATGAAAGCGCGCACACGCATCACGAAAGGCGCTCCACCGGGGCGACAAAGCGACGGAGAGACACCCGCCGAGGGTACCCGACCGAGATGCGGCCTGGGAGGCTCTCCCGCCAATCCCTTCCGTTGCCTCAGGGGCAGCCTCAGCGGCACCGAGCCTGCCCCTTCCGTCAGCCCGTCGGCGCACAAGTACGGTTGAACCTGAGACTTGCCGCCAGCGAGCTTACTCGTTGTGACTTGAGGTCTTTGGGTGTGTGACACTAAGGGGCGGAAAGGAAGTCAGTTTCCCGATTGGCGGCGGACTCGGATGACGCAACAGAGACAGGACCTGGCATTCCTCGAAGATCTCGTCCGGGATAGAATTCAGCGCAGCCTCGATGCAAAGCAAAGGCTGCTCCTCGATCGCCACCTCCAGGATCTAATCGTTCAAGTGGCTTTGCGCATGGTCGGCACTCTTCGTTCTGGCGGAAGGGTCTTTTTCTTTGGAAACGGAGGAAGCGCCGCCGACGCTCAGCATCTGGCGGCGGAGTTCACCGGACGGTATTTGAAGGAAAGATCTCCCTTGTCCGCAATCGCATTGGGTGTGAACCCTTCATCGCTGACGGCAACAGGAAATGATCACGGATTTGATCTCGCGTTCGCGCGGGAGCTCGATGCCCTGGGCAAGCAGGGTGACGTAGCCGTGGGCATTTCAACCAGCGGAAACTCGCGCAACGTGTTCCGGGCCTTGGAAGTTGCAAAGTCAAGATCAATCTACGCCGTTGCTCTCACGGGGGCGTCCGGAGGGTTGCTGAAAGATATTGCGGACTGCACGATTCGCATACCTTCCGAAGAGACGCCACGAATTCAGGAGTGCCATATCCTGACGGGTCACATTATCTGCGAGATCGTCGAACAAATGATGAGTGCGGATGGTCCCTGAGCCACTTTGTTTCCGAAAGGCTGATAACACTCGCCAGTTTCATCCGTTGGAGTCAACACTCGAATCGAGAGCGTCCGGCTTGGTTCATGGAATGTCTTGGCTCGGCTCGCCCACGGAGAAGTAGGTGCAATCGGGATGGTGGAAAACCAGCGCACTTACACTGGCTTCCGGATCCATCATGAAGCCTTCGGTGAGTTGCACACCGATGTCCTCGGGCTTCAGGAGTTTCCAGATGCCAGCCTGATCTTCCAGGTTGGGGCATGCCGGGTAGCCAAAGCTGTAGCGCTTGCCGCGATATCGCGAGGTGAAGCGCTCGGCCATGGTCGTCTCCGGCGGATCGGGAAAGCCCCAGTCTTCGCGGATGCGGCGGTGCAGCCATTCGGCGCAGCCTTCCGCGGTTTCGATGGCCAGAGCCTGCAACCCGTGGCTCCGGAAGTAGTAGCCCTCGTTCTTGGACTTTTCCGAGCGCTGACGGACGCCTTCGCCCGCGGTCACGACAAAAAGGGCTAGGTGATCGCGCTGGCCGTTCTGAGACGGCAGAACGTAATCGCTGAGGCAGAGAAAGTCCCTCTGACGCTGCCTGGAAAATCGGAAGGTGTGCAGCGCGTGTTTCGCTCCGGGCGCGAAAAGATGTAGCGACTCTCCGTCCGATGCCGCCTCGAAGAATTGCCACACGGCGCGAATTCTCATGAACGACGCGGCTTCGTTTCGCACTTCCTCCATGCCCTCAAACAACTCGATGGCTTTGGGGTCGCGATCCCCCAGGCGCTTTTCGAAGTTGCCGCGAAAACCGAGGTGGCGCCCGTAAAGCATGTAGGGATTGACGTAGCTCCAGATTTCGCGCAGATCGGGCACCAAGCGAACCTTGCGGTCGAGATAGGACACCGGAGGAATCGGCAGATCCGCGCGGACGCTTGGCGACCGCCCCGCTCTGGGAAGGGGCGAGACGGCAACGGCGGTGGAGATCTTGAAACCGTTTCCCGACGTGGTGTGCTCGCGCAACACCGTTTCGCGTGTGGCCGGATCCATCAACTGATTCATCAAACGCAAGCCCGCCATCGCGTCCTTTGCGTAGCAAACCGCCCTGCCATAGCTGGGCGCGATCTTGGTCTCGGTGAATTTTGCGGAGAGTGCTGCCCCGCCTACCAGCAAGGGGACCTCGATTCCCGCCTCTTTCAAGTCGCTGGCCGTCGTCACCATTTGCTGCGCGCTCTTCACCAGCAGGCCCGACAGCCCGATGGCGTCAGGGTGGTGCTCCTGGTAGGCTTTGATCAATTCCTCGGGCGGCACCTTGATGCCCAGGTTCACGACCTCGTAGCCGTTGTTTTTGAAAATAATCTCTACAAGATTCTTGCCGATGTCGTGGACGTCGCCCTTGACCGTAGCAAGAACCACTTTGCCGCGCTTGGTGGAGTCTGCTTTTTCCATGAACTGTTCGAGATGGCTCACGGCAGCTTTCATGGCCTCTGCGGACTGCAGCACTTCGGCGACGATTAATTCGTTGGCGTTGAAGAGGCGGCCCACTTCCGCCATGCCAGCCATCAGTGGTCCGTTGATGATGTCTAGTGGCGCGGCGCCTTCGGCGCGTTTGCGTTCGAGGTCGGCGATTAGGCCGTCGCGCGTGCCCTGCAAAATGTAATTCGCGAGCCGTTCGTCGAGCGGCAAATCGGCGCCGCGGGCTTTTTCTTTTTTCTTGGCCCCGCGGAAATGCTCGGTGATGGCGGCAATCCAGAACTGATTGACAGCGGCGCGCTGTTCTTTGCTTTGTTGACGCCAGTCCCGGGGGGCATCGCGCAGCAGACGAGTAGCGGAGTGGTTCGCGGGGGCGCTCTTGGGTGGATGTGAAAACAGCAGGTTTTCCGCCAGCTCCCGCTCGTTAGCGGGAATCGAGGCAAAACGCTCAATTTTTTCGGTGTTGACAATCGCCAGGTCCAGACCGGCTTTGGTGCAGTAGTAGAGGAAGACGGAATTCACCACTTCGCGCGCCCCGGGCGGCAGACCGAAAGAAACATTCGAGATGCCGAGGATCGTGCGCACGTCGGGCAGCGCCTGCTTGATCAGGCGAATGCCTTCCATGGTTTCAACCGCGCCGCCGATGTAGTTCTCGTCTCCGGTGGCGCAGGGAAACACCAAGGGGTCGAAGATGATGTCTTCCGGCGCAAGACCGTATTTTTTCGTAAGCAGCTTGTACGAGCGCTGTGCGATGGCCAGCTTGCGCTCGCGCGTGAACGCCTGGGCCTGAACGGTATCTTCATCGATGCAGCCGACCACCACGGCCGCGCCGTATTCATGCGCAATCGGCACGGTGCGCTGGAATTTTTCCTCACCGTCTTCGAGGTTGATGGAATTGATGATGGACTTGCCCTGGCAATAGGTGAGGGCCAGGTTGATGGCCGCCGGGTCGGTGGTATCAATCATGACGGGCGCCTTCACTTTGCGGATTAGCTTTTCGTAGAAAGCAGGGATGTCCGTTTTCTCGTCGCGCTCGGTGCTTTGCAGGCAGACGTCCACGACCTGCGCGCCGCCGCGGACCTGCCGCCGGGCAATCTCGCTAGCTTCCTCCCATTTCTCCTCAGCCACGAGACTCTTGAACAGGCGCGAGCCAATCACGTTAGTGCGCTCGCCGACCAGCAGTGGCCGCGTACTTTCTTCTGCTTCGATGGCCTCGATCCCCGTGTAGATGGCGCGATGGGTCTCCGCTGGGCGCTCGCGCGGCTTTTTGCCCTGGGCCATCTGCGAGATCGCCCGAATGTGCTGCTCGGTCGTCCCGCAGCAGCCGCCGACAAGGTTTAGCCATCCGTGATCCACAAACCTCTCGAGTTGCGCCGCAAGAGACCCCGGCGTCTCCAGGTATTTGCCCTCTTCGTCCGGCAGACCAGCGTTCGGATAGCAGGAGACGAATTCGTTTGTGAGCTGGCTCAGCGTACGGATGTGGTCGGTCATGAACTCCGGACCTGTAGCGCAGTTCATTCCGAAAGCCAATGGCTTTGCGTATTTCAGCGATGCCCACATCGCATCGATGGTTTGCCCGGCGAGCATCGAGCCCATCGGTTCGATAGTGACCGAGATGATAAAAGGAATGTTAGCCCCGACTTCACGGGAGAGCTGGCCAATCGCCAGAACAGCCGCTTTGATATTTCGCGTGTCCTGGCAGGTTTCTACCAGCAGAAGATCCACGCCTCCCTCCACAAGCCCCTTCGCCTGCGTGTAATAGGCTTCCTGCAATCCCTGAAATGTGACGCCGCCCGTAACGGTAATGGCTTTGGTCGTCGGCCCCATGGACCCGGCTACGAAGCGCGGCTTTTGCGGAGTACTGAATTCGTCTGCCATTTTCCGCGCAAGTTCGGACGAGCGCTTGTTAAGAAGGTGAGCGTCGGCGGCCAGTCCATACTCTGCAAGGACAATGGTGGTGCCGCCAAAACTGTTGGTCTCGATGATGTCCGACCCCGCCTCCAGGTATTTCCGGTGAATGTCCAAGACCACTTCCGGGCGTGTGCGAACCAGGTTTTCGTTGCACCCTTCGAGTTCGGGCCCGCCAAAATCCGCCGCGCTCAGGTTGCGTTGCTGCAACATGGTGCCCATGGCGCCGTCAAGCACAAGGATTCGCTGCGAGAGCAGTTCGCGCAACGCTTTGCCGGATTCGTTCAGATTACGCATTCGCGGAAATGCCATGCTCCTTGCCGGGTTCCCTAACCGGCGCTTGTTGCGGGCCTTCGCCGAGGACGGGTCAAACCGCCGGGGGAAACCAAGAATAGCTAACTCCTTATTTTACGCGAGGTCTGTGGCCAGCTGGAAACGTGGATGCAGGGAAACGTTGTTTTTGAGGCTTGAAAGGGCGACTAGGCCCGCCCAGAGCCGCGGGAAGGCTCCGCAATCTCGAGGTTGGGACGCCGCGGGCTTCGAAGACGATCCGAGACCGCTCCCATTGCCATCCCCGCAAAAGCACCCTACTGGTCAGTAACAATTCAGGAACACACCCGCCAAAGGGACTTGCCCCTTTGGCCAGTTTTCTTTAGGCTGGCACCAGTGAACACAAAGCGTGGGTCCTCAAAACTCAGTGTATGCATCCTTTCGCCGCACCCCCTGGTGCTGAGCGAATTTGAGCGAATTCTGGAGAAGGCGTCCTTCAAGGTGCTGTCGCAACAGCTGGAGTCCGTGCTCGCGCCGGACTTGCGCCATTTGGAACCGCCCAAAGCCAACGTCTACGTGATTGACGCGCACGCCGCAAAGCCCGCCACCGGGGCGCTTCTCACGAACATCCTTGAGCGTTATCCTGAGTCGCGGTTGATCGTTGTTGGAGAGAATCACGCGGAAAACAACAGTTTCTCGCTGCTGCGCCTCGGCGTGAAAGGTCTGCTTACCTATATGGAAGCGCGGGAGCAACTGACCCGCGCGTTGCCCTTAGTTGCCAACGGAGGATTCTGGGTGCCCCGGCAGCTTCTTTCGGGATTTGTAGACTCGATTCTCACGAGCCAGGGCCGCCGACTGAAGACAGATTCCGTGGCCAACCTGAGCCGGCGAGAGCAGGAGGTGCTGGATTCGCTGCTGGAGAATCTCTCGAACAAGGAAATCGCCAGCAAGCTGAATATCGCAGAACGCACCGTGAAGTTTCACGTCTCGAACTTGCTGAACAAGTTCGGGGTGCGCCGCCGTGCGGACTTGATTTTGCTGACGTTCCAGCGCCGCTTGTCGCAGGCCTAATTGGCGCCGCGCAACCCGGTTTGTTCCTTCTTCCAAAACCCCCTTCTAAGGTATCCTAGCGCTTTGCAAGGAAGCTGTGTCCTCGTATCTACCCGTGCAGGAGCAGAGCCCCGTTGAACATTCTGGTTACCGGCGCGGCAGGCTACATCGGCAGTATTTGCGCGGAGGTTTTACTCGCGCGCGGGATGGATGTGATCGCCCTGGACAATCTTCTGGAGGGCCATGCTGCAGCGGTGCCGCCGGGAGCAACATTCTGCAATGTAGATCTCGGAAACCGTCAGCAACTCGAAGGTGTTTTCACGCAACATAAGATTGACGCCGTGATGCACTTTGCCGCGGAAGCGCTGGTAGCTAAGTCCATGAAAGAGCCAAGCATCTTTTACGCTACCAATGTAGGTTGCGGCGTAAACGTCCTGGACGCCATGACGCGCCACGGCGTGCGAAAGTTTATTTTCTCTTCGACGGCGGCCACTTACGGCGAGCCCGAAATCGTGCCCATTCCCGAAGATCATCGCAAGGCGCCGATCAATCCGTACGGAAAATCGAAGCTGGTGTTCGAGGGGATTCTGGCGGATTACCGAGCGTATACCGGGCTGCAATATGCGAGCCTTCGCTATTTCAACGCCGCCGGCGCTTCGAAAGAACGCGGCGAACATCATCGCGTGGAAACGCACTTGATTCCGCGCGTGCTCGATGCGGCCGCAGGGGACCTGGCGTACGTGGATGTTTTCGGAACCGACTATCCCACGTCGGATGGTACTTGCGTTCGCGATTACATTCATGTGTTGGATATAGCCGATTCCCACGTGCGTGCGTTGCTGGAAGTTGAGCGCGTGGCCGGGGAAGCATTCAATGTTGGCAACAGCCGCGGTTATTCAATCCTCGAAGTGATTGGCGCGGCGGAAGCTATTACCGGCCGGAAAATCCCCCGGAAACTTGGACCGCGCCGCCTAGGGGACCCGGCGGTGTTGGTGGCGAGCAAGGAAAAATTAAAGCGTATGCTGGACTGGCAACCGTGTCATTCTTCGCTCGAAGAAATCATTCAATCCGCGTGGGCCTGGAAGCAGAAACGTCCGCGCGGCTACAAAGATGATGCCCGGGCGAATGCCTAATCGCCCAATCGGAAGCGAATGATGCACCACAGAGCCTGCAGGCCGTCCTTCCAGGTGATCTTCTTGCCTTCTTCGTACGTTCGCCCAGCGTATGTGATCGGCACTTCGTAGATTCGCCAGTTGTGCTTGGCGATTTTTGCGGTGATTTCCGGTTCGAATCCAAAACGGTTGGACTTGATGGCGATGCCCTTTAGAACTTCTTTACGGAAGACCTTATAGCAAGTCTCCATGTCGGACAGTTTCAGGTTGGTGAAGATATCCGAAAGCAGCGTGAGCCAGCGGTTGGCCACGTAGTGCCAGAAGTAGTGCACCCGCTGCGGCCCGCCGAGGAACCGTGAGCCGTAGACAACGTCGGCGCGGCCGTCGATGATAGGTTCGAGCAACACCGGATAATCGCGCGGGTCGTATTCCAAGTCTGCGTCCTGCACCAGCACGATGTCACCGGTGGCTTCCGCAAACCCCCGCCGGAGCGCCGCGCCCTTGCCGTGGTTAGGCGTTTGAAAGAAGAAGCGCAGGTCCCGTAACTCAATGGGATCGCCGCCATCCTGAGCCTGGACCGATTTCTCGTGATTCGCCTGACGCGCGGCCATGCTCTCCAGGATTTCGCGAGTGCCGTCGGTCGAGCAATCATCCACGATGAGCACTTCTTTGCGCACTTCCGCGTCCAGGACGCGCCGCAAGATTTCCTCGATCGTCCCGCGCTCGTTATAAACGGGAATCACGATGGAGACGGTCGGGTTTTTAAGGGCAGTCGGATTATTCCGTCGAGACGCCATGGGTGCCGAAGATTGTAGCGGCGCGCGCGGCGCCGAGTAAAGGCTAGCCCTTCCTGCATGCCGGGAAAACCGATATTCTGGTACGCGGGCGAAGGAGATCCTCGTAGCCGAGCGGCCCCGTGACCACCTTTTACATCGAACAATTTGGCTGTCGCGCGACGCAAGCCGATGGCGCAGCTCTGGAGCGACAGTTGCTCGAGCGCGGCTGTGTTTCGGCCAGGGACGCGACGGATGCCGATGTTGTGGTCGTGAATACTTGCACGGTGACGGCTTCCGCCGACGCGCAAGCTCGCGACGCCATTCGCAAGCTGCATGCAGCAAATCCCAACATTCGCGTGATTGTCACCGGATGTTACGCGCAGCGCGCCCCCGAGGAGTTGAGCCGGCTCCCCGGAGTAGCGTGGGTCGTAGGCAATTCACACAAACCGCAAATCCCCGAGCTGATCGAAAGGGTTTCGCCGCGGTCCGAGGCGTCGCGCTCGAATCGTTTTTTTCCGGTTTCATCGCTCACCGCGGCAATTTCATCGCCGCCCGAGCCGCAAGCCGACATTCTGGTCGGCGACATTTCGGAGCAGCAAACCCTGTTGACGACGCCGGTGTTCGGCGGAGGAGGGAACCACACACGGGCCACGCTGAAAATTCAAGACGGCTGCAATTCACGCTGCTCGTTTTGCGTGATTCCCTTTGTCCGTGGAAGGAGCCGCAGCCTGCCGCCGGAAAGCGTGATTCGCGAGCTCCAGAAGCTTGCCGATGCGGGCTATCGTGAAATCGTATTGAGCGGCATTAACCTCGGCACTTATGGCCGTGACCTCTCGCCACGCGCGGAGTTCGAGGACCTGCTTCGCCGGATTCTGGATGAGACGACCGTCGAGCGGCTGCGCGTCAGTTCCATCGAGCCCATGGACGTCACACGGGACCTGATCGAGCTCTTCGCTTCGACTGAACGGCTTGCCAAGCACTTCCACATGCCCCTACAGTCCGGCTCGGATCGCATCCTCGCTGGCATGCGCCGCTGGTACCGTGCCGAGCACTACGCGCGCCGCGTTGAACTCATTCGCGAGCGGCTTCCCCACGCCGCCATCGGCACCGACGTAATCGCCGGATTTCCCGGTGAGACAGGGGAGGATCACGCCGCGACGCTTGCTTTCATCGGAGCTCTTCCGTTCACCTATCTCCATGTGTTCTCGTACTCGAAGCGTCCTGGCACGAAAGCTGCCGCTCTGTCAAACCATGTGCCAGGTGCGGTCGTCAAGCACCGCTCTCGCGAATTGCGTGCTCTCGGCGACCGGAAATCCTTCGCGTTCCGGCAGTCGCAAGTGGGGCAAGAACTTCGCGTACTTACTCTTCATCCCTCCGGCGACGGGTCGAGCAATCGAACGCCGGCGCTTTCGAGCAACTTTCTGCGCCTCTTTGTGGATGGCCTCTTTCCCGCGAATCGATGGCTGGATATAAAGCTCACCGGCGGTGAAGGAGCTTTCTTGACTGGACGTATCCTCGATGCAGAACCCTCTTCGCGGCGCCTGGCGTAGAGAATCGGGGCAAACCGAAGGGATGTTTACCCTCGGCGGCTGGGCCCTCGGGCGCGACTCCCTCCCCGAATGGCGATTTTCCGATGCCTCGACCAGGGCAATGCAAAAACCGCCGATGTAAAGTTCGCTGCGTTTCCCGGCCGGGCTGCCCTCGGCATTGCGGGAGGCCCATTCGCAGTTTTTATGCGGGGGCATGGATGCCCTCTCGATCGGCGACTTCTTTATCGTGAAGTGGCTTTCGAAGGGTCCGTGAGGTTCCATAATGCAAGAGCACTGGGGACTGCCGTTTTCAAGCGGCGGCGGAATGTGCTACGCGCCTCCCGGTAACTCCCGTCGGTGAACCCGGACTGGGTTCGCGTGAAACTGGTTCGACGAGGCTACCAGCCCAAGACTCGAATCTGCCGACGTAAAGCTACAAAGTACGCTGAGCCGCCCGCATTTATGTGGCGGAGCTGTCACTCTGAATTCTGTTTGCCCGGTGACCACCAAATGCGTGAATCGTTCTCGTCCCCGCCAAAACCTCGCCCGCATGCAGTACGCCCCGGGGGATGAAATACTCGTCCCCTGCGCGCAGGGCAATCCGCCGCCCGTCGATGATCAACGTATAGCAGCCCTGCACCACGACCATGTACTCGTCGTAGTCATGCACATGAGCAGCCGACGCAGCCGTTTCATAACACTTCCAGAATGCCATTTGGCTTCCAACCCCATCAAACACGTAGCCGTCCGCGCCCGGTGTTGCCTGGCTCTCGGTCGCGATTCGGTTTGCCGCAGCCCGCATGAATGGCGGAAAATCATCCATTTCTTCACCCCTCGAAGATAACTTGCGCGAGCGCTTGCTCCTCGGTGTGCGTGATGCTCAGGGAGATGTGCTTTACGCCGATTTGCTTGGCGATTTTTTCCGCCTCACCGGCGAGCTCCAGCGTCGGTCGCCCGCTTTTCTCGCGCACCACTTCCAGATCCACCCAGCGCACGCCGCGCCGCCAGCCCGTTCCGAGCGCTTTCATCCCCGCTTCTTTCGCCGCGAAGCGCCCGGCATAGCGCTCGTATTTGTTCTTGAACTGCTCGCAGTAATCCCGCTCTTTCTCCGTGTAAAGCCGCCGCAGAAACGTTTCCCCATGCCGCTCGATGGCCTTCCGGATGCGGTCCACTTCGGCAATGTCCACGCCCATCCCCACGATCAAGAGGCCTCCAATGGCCGCACTCGGCCCGCTTCCACCCCAAGCAACCCTGGTCGATCTGCTCCGATTATACTGGTAGGGTGGTAATGCCAACCAACGGTGCCAAAACTCGCCGCAGCGCCCGCCGAGGGACGGTACGGCGTGACCCGGTACCAAATGGCTGGGCGGAACGCAGAGCGGATGGCTTGCGCGTGCTTCAAGCTGCTGCGCTGGCCAAAATCCCTTGGCTGGTCCATGGATTCAGCACGCGTCCAGGCGGCGTGAGCGATCTTGGCGGTGAAAAGGTCTTGAATCTTGGTTTTGCTGAGTGGGACCCGAAGGAAAATGTTTTCGAGAACCGCCGCCGCTTCCAATCCGCCCTCGCCGTTCGCGACATGGCGCTTTGCGGGCTCAGCCAGATTCATTCCGATGTCGTTCATGTTTTCGAAGCCCCACCCGCTGCGCCCTGCCGTGGCGATGCTTCTGTGACGAATCGTCCGGGGGTGCTTCTTGCTGTTCAGACTGCGGACTGTGTTCCAATTTTACTCGTGGACCCAAGGAACCGTGCGGTTGCTGCAGTTCACGCCGGGTGGCGCGGCACATTGCAACGCATCATCGCCAAAGCCATCGGCAAAATGCAAATGCAGTGTGCGACAAAGCCCGTGGACGTCCTTGCTGCCATCGGTCCGTCGATTGGCGGCTGTTGCTACGAAGTGGGCACGGACGTGGCGTCGGAATATCGATCGCAATTCCCAAACGCTTCAGAGTGGTTCGACGAACTGCGCACCGGCGACGAACCCAATCCTTTGCAATGGCTGAATATGGCGCCGCCTGGTCATCAGCCGCCGCCGAAGAACGTTCTCCTCGACCTGCGCAAAGCGAATCGGGCCCAGCTTTTGGAAGCTGGCCTGCTGCCGCGAAACATATCCGTCACCTCTTTGTGCACGGCCTGCCGCCGTGATCTTCTCTTCAGCTACCGCAAAGATGGCGGAACGACCGGCCGGCTCATGTCCGTCATCGGAATCCGCGCTTGAGCGTCGCCCGCAGGAGAGCCAGGAAACCTACAGAGACGGAGGATAAGCTTTCACGATGCTCAGAGATTCTTGCTCAGAACGGTCAACGGCGAACCGCGAACCTCCTTCAGTGCCAGCTGTCCGCAGGCAGCCATCACATCACGGCCGCGAGAAAAGCGCACAAACGCCGGGATGGCTTTATCCGTCAAGATGCGTCGGAACTCTTCGACGCGTTCCGGCGAAGATTCGCGGTAGGGAAGTTCCCCGGGGTTCCACGGAATCAAGTTCACTTTCACGCGCTTCAACGGTGCGAGCAGCTTGACGATACGCCGCGCGTCGTCCGGCGAATCGTTCACGTCTCCCAGCATCACGTATTCAAATGTCAAATGCTCCCAGGGCCGCAGCGGATAATTCCTGCAAGCCTCCAGCAATATTTTCAGCGGGTACTTTTTGTTGACAGGCATTAGCGCGTCGCGCTCTTCGTCACTCGACGCATTCAGCGAAATCGCCAGCTTGGGCCGCGCTTTCTCCTCGGCCAGTCGTTCGATTCCCGGCACGATCCCGCTCGTCGAAAGCGTCACATGCTTCGGCGAGAGTCCTATTCCTTCCGGGTCCAGCATGATTCGCAGCGCCGCCATTACGGGCTCGAAATTCAATAGCGGCTCGCCCTGTCCCATCAGCACCACATTCGTCTGGATACCGCCAGTGGCTTGTGTGGCGGCTGAGCTTCGCGTTTGGGTGTCGAGGCGATCTTTGGAAGATGGGGGCTTCGGCCCAGACCTATGTTGCGTTGCGTCAACTGGGGCACTAGCCTCCGAGGCGAGCTTGCTCCCACTTTCAGGCGTGGCCTCCAGCGCAACTTTTTCCTCGTTTCTGGTCCCTTGTTCTTTCAGTATCACCAGCACCTGCGACACAATCTCTCCCGCCGTCAGGTTGCGAATCAATCCAAGTTGTGCCGTCAGGCAGAAGTGGCAATCCACCGCGCATCCCGCCTGCGTCGAAATACAAATCGTCTGCCTCCCCTCGCTCGGCATGAACACCGCCTCCACCGAAGCGGGTAGTTGTGTGCGCCCGGATCTTGTCTGATGTTTCTCGGTCTCCTCCGTGCTCTCTTCCTCCATGTTCTCGGTGTTGAATCGTTTTTCTTGCGCGCTTCCGAGCCCGAACAAATACCTCACCGACCGATCGCTCGAGAAAAACCGCTGCCTCACTTCCGGCAGAGTGATCTGTGCGTCTTTCGTCAACCGTTCTCGCAACGCCGCCGGCAAATTCGTCATCGGCGCAAATTCAAATTTCCTCTCCGCGTACAGAGCATGGTAAATCTGTCCGCCGCGATAAGCAGGTTCTCCCAGCGCCACACAGAATGCCCGCAAGTCTTCCTTCGATTTTCCGAGCAACTCGACCATGTTAGTCCTGCGTGATTCTATCCTCCTCTTCATCCTATCAACTGGCACCAGTGCAGGCCATCGTGCACGGTCCACGAGATCCACTCCGCGACTTCTTCCTTTACCTGGTTTACTGCCTCTTCGTCGCTTGCGCTATAATTCTCATGCAATAGCAGCAAATCCCAAACCAGGGTTGGGAGGCATGGCATGGCAGGATATGTCGCAACGCAAAAACTCCGCATGGAAGATTGGGTCAAGGCCCTCGCTGCTGTCCCCGAATCCGAATTCACGTTGCAAAACGTCCAGGACTACGTCATTCGCCACGGCGTCCGCGAGGACAGCCTCGAGAAATACTGCTTCTTTTCCAAGGGAAGCTACACGCGCAATCTCGTTTTCCGCAACACTCTGTTCGAATGCATGACGCTTTGCTGGGACATCGGTCAGCACAGCCGCATCCACAATCATCGCGGGCAGAATTGCTGGATGTCCGCGCCCATCGGCCGCCTGCGCATCCAGAATTATCGCGTGGACGACCGCGACGCCGCCAACGGCACTTGCCGCATTGTCCCTACCGAACTGTACGATCTCGACGCCGCTCACCCTACCTACGTCAATCCCATGGAACCGGTCCACGAAGTCATGAATCTCGAGGAATTCAGCCAGCGTGCCGTCAGCATCCACATCTATTCGAAGCCCTTCGACACCTGCGAAGTGTACTACCGCGACAAAGGCGCCTACGCCGATGTACCGCTTTTCTTCACCAGCGAGTACGGCGAGCTCAATCCTCAAGAGAAGCTTTTGTAGTTGAGGGCCTCGGGAGCCTGTGCCTTTCGGGAACCTCGCCTCATCTTGTAAGCCCTTGCTCCGGTTGAGCTTAAAGAAATGGGCCGGAAGCGGCTGCCATTCCCTTTTTCCTTTCCGCCGCACTTATGTCACAATTCGTGAATGGCGACCGAAATTCGCGACATCCAGAAGCAGGTCCTTCCGAATGGTCTGGTGGCCATAACCGAGACCATGTCACACGTCCGTTCGGTCTCCGTGGGCCTCTGGGTGCGCAACGGCTCCCGCCGGGAAGTGCCCGAAGAAAACGGCCTGGCCCACTTCATCGAGCACATGGTTTTCAAGGGCACGGAGCGCCGCTCCGCGGAAGCCATCGCTCGCGAAATGGATTCCGTCGGCGGCATGCTCGACGCCTTCACCTCCAAGGAACAGATCTGCTTCAACGCCAAAGTGCTCGACGAGCATCTCCCCATCGCCTTCGACGTGATCACCGACCTGGTCCTGCGCCCCAAGTTCGATTCCGAAGACGTGAAAAAAGAGCGTAAGGTGGTCCTTGAAGAAATCAAGATGGACCTCGACAACCCGGAATATCTGCTGCACGAGATTTTCACCCGCGGCTTCTGGCCGGGCCACCCGCTCGGCCGGCCGATTCTGGGCACGCCGGAAACGGTTAAGAAATTCAGTCGCGATGCGCTTTGCACGCGTTTCCAAAATTGGTTTGCGCCCGACCATCTAGTCGTTACTGCCGCCGGCAACGTTACCCACGACCAGGTGATGGAGTTGGTGCGGCGCGAGTTCGGTGCGCTCGGGCCGGCCGGGCCGGCGGACGGCGGCGGCGCGCCCAGCACCGAGGCGCCCATCCTCCTCGAAAAAAAGCGGGACCTCGAGCAAGTGCACATTTGCATCGGCGTTCCCTCGGTTCCCCTCGCTCACCAGGACCGCTTCGGTTTCGCGGTCCTCAATAATCTCCTCGGGGGCGGCATGTCTTCGCGCCTGTTCCAGAACATTCGTGAAAAGCGCGGCTTGGCCTACGCGGTTTTCAGTGAGCTCACGCCCTACTCCGATGCCGGCATGATGACGGTCTACGCCGGCACCGCCACGGACGCCATCGGCCAGGTCATCGATCTCACCATTCAGGAATTTCGCTCGCTGAAAGAAACGCTGGTCAGCGAAGAAGAGCTGCGCCGTTCGAAGAACCATCTCAAAGGTTCGCTGATGCTCTCGCTAGAGTCCACCAGTTCGCGCATGTCCAATCTCGCGCGTCAGGAGCTGTACTTCGGCCGCTTCTTTTCGCTCGACGAAATCCTCGCAGCCATCGAAGCGGTCACCTCCGACGAGCTGCGGTCGCTTGCCCAGCGGTATTTTCGGACCGACCATATCGCCGTTACCGTCCTCGGCCCGCTCAACGGCTTCACTCTCGACCGCTCGCGCCTCGCGTGCTGAGGCCCCAGCTAGACTGACGCTTCTTTTTTTTGCACTTTTCCTCTGGGTCCTGCGTTCCTTTTTGAGGAAGGAAGAGGGTATCCCCGGCAGTCTTCGCTCGATTTGAAACCCGCACACGCAAAAAGAAGCCTTCTCGCCGCGGGCTAGACCTATGTCGAGGTGAGCTCTCCTGTACTTTAGTACCAATTTGTCACTCTTATCAATTTAGGAAACCATGGCCAGTAGTCTCATTCTTTTGGGCTAGTAGGCTTTGCCATGGAGTCAAGTTCTCAAAGGTCGCGTTGAGGGGGGTAGCGGTGTCCAAACGGAGCAAGAGGTTCGGAACTATCTTTGGACTCGCTGTGCTATGCCTCATGCTGGCGAGGACTTCTTTTGCGCAGGTTCCACAGGTCCAGCACGTTTTCATCGTTCTGGAGGAGAACACCAATTACGCCGAGGTCTGCGGTCCAAGCGCTACCAGCATGGCGTTTTTGTGTAGCCTGAAGAGCCAGGGCGGCTTTTCAGCGAATTATTACGCGCCATCACATCCGTCCATTGGCAACTACAATGACTTAGGCTGGGGGGTGGTCACGACTACCACCGACAGCTGCACTCCCACCACGTGTGGATTCCCGTACAGCGCAGATAACATCGTGCGGGAGCTCGAGGCCCTTGGCAAGGCCTGGAAGGGGTATGCGGAAAGCCTGCCGAGCACTTGCTATTTCGGGGGAGATACGGGCCAGTACGCCGTCCGGCACAGCCCGATTCCTTACATTTCTGAGGTGCAGAGCAACTGCCTGAGCCGCTACGTTGCCTTCGAGGATCCCAATTTGGGATTTGCCAAAGATCTTGCCAACAACACATTGCCCGCCTACGCGTTCATCACTCCGAACCTGTGCGACGACGCCCACGACTGCACGCTTCCTGGAAGTACAGTCCCCGATCAGTGGCTCCAGACTAAAGTGATTCAGCCGCTGCTCAACGCTGGACATCTCGACCCAGCGACCGGCGACACCGTCCTC
>DATAIH010000018.1:0-61292 GCA_036262755.1 Candidatus Acidiferrum sp.
CCTAAAGCAAGAGTTGGTACTCGGGATCGGAGGCTGGCGGCTTCTGGAGGCCCTCGGCTTGAATCCGGAAGTTTGTCACCTCAACGAGGGCCACGCCGCATTCGCGGTCTTAGAACGAGCGCGGTCGTATATGGCGAACAACCGGCTGCCATTCAAGGTGGCCCTCACGATCACGCGGGCCGGCAATCTTTTTACTACCCACACTCCTGTGGAAGCAGGCTTTGACCGCTTTGATCCTGGCCTGATTGCTTGGTACCTCAAAAACTACGCAGAACAGGGCCTGTCGATTTCTCTCGAGGACCTCATGGCACTAGGACGCCGCGATCGAACAGACTCATCGGAACCTTTCAACATGGCGTATTTGGCCGTCAGGGGGAGTGGCGCGGTCAATGGAGTAAGTCAGTTGCACGGCCAAGTGAGCCGCCGAATCTTCCAAGCGTTGTTTCCCCGTTGGCCGGAGATCGAAGTGCCGGTGACACACGTGACAAACGGGGTACACACTCCGACGTGGGATTCTGTGCGCGCCGATGGCCTGTGGGAGCGCGTGTGCGGGAAAGGCCGCTGGCAGGGAGCTGCAGCAAGCATGGAGCACGACGTCCGGACAGTTAGCGATTCCGATCTATGGCAGCTTCGGACTGACAGCCGTGGCGCTCTCGTACGCTACGTTCGCAGACGACACGCTCAACAGATAGCCGTCCGGGGCGCCTCCCCGGAAGAGGTTAGTAGGGCCGCCGAGGTGCTTGATCCGGACACTCTCACCTTAGGCTTTGCGCGGCGCTTCGCCTCTTACAAGCGCCCAAACCTTCTGCTGCATGATTCGGAGCGGCTTGTGCGCATCCTGACCAACCGGGAACGCCCTGTCCAGCTCGTCCTCGCGGGGAAAGCTCACCCGCAAGATGCGGTGGGGCAAGGCATGATCCGCCAGTGGATCGAGTTCGTGCACCGCCCTGAAGTGCGGTCTCGCGTCGTCTTTCTTAGCGACTACGACCTGCTCATGGCGGAGCGACTCGTTCAGGGAGTAGATCTTTGGGTGAACACGCCGCGCCGTCCTTGGGAAGCAAGCGGAACAAGCGGCATGAAGGTTTTGGTCAACGGCGGCTTGAATCTGTCGGAGTTAGATGGCTGGTGGGCGGAAGCGTACTCTCCCGAAGTTGGCTGGGCTATCGGAGACCGGCAAGAACACGGTAACGACCCAGGTTGGGATGCCACCGAAGCCGATGCTCTCTACAGCTTACTTGAACGAGAGATCGCGCCTGCATTCTACGCGCGCGATGCTTCAGGAATTCCGCGCGGCTGGGTGGCCCGCATGCGGGAAAGCATGTGCAGGCTCACACCTCGCTTCTCAACGAACCGAGTCGTCCGCGAATACGTGGAGCAGCATTATCTTTCGGCCGCTTCGGCGTATCGCAAACGGGCGGCAAAGCAAGGTGCGCTGGGAGTCGATGTGGTCACTTGGCAGGCCCGAGTCGCACAGTACTGGTCAAGCCTGCGTTTTGGCAGCGCGACAGTCGAGGAAAAAGACGGGCAATACGTTTTCCAGGTACAAGTCTTTCTGGGCGAACTCGGTCCAGATGCGGTGAGCGTGGAGCTCTACGCTGAGGCGAAAGATGGTCACGCCCTGACGCGAGAGCCGGCGACCCGCGCTGAACACCTGGTCGGCTCCGCGAGTGGCTTCAGTTACACCGCGCGAGTTCCGGCGACTCGTCCCGTGGCCGACTATACGCCGCGACTGGTTCCGCAGCATGCAGGTGCATCTGTGCCGCTCGAGGCGCCATTCATCTTGTGGCACGACTCGCCTTCGTGGCGATGATCGCAGCTCAGATGGAGCTGCCCTTTTGGTTTCGATCGAGAGGAGTTGCACAAATGGCTGAGCTCTTGGCGGTAGACGCGCACGAACTGACGGCGAAGTTAGCTTACCAGTTCTGGGAACAGCGGGGCCGCCCCTTTGGCTCTCCGGAACTGGATTGGTTCTCGGCCGAAAAGGCCTTGGCCTCGGCACAACGAGATCCGAAAGTGGATCTTCCGCTGTACGGAATCAGCCTGGAAGCAAACGAGGGACCGTTTGCTTCCGGTGGATCCGCAAGTCAAACGTAGTTCAAATTAGATGTCATTCTCCGTAGAGTATCGTGCATCTGGGCTTCTGCTGCACATCACTTCGCTGCCATCTCCCTATGGCATCGGAGATCTGGGGCCAGCCGCAATATCGTGGATCGACCGCCTGAGCGAATTCGGGCAAGGCTGGTGGCAGTCCCTTCCTTTAGGCCCCACCGGTTACGGCAATTCACCCTATCAACCTTTATCGTCATTTGCCGGTAACGTGCTGGTGATCAGTCCAGATTGCCTCGTTGAGGACGAGCTATTGGAGCCGAACGACACCGCGCATCCTCCCTTCTCAGCCGCTTGGGTTGATTACGACGCGGTCATTCCGTTCAAGCATTCATTGGTCGAAAGAGCCTGGGGTAACTTCAAAGCTGGGGCTCGCGCCGACCTCCGTCCCGCCTACGAGCAGTTCTGCCGAGAGCAGAGTCATTGGCTGGACGATTACGCGCTCTTCCGGGCGCTGAAGGCAGAGTTTAACGACGCTCCTTACCTTCAATGGCCCAACGATTTAGTCCAGCGCAAGCCTGCCGCGCTGGAGCGGGCTCATCTCGAACTTACCGATCGAATCAGCCTTGCGCGCTTTGCACAGTTCTTGGTGTTCCGCCAGGCCGAGCGGTTGAAGCGCCACGCGCGTGCCAAGGGGCTCAGATTGATCGGCGACTTGCCTTTTTTCGTCTCTGCCGACTCGAGCGATGTTTGGGCGCATCCCGAGCTATTCCTGCTGGATGAGCGTCGGCGGCCTCGGTTTGTTGCCGGTGTACCTCCCGATTATTTCAGTGCGCTTGGGCAGCTCTGGGGTAATCCGCTTTACAACTGGGATGTTCTTCGTCAATTGGGGTATCGCTGGTTGATAGACCGTTTGCGGTCGTTGTTGAACCACGTGGACTTGATTCGCCTGGATCATTTCCGCGGTTTCGCGGCGGCCTGGCACGTGCCGGCAGGGGCTCCCGACGCCCGGTCTGGACAGTGGCTGCCCGGTCCAGGCGCCGATCTGTTCCGCGCCGCGGAAAGAGAGTTGGGGCCTCTTCCGTTCATTGCCGAGGATTTAGGGCTCATCACACCGGAAGTGCATGCGCTGCGCGATCAGTTTCAACTTCCAGGCATGCGTATCCTGCAGTTCGCGTTCGACGGCCACCAGGACAACCCTTATCTGCCCGCGAACTACGTCGCAAACACGGTGGTGTACACGGGCACGCACGACAATCCGACCACACGCGGCTGGTTCGAAGATTTAACCGACGACCAACGCCAGAAGATCTGGAAATACGTAAAAGGCGAAGGAGCTAAAAGCAGCGAAGCCGCGCACGCCTTGATTGAATTGGCCTGGTCTTGTACTGCCGCGCTCGCCATCACGCCCCTGCCGGACTTGGTGAATCTTGGCAAAGAGGCGCGCATGAACACGCCAGGCCGCGCTGAGGGAAATTGGCGATGGCGCTCGACCGAGGACATGCTCGCCGATTCGGCATTCGAATGGCTGCGCGAGCTGACGAAAGGTACAAGTCGGTCCGGAACTCCGGTAGCTTACGGCGCAAAGAAGCTGGAGGCCACATCAACAAACTGACCACAAACTCGGCTCTGTCCGGCGAGGGCGCAGGTTGCGCACGACCCGACTACCATAGCGGCGAAATTTTGAGTTCAAGCAGGCAGCAGTATTAGAAAAAAGGAGAGGAGCGCGACAATGGCAACGCCCGTGGCACCGAGCTCGATACCAAACGCCCAGCCCCTAACAAAACGCAAGGCTTGGGCGGATCTTCAGGACCATTATGAGGAGGTCCGCGGCCAACACCTCAAGAAGCTGTTTGCAGACGACCCGCAGCGCGGCGTGCGGATGACCGCCGAAGCAGTCGGTGTCTTCCTGGATTACTCGAAAAATCGAATCACGGACAGAACCGTCAAGCTCCTCATCCAGCTCGCCGAAGAGTCGGGCCTTCGCTCGAATATAGACGCGATGTTTCGAGGGGAGAAAATCAACTTTACGGAGAAGCGCGCGGTCCTGCACGCGGCCCTCCGCGCGCCGAGAGGCACATCGATTCTGGTCGATGGCGAAAACGTCGTTGCCGACGTACACGCGGTCCTCGACAAAATGACGGAATTTTCGAATCGTGTACGCAGCGGTCGATGGAAAGGTCACACTGGCAGGCGCATTCGCAACATCATCAATATCGGCATTGGCGGGTCCGACCTGGGGCCGGTGATGGCGTACGAGGCGCTACGAGATTACACCGATCGTGACCTGACTTTCCGTTTTGTTTCCAATGTCGACGGCACTGATTTCGCTGAAGCTGTGCGCGATCGGGAGGCAGCGGAAACGCTGTTTATCGTCTCCTCGAAAACGTTCACGACGCTCGAAACGATGACCAACGCGCACTCAGCGAGGGCTTGGTCAGTAGCAAGTCTGGGCGGCGATGAAAAGTCGGTGGCGAAGCACTTCGTCGCCGTCTCGACAAATGCGGCGGAAGTGACCAGGTTCGGCATTGATACGGCCAACATGTTTGGTTTCTGGGATTGGGTTGGCGGACGATACTCGATGGATTCAGCGATCGGCCTTTCGACCATGCTGGCCATCGGGCCAGAGCGTTTTCGTTCCATGTTGGACGGTTTCCACGAAATGGACGAACATTTTCGTACCGCACCTTTTGAGCAAAACCTGCCGGTGCTTATGGGCCTTCTGGGCATCTGGTATACCGATTTCTTCGGTGCGCAGACGGTTGCGGTGTTGCCGTACGAGCAATATCTCAAGCGGTTTCCGGCTTATCTGCAGCAGTTGACGATGGAGAGCAACGGAAAGCACGTCACGGTCGACGGCTCTCAGGTTAACTATGCGACAGGGCCGATTTACTGGGGCGAGCCGGGGACCAACGGCCAGCACTCGTTCTATCAGCTGATCCACCAGGGAACGAGGCTGATTCCCTGCGACTTCATCGCATTTGCACAGCCACTGAACCCGCTTGGCCGGCACCATGACATGCTGATGGCAAACGTGTTCGCACAGACGGAAGCGCTGGCATTCGGAAAAACGCCGGAGCAAGTGAAAGCCGAAGGCACTCCGGACTGGCTCGTTCCTCATCGAGTGTTCGAAGGCAATCGGCCGTCGAACACCATTCTTGCCACGCGGCTTACCCCCGAGACTCTCGGCAAGCTCGTCGCTCTCTACGAACATTCCGTTTTCACCCAGGGCGCCATCTGGCAAATCAATTCGTTTGACCAATGGGGCGTGGAGCTCGGCAAGGTCCTGGCTCAGCGCATTATCCCTGAAGTTGAGAGCCGCACAGAGCCGTCGCTAGTCCATGATAGTTCGACGAACAACCTGATCCGCCGGTATCGGCAACTCAGGTGAAGCGGATTTCTAACCAGTCGCGAGGAACTTCATCCTCGACTGCAGCTTCGGCCAGACCCCCGATCCGCCGTCACTAGCTCGCAAGCTCAGTGAGATGCCTGGAATCGTGGAGCACGGTCTGTTCATTGGCATGGCCAGCGTGGTGTTGATCGCGAGGGGTAACGACGTAAAGGAGTTGCATCGGGACAATAAACACGGACGGCTCGGCTGAACCGCAGGGCATAGGATGAAACAGGGTTCCCGCTCTTTCTTGATCTTCGAAGGCCCTAAAATCTGCTGACGTTGGCCAGCTGCAGTAATGAGCTCACATCCCGAGTAGCTCGGCACGGAATCTGGGGACTGCACTTGGCGCCTTTCAGCGCGTTGCTTGGTAGAACAGCCCTGCTCTGGAAAGGGTTCGGGATGCGAAAGTGGCATGCCGCCGAAAAGTGGCCGGCAAACGGTCGTCCGAGAATCAACCATGGAGACATTTGAGACCTCTCGCGAATACAATGAGCCTCTGCCAAAGAGGGAAACTGCAGGGCGCGTTGTGGCTGCGGTTCAAAGCAGTTGATGCTCGTCAGCGAGGCCGCACTGGTGAGCTCGCGGCCAAGGAGGAAGCATTGAGCAATCGAATCGTTGAACTTTTTCTGTTAGTTCTGTTCGGCGCTACCGCCGCAATGGGCCAGAGCAGCCAGCGCAATTCACTGGTGGAGCGAGTTGGGGAGACGGGATTTGTGCGCGTGGAAGCCGGAAGCTTCAATTCCTTAGATGCGAAGCAGCGGGAGTTAGCGTACTGGCTGACCCAAGCCGCGATTGCCATCGATCCTATCGTTTACGATCAGTTCTCACGATTCGGTTTGCGGCAAAAACGACTGCTCGAGGGCATCGTTGCGCACTCGAACGGGATCGACGAGGGTGTACGCAGCAAGATCACGGATTTCGCGAAGCTCTTCTGGGCCAATAAAGGCAATCACAACCAACTGACCTCGCAGAAATCTCTGCCGGGCTTCACGTTCGAGGAACTGAAGCAGGCTGCGCTGATTGCGCAGAAAAGCGGCGCGTTCTCAACTAACAGCGGCGATCTTCCGCCGATTACAACACCTGCGGAGTTGAGCGCGGAACTGGAAAATCTGCGCGATTCGTTCTTTGATGCCAATTTCGAGCCGATGCTCACGGCAAAGAATCCGCGTGGTGGGCTGGACGCGATCCAGGCGAGTTCGAATACTTTCTATGTTGGCGTAACGTTGGCCGATCTGAAGGATTTTCACGATGCCCATCCGCTGAACTCGCGCGTGGTGCGAGGCAAGAACGGCGAGTTGCAAGAAGAGGTCTATCGCGCGGGTACGCCCGACGGGAAAATTGCTGCCGGGCTCTATGCGACATATTTGAACCGCGCAATTGGATATCTCGCGAAGGCCCAGCAAGTAGCGGATCCCAGCCAAGCGAAAGTAATCGGGGACCTGGTTCGCTACTACCAGACAGGCGATCCTGCCGACTGGCTGCAATTCGGAACCAGTTGGGTCCAGAACAACCCGGTCGTCGATTTTGTTAACGGATTCATTGAAATCTACCGGGACGCCAGGGGAGCGAAGGCCAGTTCGCAAACCTTCGTTAGCGTCACCGACAAACCGGTCACGGAAACGATGGTCCGCCTGGGTCAACACGCCAATTACTTCGAGGAAAAAGCGCCCTGGGATGCGAGGTACAAGAAGCAAACGTTTCAGCCGCCGGTGGTGAAAGCCGTCGAGACACTTGTCGAGGCGGGGGATTTCAGTGTGTCGGTAATTGGCGATAACCTGCCGAATGAAAACGAAATTCATGAGAGATACGGCACAAAGAATTTTCTGTTCACCAGCAGCACTCGAGCGCTCAATGACGCCACAGGAGACGTGATAGCCAAAGAGTTTTCGGCGAGCCAGGAAATTGCCGATCGCAGCGTCAAGTACGGAAATGAAGCCGGAGACCTGATGACCGCTCTTCACGAAGTAATTGGGCACGGTTCAGGAAAGCTGAGCGAACGCTTAAAGGGCGGAGCCGAGCCGTATCTGAAGGGCTATTTCTCGACGCTGGAAGAGGGGCGCGCCGACCTCAGCGCGCTATGGAATGCGTGGGATCCGAAGCTGAAAGAGCTGGGCTTGGTCAGCAATCAGGAAGAAGTCGCCAAGGCCATGTACGACAGCGCAGCGATGGCGGCGTTGACGCAATTGCGCCGCATTCCGAAGGGCGACACGATCGAAGAAGATCACCAACGCGACCGGCAGTTGATCGTGAATTACATCCGTGCGCGCGTCCCCGGAGCCATCGAACAATTCGACCGCGATGGAAAAACGTACATACGCGTACAGGATTACGCGAAAATGCGGCAGGGCGTGGGAATGCTGCTGACGGAATTAATGCGCATCAAAGGGGAGGGCGACTATGATGCCATCAAGGCGTTGGTCGACGAATACGCCGTGCATTTCGATCCCAAGCTGCGCGCCCAGATTGTGGCGCGATACAAGAAGTTGAACGTTCCAACCTACTGGGCTGGCATCAATGCGAAACTGACCGCACGCACTACCGCGGAGGGAGACGTGCAGGACGTCGAGATCAGCTACCCCGCAGACGCAGCGGAGCAGTATCTAGCCTACGGCTCGATGTTCGACAAATCGCTCCTTCCCGCGCACAAGCCAGGGAAAAAGTAAACCGCGGCAAGGAAATGCTCGACTGCTTCTCCCCTACGAGCTAGCACGACTGGCCTGCCTCACTCCAGTATTCCTCAACAAGCCGTCGGCTTCGGATTTCCAATCTACTTAAGCCAAATCGCCTATTGTGAACCCTGAAAGCCCGCCCTCCGAGGAAGCTTCATAGTGCGATCCTTCTGGTGCCCCCGCGGACTGCTCTGCGGATAACCAGCGACTCGGAAGGCGCTGACGCCCGAATCTCCTCTGGAATAAGGGCTCTGAGGGGGCCGACCCTTCCCCCTGCCCTCGTTAGAGTTCCCCTTTTGCCGCTGGACATGACAGAGAGACTCCAACGACCAATGCCGGAGGACTGTCTCTCCCTAAGCGCTAAGGGTAGGAGCGCATTCTACGCCAACTACGCCGGGCGGCCGTGGAGAAGCTGTGGGAAACCTGTGGGCAAATGGCAAATGCCCCCTCGACTGGCCGCATCGTTTCCGCGATGATGTCGTTGCGGGGGCCTTTCGTGGACAATCACATCGAGAGAACAAACGATCCGCCGAAGGCTGTCCACGTTCTGCGGCAACAGGGGGTGACCAGGAGTTTTCCCATGCAGACGGCCGAAGGGGAAATAATCTTCGAAGTGGGCGGAGATTTTACGCTGACCGCTGACCACATACTTGAACTTCTGGAACGTGAAGGACTGGACGTCGAGGGCGGGATTGGCGAGAGCGGTGAACAAATGACGATCACAATCCAACTCGACCCTGAACTCTACAACCACATTCGAGCCCTGGTCCATGCTGAACTTGACCGGCAGAAAAACAGGCAGAAAATCGAACAGCTCGCGAGTAAAATCCGCGCTCAACTTGACCAACTGTCTGGTCCAAAATAGCGCTTCTTCCACAACCTCGTCCAAACGCCTAGTTGGTCAGGACGCTTCGGTTCCTTTGACATCTCGAACAGCAGCCGCCCACACCTGCAAGTCTTCTTCGTGCGCGCGTAAGTTTTTCGCCCTTCGTTCTTTCAAAGCACTTCCAAGCCTTCTCAAGTGGGCCTGAAAGGCAGATTTGCTCACCGACAAATCACAGAAAGCGAAAAGTAGCGGGCGCAGCTGTTGCTCGAAGAACTCAAAATCAGCTTCTATTTCCCTGACATCCTGCACTTCGAAAGATGCGAGAGGCAGCACCTTAGGGTCATCGTCAATCTCGAATATTTCTGTCTTTCCGCCACATCCTTGCACTAAGCCTTTGACCTTTTGTAACGCATAGATCGCCATGTACCCAGCTTGAGCGATGGTCATCCATGGGGAATGAAGGGGATTGAAGATTGCGTCAGCCTGCTCACTTCCGATTCCAAGCGCGTCGTACTGCCGGACCTGGTGGAAGTGCCTGTTCCTCCCCACATAAAGACGCACTTTCTTCCCCTCTCGAAGACTGACCAATATCGACGCCGCGTCCGGCTCGTTGGAAGAATTCGCATCCCAATAAGTCTGATAGGTTGCCTTGAGACTTTTGAGTGCAGTCTCCCAAGGCTTACCTCTAACAGACTGCTTCAGCTCGTACACTAGTCCCTTTGCGTAATCCGCAGACCCTGCGTACGTTAGATGACAGCCTAATTCATTATTTAGTTCGAATAGTTTGGAACCGTAAGTTTTTCCCGTCCCACCAGAAAAGCCCATCTCCGTATCCGCGGCCAGTATGACTCCGTCCTGGCAGCGAAAGCCTGCAGCGATTGTCATAGACTCGATCTCTCGTCAGGTTAAGTCTAATTTAATTTACCGCGTCCGTTCATGTCCCAACAGCGAAATCGTGGCCCTAAAGCGAGGCCAACAGGGAGAGTTGGCGTCTGGAAGCGAGTGGTTACGACATTCCGGCGAGCGACGTCGAAGCTCAGGACGGAACTCCATCTTCCCTGGGTGGGTCAGGGCAACAACGGATACAAGGCTGTCGAAGAGCTCTTGCCCGAAGCTGCCGAATGACCGGTTGTCAAATCCACCTCGAACTCGAACAGTAGGGGGCGTGCCATGAAAATCAAGGCGCCGTTCCGGGTCAAAACCAGCCCCGAGGGCCACAAGATGCTGTCCGGCGAGTATCATTCGTGCCGCTCGTGATTGTATGCGTCACCGAGTTGGGTGGCTATGGGCTCTCAGCAGACTCAAGCTATAGGGGGGTGCATGGATAACGAACTGCTGGTGAGCGGCCATTCTGCGTTGGCCGAGGCCAAAGTGCTCTACGGATTGGTGCTTCGTAGCACGGAGAGCGTCGAGGAGATACGGGAACTCATTTCGGTGCCTCCGAAGACTGAGCGAATCCTTCGGATGTACATGCGGGAGAGCCAAGGCGATGCTTGGTGGATCGAGCGCGCCATAAAGTTCAGGGCAGACGTCTTGAGAGAGTTCGAGCGCCTGGTGGATCACCGCGTAATCGTAGGTCGCAGCTTAGAGGAATCTGGCCCCGATTTGGTGGAAGTCGAGGAAGCCGAACGAGGGCCTTGCGCAGAGGCTATGGCTTTTGCGCAGGCGTAGCCAACGTTTTCTCCGGCGTCCCTTCTTTGGCCTGCTTGCGTTGCTCCAGCGTGTTCTTTAGGGACTGGTGATTTGCTTTCTTAGACCATTTCTAACTTGGGCAACTTGCGCAACCGGAAACCAACGTTTCTTTTTGTGAAGCGCAAGCCTCGACAGGAGACCAAAGGATGAAGGCACAGCTCGCAATCGGACTGACCAAGTCGAAAACAGCCCTCGCGTCCGAGAGTCTTTTCCTCAGAAGGCAACTGGCCTTCTACCGGGAGCGGAAGGCCAAGCCCTTCTGATTGACTGACTCTGCCAGACTGCCACTCCTGTTCTGGTCAGGCTGTTTCGATTGGAGAGGTGGCATGGTTATTGTGAACCACAACGGACGATCTATGCTGCGATCGATACCTCGAGCCGCAGCGTGGACCGCGCTCCGATTTCCGGGGCGTGGATCTGTCAGTCCCTCGACGCCTTGCAAGTAACTCTTCCTACGTAGATTTTGCGGTCGCACTTGCTTCTCGCTCAGGCCAAGCCGCGATGATCAGCAGGCCCACGCCAATTCCTATCGACACCTCGACAAACCGGTGCAATGCGGCAACCCATGCGGCCTTCTCGTGCGACGCCAATACCACAATCGCTAGGGTGGTGCCCGCAAAGCGATAAGCGCTTCGATCCAGCCGCAGCACCACGCAGACCAGCCCAAGCACAAAGATGCCGAGCGTGAACACAATCGTGCTCGCGCCGAAATACGTGGCCGCCAGCGCTCCGGCCGCCGCGCCCAGCGCAGTCCCAACAAAACGCTGCCGGGAGGGCGTCAGCGCGGCGCCGAGCGTGGATTGCATGACGACAAGCGTCGTAATTGTCGCCCAGTATGCCTCCGGAAGGCTCACCAGGCGGGCAATATACAACGATACGCTGGCAGCGATCGTCGTACGAATCGAGTGCGCTAGCCATTCGTGATTGAATCGGGCCGCAAACTGAGTCCCAGCTCCCGCCATGCAACTCCTCCTGTCGTCGATTCACTTCGTGCGGTTGTGCGTGGCCCGAATCCGCGGCAAGATCCGCGTCCTGCAATCCGCCGGCATGACCACGATCATCAGCCATTCCCTTTTATTCTGCGCCTTCGTGCTCGCGGGCTTCGACGCGTTTCCTCAAAAACGGAAGTTGTCACCAAGCACGGTCGCCGTCCCTCTGGCCGCCTTAAGGTTCCTTCACATCAAGAAGCTCAAAAAAAACTGGAGCATCGCCGAGAGTCCTTATCCGAAGAAGCCACGTCGGCTGCCGACGATTAGTCCGAAGAAAGTCGCGCAACTTCTCCAGGCGGCGCGCACTTCTCCCTCGCCAAAAGCGCCGTAACAATGTTTCAGCAGCAAGCTTAGAGTTCGGCAGGAGTTTTGGCGAAGGACAGGGCTACAAAATGAGGGAACCATAGCCGCAGCTCAATGTCACGAGCTCAAGTGCAGATAGAGAGCCGGACCCACCTCTTGATTTTGCTGGACGAGAGGGGGGATTCGAACCCCGGCCGCCTCGTTGCGAACGAGGAAGAATCTTAAGCTAAGGCACGGTGCCACAACCACTTAGCTTTTTTTGGAAGGGGCTGAATTTCCCCACTCGCCCCGCCGACGAATTGAAGGATTTGCTCTGTCACGAACAGACTGACCAGTAGCGATTGGGGGACGAGTGGGCGGTTACGAGAGAAATCCCTGCGTTAAATGCGACGCCCGACAAAGCGCGACAAATCCTGAATGTCCGAGCTTGTCGCTTGCATCCCGGACATTATGAACGTACTGTCGCCGCCCAGATCCAGACTCGGATCGGCTCTGGAATCGGGAAACTCAAGAACGAAACATAGGCTATCTTGTCGGCATTCAGGGTACCAGAGTCCAATGTAGTACTAGCAAAAGGAGGAGTGCCATGAAGTTGTACCGGTCGTTGCTCGCCGCTCTGGCGGTGGTTGCGCTCACTGGGCTAACCACAGAACAGGCGTTCGCCAATGGTGACATCAAAAAGGTCAAGCACATCATCATCGTGATGCAGGAAAACCACTCGTTCGATAACTATTTTGGAGCGCTGGCCTATGCGCCGGGGACTCCGTACCATACGTCCTCGGGTGGCTGCAGCCAGAACGATCACAACTGCGTAGACGGATTATCTTGTAGAGTCGACGCGGCAGGTAACTTGACGTGCTTCAACTGGAATCGCGACGACAATGGGACGACGGTGTTTGCGTTTCATGATGGTCGACGCTGCGCGGCTCCCGATCTGGATCATTCCTGGCCGGGCACACATAAAGAAGCGAATTTTTCAAACCCAAACGGCGCGCTTGGAGAAACGCTAAGCGACGGATTCGTGCTTGTTAACGATGCAACAGAACAATTGGACAATGGCCTCGAGAACGCCACTGAAGATCAGACGATGGGCTTCTACAACCAGGACGATATTCCGTTCTACTACAACTTAGCCGCGAACTTCGCGATCAATGACCGGTACTTTTCGTCGGCGTTGGGTGGCACGTTTAGCAATCGCGCGTTTTTTGTTGCGGCGACTTCATTTGGACATTTGAGCACCTTTGATGAGTTTCCACCATTAGGGGGATATAAGCCGATCACCGGCACGATTTTCGATTTGCTGGATAAAAATGGAGTTTCCTGGGGCGATTATTTTCAAGATGCGCCACAAGGAGCTAGCTTCCGGCTGTTCGGCGCACCTCCGAATATCGACCCCCACTTTATACCGTTGCAATTCTTCTTTGCCCAAGCTGCGGGATCACCTCAGTTACCGCCGCTGCCGCAAGTAGCGTTTGTTGATCCAAATTTTGGGCTGCCCGGACTCCCAAACGGAGGAATTCAAAATGAAAATGACGAGCATCCGCCAACCGACATCCAGAGGGGACAAGCATTTGTTTCACAGGTAGTGAATGCGGTACGGAATGGGCCCCTCTGGCAGGATTCTGTCATCTTTATTACTTATGATGAGCACGGCGGCTATTACGATCACGTGGCACCGCCGGCGGCGCCGCAAGGAGGCGCGCGGACACCGGACGGAATTTTCCCTGGGCAGTGCGCGGATTTATCGAATCCTCCGCTTAGCCTGCTGCCGGGGCGGGGAGCGGAGTGCGCATCAAATTTGTTATCGGGCACTTTGGATACCAGCGTAGGCGAGGCGGAGGTTCTCTGCCCAGAGCTGGTCACGAATCCGACCGGGCCATATCCTGAGAACTGTGCCAGTTTTGACCAGCTTGGATTCCGTGTTCCGCTGATGGTGGTTTCGCCATTTGCGAAGCAGCACTACGTGTCGCACGCGGTCGCGGATCACACTTCACTGCTGGCGTTCATCGAGAAGCGGTTTTTAAGCCTAGACAATCCAGATGAACGGCTGCACCTGACAAACCGTGACCTGCATGCCGACACGCTCGAAGATATGTTCGACTTCACGAATTCGCCGTCCCTGAGCACGGCGGTCAGCCAAGCATCGCCACCAGCAACCGACTGTACTCCTAACTGAGAGGTGCGCGCTCGGGAGCGGCCAGATGCAGCACGTGACGGCGCCGCTTCCAAATAAGTGACCGCACTTGGCGTCTCAATTCGAGTCTCCCAACTCCGATAAGCTGAATATCGATAAGCCTAAGTACTGCCGGTTTAGGCGCGTTTGCGAATGCGGGTTGAGAGCGGACTGAAAAGCAAAGACCGCGTTAGGTGAGCGGCCTCCTTGTTCGAACGAGGAAAAATCTAAGATAAGGTGCGGCACCACAATCACTTAGGTTTTCCAAGCCCCCCTGACTTGGACAACCCGGACAACCAAGGTTTGGCTACTCGGCAACGGGTGAGCGATGGGTGCCAACCCGCTGCAATTAACAGGTTTGGTTGGGGGGGCTGCAGTGCGACGACGCCGTAAGCCTGGCCTTCCGTTTCGGTATAGCCTGGCAGACGGAACGGATTTCGCAAACCCTATCCCGTTGTCGTTCGCCAAAAGTCCGGCCGACTCACCGGGAATGTTCAGAGTCGTGTGTTTACAATTCTTTTACAGGCTGTTTGATCTGCCGCATCGAAAATCATTCACAATATGGATACGGTCCCCAGGCTTACAGTCTAGCTCCCCAAAATCCCAAGCCAGCGGGGGCTCCTCGCGGTGCCCAAACTCTTCTCAAGGAGCCAACATGAAACGTATTCTGCTTCTGCTGTTAGGTCTGGCACTGCCTACTGCCGTCGATGCTCAAACATTCACGATTTCGGAACTCTTTGGATTTTCATGTCCGAACGGTGTCTGCGCCGACGGTAGCGCGCCCACCGCCCTGATCCAGGCCTCAGACGGCAATTTCTATGGCGTAGCAGAACCGACGGTTTACCAGATCACGGCCGCGGGCCAGGTGACGGTGCTCTACACATTTCGGCAAGACAGCAAAACCGGCTTATATGATCAGGGCCACCTCCCCGTTGCCTTGGTAGAAGGCAGCGACGGGTTTCTGTATGGCATCAACTCCTACGGTGGCCCAAACCCCTCCAGCGCAGGAACCCTTTTCAAGATCAGTAAGTCGGGAACTGGCTTCCAGGTTCTGCAAGTGTTTTGCACTGGTTGCACGACGGGCTCCTTTCCCGACAACCTTACAGGGGGTAGCGACGGCAATATGTACGGGACGACCGAGGCGGGTGGACTTATCTCAAGCTCGGTGTGCCAGAATCTTGGCTGCGGTGTCGTATTCCGCCTCACGCCTCCAGGAACTTACACAGTTCTACATGCCTTGGATGGAGTGAAAGATGCTAACTATCCTCTCGGCGTGATTCTGGCGACGGATGGAAACCTGTACGGCACAACTGGCAATTTCAACCCCGGAACGGTATTCCGCGTCAATCCAACCGATGGCACATTCAAGACAATTCACAATTTTCCGAGCGGCGTGTTCCCAGTGAACAGGCTGACTGAGGACTCCAACGGGACTCTCTACGGAGTGTCCCGCCCCCAGAGTAACGGAAGCTATACCTTTTTCTCCAGTTCGCTGTCGGGCTCTGTTAAAGATCTTTCTTTGCTCTCGATACCCGTGGCTAAGAGCCAGGTTGTCGGGCCACTATTACAAGCGACCGATGGCAATCTGTGGATCACCGCCGCCTATAACAGTTCGCCATATTATTCGTCGCTTGGGGGGGTCTTGGCTCTAAGCCCCAGTGGCGCTCTGATGCAGGAGCTGTCGTTCAGCGGAACAAATGGCGCCAACCCTAAGTACGGGATGATTCAGGCCACGGACGGCACGCTTTACGGAACCACGAGCGCCCAAGGCACAGACGCACATGGGAATCCGGCCTTTGGCACGGTCTTCACGATAGCCGGTCTTCCACCCAAACGATAGCGGTCTGAAACGGTTGCTGTCCGACTATGTTTCCCACTACCACGAAGATCGTACACATCTCGGACTCGACAAGGAAACGGCGGGCGGCGGCTGCTTCGCGCATCAGCTCGGGGTCGTAGAGGCTACCGTCGTCATTCAGGGCGAGGGTGTCGCTCGCGTAGAAGACCATGCATTGGCGTTCGGTCGAGGCGCCGCGGAGCGCATACCGTTCCGTGCGATTGAGGCCGGAACCCACCTGTCCGCTTCCGCAACAGCCATTCCCGCGCGCGAACGCTCCGAGGGCTGTGCCGTCCCCCAGCCGGGCGGCAAGCCCGTGCGGCCCAACGACTTAGTCACTACGAAGGTAGGAAGGCCAACTGCTTTCATTACCACGAATCTTAGGGGTGCATCCGTGCAAACAGTGCTCCAGGATCTCCGCCACGGCCTGCGAATTCTAGCTAAATCTCCCGGTTTCACGGTCGTAGCCGTGCTCACGCTCGCCCTTGGCTTCGGCGCGAATTCTGCCATCTTCAGCATCGTCAACGCGGTCCTTCTCCGCCCCCTCGCTTACAACGACTCCGCTGCACTCTTCAATATTTGGGGAAGATTCGAAAAGGACGGCATCGCGCAAAACTGGATTTCCGAGCCGGAGTACTGGGATTTGCTGCAACGCGACGAACCCTTCTCCCAGATCGCTGCGTTTTCCCTTGGGGACAGAGCCAACCTGACGCGCGCCGATGGCCCCCCGGTGCAAGTCTCCGAAGCCAGCGCTACTGCGGACCTGCTTCCCATGCTCGGCATCACGCCGATCCTCGGCCGCACGTTTGCTCACGATCAGGACCAGCCCGGCCATTCTCACTACGTGTTGCTCAGCTACTCGCTTTGGCGCAGCCAATTCGCCGCTGATCGCAACATTGCGTCGCGATCCATTAAGCTTAACGGGATCGCCAACTCCATCGTCGGCGTTCTCCCCAGGCAATTCTCTCTTGGCGGCAAGCCAGACCTCTGGGTTCCTCTCGGCCTTGATCGCGTGAGACCCGGTGACCGCGGCTCACACTATCTTCACGTTTTGGCACGCCTCAAGCCCGGCGTGGCTCCCGTGCAAGCCTCCTCCGCGTTGATTAGTCTTGCCGGCGACCTTCGCCGCTCCTATCCCGACTATTACGGCCACGACGCCACAACTTTTGATCTGTACATGGTTCCCGTCAAAAATCAGTTGGTCAGCAGACTCCGTCCAGCTTTGCTCGTTCTGCTAGGCGCCGTTTCCTTGGTGTTGCTCATCGCTTGCGCGAACGTCGCCAACCTTCTGCTGGCCCGCGCCGCGGCGCGCGAAAAGGAGCTTGCTATCCGCGCCGCCTTGGGAGCTGGACGCGCGCGCCTCACAAAACAATTGCTGACAGAAAGCCTGCTCCTGGCTTTGGCGGGCGGCCTGCTCGGCCTCGCGCTCGCTTATTGGGGGCTCGAGGCTCTCCGCGCTATTGTCCCGGCGAATACCCCTCGGATAGACGAAGTCCGCATCGATTCTGTGGTGCTCGCGTTTACCTTCGGCATCTGCGTGCTGACCGCCGTTTTCTTCGGACTCGTTCCCAGCTTTTATGTCACGCGCACCGATCTCCGTGAAACTCTGAATGAATCTGGCCGTGGCTCCTCCGCCACCGGAGCAAGCCGTCATTTGCGGGCCGGCCTAGTGGTCTCGGAGCTAGCCATCGCCGTCCTGCTTCTCACCGGAGCCGGTCTCTTGATTCGCAGCTTCAGCCGCCTCCTGGGGGTTTCTCCCGGCTTCCAGACGCAGCATCTTCTCACCATGCAGCTCTCGCTGCCTGAAGAAACCTACCCTGACGGGCCGCCGGTCCAGAACTTCTTCACGCAGCTTATGGCCAGCCTGAAAACTGCCCCGGGCGTGCAGTCTGCTGGCGCCGTCTCGCAAATGCCTCTCGCTGATTCCTATTCTTCCGGTTCAGTCATGTTCGAAGACAATTCCATTTCCGATCTGCCGCGCTATCAACCGATGGGCAATCTTCCGTATACGGAAATCGATCAGCGCTCCGCTACCTCCGGTTATTTCCAGACCATGCAGATTCCACTCGTGCGTGGACGTCTGTTTACCGAAGCGGATGACGCCGCCGCCCCGCTCGTCGCCATCGTAGACGTGAATTTCGCCCAGCGCTTCTGGCCTCAAGGCGACGCTATCGGGAAGCGCGTTTCCGTCGACCCCATTCCCGATTCCAAGCCGCAGGTCCCGCGTTGGCGCACCATCGTCGGAGTGGTTGGCCACGTCAAACACTACTCCCTGGACGTCGAAGGCCGCGAGCAAATCTACTTTCCGCATCGTCAGCCCGAATTTGGCGTCTACGTTCCACGCGACATGACTCTCGCGGTTCGCACCTCGCTTGACCCGGCCAGCGTAACCAGCGACATCCGGGTGCAAGTCGCGGCTCTCGACAAAGACCTTGCACTCTATAAAGTTGCCACCATGGACGAACTCGTCTCTAGTTCCGTCGCCCAGCCGCGGATCAACCTTTCTCTTCTCACCGCGTTCGCGGTCCTGGCCCTGGTTCTCGCGGCAATCGGCGTCTACGGCGTCATGGCTTACACCGTCACCCAGCGCCACCAGGAATTCGGCATCCGCATGGCCCTCGGAGCCTCTTCTTCTGACGTATTGAAGCAAGTTTTTCTGGAAGGCAGCCGCCTCGCCGCTTTCGGTTTGGGCCTCGGGATCGTTGCCGCGCTGGCGCTCACGCGGCTAATGTCCAGCTTGCTCTTCGGAGTCCAGCCGCGAGATCCGATGACCCTCATCGCGGCCGCCGGCGTCTTGGCGCTCGTCGCGCTGGCAGCCTGCTACATGCCCGCGCGCCGCGCCACGCGCGTTGATCCGCTCGTTGCCCTGCGCTACGAATGACTATCGTCGTCAGGCCCGCCAAGACGAGCGCGTAACGTTCTTACATTCGGCCGAAAGCAACCCTTGACGGATCAGAAGGAGTTTTTGGCAGGCACAAGCGGAGAAGCGGGCCCCACCGACCGAATGCGCAGTTTACTCTCTTTCTCGTAGGAGGGCAGCGATGACGCGAGGGTGGTGCCGACCATGGAGGACAGCAACGACGAGGAACCGTTGCTCATCAGGTGCATAGGCGATTAGAAAGTCTCGGGCCGATTGAAACTTCAACGGTCGGGCAGTCAGGTCCCAGCGACGGTGGCCCTGTTGAGGAAAGGAAATGAGGCCGTGAATCGCTTCAGCTCCTCTAGAACACGGTCCGCCGCATCCAGATTGTCAGCGGCAATGTATTCCCAGATTTCTTCGAGGTCTGCGACAGCTTCCGGGTGGAGGACAAAACCGCTCGTGAGCGGCGACGGTCTTTGCTCTTCTTTCGGAGGTCGTTGAAAGCTCCTTCGCCGTCCAAGGCCTTGACTTGCCCGCTCTTGATTTGATCATAGCGGCCATCGAGCGTGTTGCGAAGTTGCGCGAGTTCCGCCAAATAGCCAGCCATCGCGTCCTCGACAAGCTCATCTGGCGCGCGCCCCGTGGTGGCGCGATTCGGTTTCAGGTTCGTCACTGAGGAAAGCTGACAGCTTTTTCAGGTCATCATCCATTCAGGCACTCAGAGGCTGCTCCTGAGCCTCCGGCGAATGCGAGGTTCGGGGCCAAGAGAGAAAATCGTCAAGGGAAGAGGCGACTTGTTCGTTGCCAAAGGGGTCGTGGCAGGCGAAGAAGACCGGCGCGTCGGGCTGGCGCGTTTGGCTCACTGGTACCCAGTAGAAATTCCCGACGCCGTCGGTTGCGAAACAGAAGCCTTTCCCCCATCCATGTTCCGCGAGATCAACCGTGTATTCTTGGCTTTCGAGATCGAGCGGGAGAAACGCTTCAATCCATTCGGCGGAGCGCATGCCGTCGCGGTTCTGGGGACGTATTTCGAGTTCTTCGGCGAGAATGGTCTGGTGGTCGCTGTAGAGCGTGAGAAGGCGCTGCGGCAAAAGCGCACCCATTTCTTGCTCCACTTCGGAGGGATTGGGGTGGACCAGCCGCCTACGGAACGAATCGCGGGCCGCCTGACGCTGCTCGGGCGTCATGCGGTTACGGAACTGGTGCAAAAGCCGGCGGATCCCGAGAGCCGCCATGAGGAGAAGGAACGCCGCCATCAATGGGCCAAACACTTCGATCATCAGGGTTTCTGAGGGCACGTCCAACACCTCAGAGATGATACTAGAACCATCGGAACAAGCTAAAGGAACGAACCGCACAACCGCAGCGGTTGGGGCCCGCAGAAATTCGGTCTGCATTCTGGGCTGCCACTTTGTCCAACCAATATTCGTGATGGAGTCTGCCAAGGACGTCTTTTGTCCTGATCTTCGAAAGCCTCGGGCAATTCGTGCCTCCGGCACTCTGCGTGCAGTGGCGGATTGCGGGTTGGCTCGGGTATCCCTGGACCAAGGCTTGCGTGAGGCCGCCCTCGATTGCAATGCGTTACCCACTCCCGCAGAATTCCTCGCAGATGCTTTTGGTTCAGGGGAATGACCCAATCCAAGCACTCCCGTCGCATCGTCCCACCATCGGTGTCCGCGGAATCTTCAAGCCAAATCCCTTTAAGTCCCTGTCCACTCGCTCCAAGAAAATCAAGTCGCGATCGCGAATGAGAAACCGGTAAGCATGTTCGCTCAGAACGGCCTCGCGGAACTGCTGCACCTTGCATTCCGCCGTCGGATGCGCCGTCACATTAGAATGCAGAATCCGACGGCTTCCCACTTCCGCTGGATCACCCTGGCACAAATCACCACCAGGACATCAAGCACTCGAAAGCTGGCCGTAATCGATACTAGAAAGTCGCAGGCCACAATCGACTGTGCGTGGTTACGAACGAACGTTCTCCAATGTTGCGAACCTCTTTTCTCTCTCCTCGGATCGCTCCAAGGACCAGGCGGCGTCAGTGCGACCCACCCGCTTGTCTACCCCGCGGGTGCTCTCATCATGATGCTGATGGCTCTCGTGGCCTCGGCGCTTCCGGCACTCCGCGCCGCCTCCGCGGATCCCATCGAAGCCCGGCGCTCGGTGCGAATTCTTATTGGAACAAAAAGCCGGTTCGGCACGTCTTGTAGAAGTGGGTACCCTTCTCCAAAAATAAATCATTGATGTTTACAAGCCAGAGGATTCATATGCAAACCTTCCTTCAAGACCTACGCTTCGCGTTCCGGCAGTTGCGTTCACCGGGATTTGCGGTGTTTGCCGTGCTGACGCTGGCCTTCGGCATCGGCGCAAACACCGCGATGTTCACTGTCGTGGAAAGCGTGCTGTTGCGAGCCCTGCCTTACGTCCATCCGGACCGTCTGGTCAGCATCGGTCCTCCGAATGGCAGCGGCTTGACCAGCACATCGTGGCTGAACTATCGCGACATTCGCGACCAAGCGCGAACCATGAATATGGTCGGGTGTTACGCGGAAGACATCGGCGTGGTACGCGGCAAAGAAGGCTCCGTGGCCACGGTCACACCCGGGGTGACGCCCAACGTCTTCAAGATGCTCGGGCCGCGTCCACTGCTCGGTCGCACCTTTACGGAAGAAGAAGGTCAGCCTGGCGCCCCGTCGACCGTGATGCTCTCAGAAGGACTATGGCGAGAACAGTTTCATGCCGATCCTGAAATCATAGGCCGAACGATTGTTGTGAATGGACAAGCGCGCACCGTCGTTGGCGTCATGCCTCACGATTTTCGATTTCCTGAATCGATGGGCCGGGGTATCGAAAAAGGCCTGTGGTTCCCTTTGCAGCCGACTCGGGAGATGCAAACCGAACGCGGAGAACACTTCTTTTTCATCTTGGCGCAGTTAGCGCCCGACAGGACGTTGCCGCAAAGCCGTTCCGAATTGAACGCCATCGCACAGCACATCCGCGAACTGGACCCCAAGGGAGCCAGCGATCTTGCTCTCAAATCAATTCCCTATCAGGAAATGCTGACCGGACCAGTCGCTCCGGTTTTTCTGGGCCTGGTCGTTGCTGTGGGTCTGGTTCTGCTCATTGCTTGCGCGAATGTGGCGAATCTTCTGATCGCGCGGTGCTTGGTACGGCAACAGGAATTTGCTGTGCGCTCCGCCCTTGGCGCAGGAAGCTGGCGTTTGATGCGCCAACTGCTTGCTGAAGGGGGAGTACTAAGTGCTGCTGGTTGTGCCTGTGGTTTTGCTTTGGCCGCCCTCGCAATCGCATTGATACACAAGCTGCCGGCAGATACGATTCCTCGCGCGGAAGAGATTCATGTTCGCTGGACCATCGTGCTGGTGCTGGCGGCCATCGCCACGATCACGACCGTGCTTTCCGCATTACTGCCCGCAGTGATAGTCTCGCGGTCCGACCCACAGAAGGTTTTGCAAGGCGCTTCTCGCGGCGTGGGAACACGGTCGGTGCGGCGCCGCCTCAGCGGAATGGTCGTGGCCGGGGAGGTCGCTATCTCCGCTCTTCTTCTTGTGGCAACCGGACTTTTGTTCCATACGCTATGGAATCTCGAACACGTGCGTTTGGGCTTCGACGTTGCGCACGTCACCACGTTTGTTTCCATGCCGTCGGAAGCTTCCGGCTTTGCGAACATGACAGTTTCTTCCGACACTGCTCACGCGCCGACGTCGGTCGCCACACTCGTCTATCAGCCCGTGCTGGAACGCATACGTAATACACCGGGCGTGGAAGAAGCCGCCCTCGATACCGCGCCGCCATTCTCGGGAATCGACATGCACTCAAGCTTTGAAATCGTAGGACAACCGAAGAAAATCGGAGAGAAGATGGGCGCTCGAGTCTCTGCCGTCAGCGGCGGATACGCGCGGCTTATGCGGACACCGGTGATCCGCGGCCGCATGATCAGTAACGAAGACACTGAGAATGCTCCATACGTCGTCGCAATCAACCAGACCTTGGCGGACAGGTACTTCCAGGGAAAAGACCCCTTGGGAATGCAACTTGACCTGGGTGGCAAAGACACCGGTATGGTCAAGCCGTACACGATTGTTGGCATTGTCGGCGACCAGGTCGACGTTAGCACCGCACAACCGCCTCAGCCGTTTCTCATGATCCCGTTCAGGCAGATCCCGAGCACTTCCCTGTTCTATCAGGCATTGGTCAGCACGATCGTGAATTTCGTCGTCAAGACAGGCGGGAATGTGGCGGTAGCCCCAGCGATGCGCTCGATTTTTCACGAACTCGCACCGGACTACGCTCTGGACAATTTCCAAACCATGCAGGAGGCCGTCGACCAGAGCAATTTCAGTTCGCGCATGGGTCTCTACCTCACAGGAGCATTCGCGGGGATGGCGGTGCTGATGGTAATCGCCGGCTTATACGGCGTTCTCGCCCAGCTCGTCAGCTATCGCCGCCGCGAATTCGGGATACGTCTCGCGCTCGGGGCCACGCCCGGTGGAATTCTGAGGATGGTTTTGCGGCAGGGCCTGGTCTTCGTCGGTGCCGGGCTTGCGATTGGAGTTTTGGCCGCCGTGTTCGCCGGCAACCTGGTGAAAAGCTTTCTCTATCACGTGAAACCGGCGGACGCTTGGACATATTCCTGCGTCGTGCTGGCGTTGCTCCTTGTGGGAACTGCTGCGGCCGTCATTCCCGCTCGGCGCGCGGCGGCGGTCGAGCCGATGACCGCTCTGCGCGAAGAATGAACAGCGTCGTATCGCTCATCTGGTTAATCTCAGTAGCGGTCGACGACCGTGTTGGCCGGTGCGTTTAGCGTCCGATTCCCAATGCTAGTGTCTTTTGCAGACGAGGGAGTCAGTCCCCAACACATTGTCGTGAAGTGCAAAACTTTTCTGCGCTTGTGCCTCCCCAAAACTTTAGCACCTGCTCCTCCGAGCGGAATTCTCCATGTGACAATGCTAGGAAGCCCTACGTATCTTGGCGATTCTAAAGTCGGCTGGGTTCTTGGCGAACGACAGCTTGATGCGACCGATATTCCAACGCGCAAATCGGGTTGTCGAAAAAAAAAGAAGCACAAAAATCAACAACCCAAGGGGGATTATCCACCACCCCAAAAGCTCCCGGTCAGGTGGTCCCGGCCAAATGAACCCGACGCCTACAAGGGTGTGGCTCCTCGCATCCCACCAAAGGCCGTCGCGCTCCGGATAGAACGGTTTAGCCACGGCGCATACAAAAAACGCAATCGCAGCCAAATAACCAATCACACTCACAAGGCAGGCTCCGAACGCCCGCGGGCTTTTGATCGCCAGGCGGAAAAGGGTTCGCATCACCAGCCAAGGTGAGCGACTCGTCTCAGCTTGCGTCATCAGGTTCTCGGTCCACATTTCTGCTAGAGCCTCTGGAGGACCCAATCTCTCAATGATGTCTTCAACCGTGTTGGGAGAAGCTGCCAGATTCGGAGTGCCCACGCTATCCAGAATGTGGCTTCGCAACTCCGCGAGAATCTCGGAAACTTGAGCACCGGGCACACCCCGCAGTTTTTCCTTCACTCGCAGCAGGTATATGTCGATGGTGTCAATGGGGGCCTTGGTGGATTTCATTCAGCGCGTCTCCTTTAACAGCGGACTGATCAGCTTCGCGAGATTTGAAGAAAACTCTGACTCATTCTTAACGCACTGAGGGTTGCATCTAATCTTTTACTTTGAAGTCGATCGAGCCGCGTGTGAAACTTTCTGAATTGCGGCGATCACCACGTCTCCACGGTCGATCTGCACGTAGTGCGTGCTTCCGACTGCAACCACCCGGCTGCCATTCGTCGAGAGACGAGCGAGGTCTTCTTGCATCTGCACCCATTGCTCTTCGAATCGATGGCTCGCTTCTAGGGGACTTGACTCCGGTGCCGCTCCCTTCTCCGGATCGCGCGAGACAACAACGAGCGGCATCGAACCAAGCGATGCAGCGTGGCGTGCCTCATCCGCGGAGGCACCGATCGCCTGCATCTCCGCTTCCCTGGCTTTGAGTGTTTGCCAGTGGCATTCGACGGTAACTCCACAGGCACCCAGTAGGCGTGGAATACCGAGCGGAACGGCCAGTCCCCAGAGCTTCGACTCCAAGGAGAGACGAGATTGAATCTTATTCGTTTCAGGCGCCAGCCGATCTTCGTGATCGGGATGCCTAGAATCCACCAAAACCATCCCGATGACACCGGGCGGATAGAGATTCTGGTAGACGCGAATGTGAATGCCGCCGAGCGAGTGTCCGACCAGAACGTAGGGCGGGGGCACTCCCGCGTTGGCTAGAAGCATGTGCAGATTCCGGGCGATGTTGCGGCTGTCCGGCACCTGATCTGGTCGCGGGTCACTGTAGCCCAAGCCCGCTCGGTCGTAAGAGCAGACCCGCGCCAACTTAGCAATTTCAGGTTGTACGTTGTGCCAGACAGTCGCATCGTCCCACAATCCGGATTCAAGGATCACCGTTGGCGCGCCTTGGCCCTCGCAATCGAGATGCATTTTGTGACCGCCAACATCTACAAGGCGCCCGTGTGGAGGCTCGCGCTCCTCTCGGGAACTTTCGATTGCTTGATAGGTTGCGCCGATGGCTGCCAGGAGCAGGATGACGCCAATCGCGTAGCGCAGCTTGAGAAGAACTTGATATATCAGCCTCAAAACCTTTGGCAGCACAAGGAAAACGACGACCAGACCAGCAAAGACACACAAGGCATAAACCATCAGACGCCAGAACGTCATTCCGAACCCCTCTCAAAAGGGCCTTCGCTGGTCCCCTTTTTCGCCGGAGCGAAACTACCGTCCATAAACGATTCGCTCCACTTCAATTGCTTTCGTTCGTTCAATTCGCTTAGGAACGCGCGCCAGACTTCCAACCAGACCTCTTGCTCCTCCCAGTCTCGCAATCGCCGCCAGCAGGTCGAAGGCGAGGCACAGTCCTCGGGCAAATCACACCGGCGAGCCCCGCTGCACTCAATCCACAAGATGCCCTCCACTTTGTGGTCGTCGGCGCGCGGGTCAAACAGCCGACCCGTCGCGCCATCGGACTTCCCTCAGCGCTGCTGTCTGCTGTTATCGCGCATTTCCTGCAAAGCAAGCATGATTGTTTTAAGCAGTTGTACCTAAAGGTTCTCCAAAGGAAATTCCTCCGGAGAAACTTCCCCTTTCGCGTTAGGCTTTGGCCGGGATCGTGGCGGGTTTGGAGAGCTTAAACGTCAACCGCGTGCTGGCTGAAAGAGTGGAATTGTCTTTCTTGTGCTTTTGGCCTTTGTTTTTCTCGCCCTTGCGTTTGGGTTGGTCTTTGTCGGAAGGGCGACGCGAGTTGGTAGCCAAGTCGCAGGATATCCCATGGACGACGACAGAATCGAGAACCACTTTCAATTCACGCTCCTTCAGCACGGCGATGTGGCCAGTGACCTCGGTGCCTCGAGGAAGCACGGTCTTTCCGTCTACCTCGACGGGCCTGGCGATGTTGGCCACGAATGAATCACCTCGGCGATTCTTGTCGCTAGTGAGGGTTTGACTGACGGTTGCCGTGATCGTCGTGCCTTCCGGCAAGGTGATGAGTTGAAGTGGGTGCGTCGCACTGGCGGAGCCGGCTACCACACCTGGCTGGTTCGAGCACCCCGCCACAATAAAGACGCCGAGAACCGCGGCCGTAAGCGATCGTTTGCGATAGAGCTGAGAGTCCAACATTTCCGCACCTCCAAACGTATGCCTCAAGAAATGGGAGGAGGTGGCCAGGTAAACCCCTTCGCTGAGTCAAATTGAGAAGTAACCCCAGGAGCTGGGAGGGATAGCAGGTCGACTGACTCTAATCATTTGCAGGGATTAAGTCAATCTCGATTGATCTAACCCTTTCTGACGTGGTGATTCAACGTGTGTGCGGAGGCGGGTATTTCTGCTCATCCATCACCAACCGACCCTACAGCTCACATGATCGAGTAGTGGTGACATGGCAATAGAATGTCCTTACGACGGGAATCAGCAGGAGTACCGGAGCGATCGCTGACCGTCGTTGGTGGTTGGCCGTTGATCAAATTCCTGATGTCGCCGAGGATGTTTCCGATGGATGTATTGAGAGTCTCATCGATCAGAATCATAAGCTGCAACGCGGCATTATCTCCCGGTGCCGGAGTCAGTTGCCTCACCTCCAACTGATCGTCCTGCGGATGATAACTGTCAAAAGTTACAGTGGTAGGCGTTTTCCTGTGGCTCATACGATTTCTTGAGGTCGCTTCAACAGGAGTCGCAATACTTCGAATGCCTGTTTGGCGTTTTTGAGGTGGACAAGACAGTATGATGCAGCTTGCTTCGCTGAGTGCGCCTTGGCGATGCCGAAGGGTGCTTCAAGAGACACGCAGCCGAATGTAATCGACAAACTCGCTATATTGCTGGGGCACTCGGTCTGAAAAAACTGCGCGTGGTCAAAACGGGTGGCAACGCATACGTGCGGGAGAGCACGAGTTAAGAGAACGCTCGATGGTGCTTCGCAGGATTCTCGCGATTGTCGCCGGTATTCTGTTTTCCGGCCTAGGGTTTGGAGGTGGGATGTGCTGTGCGCAGGCTACGCCTACGCGAGACCAGCTGATGCAGTTGGCGGCTCCGTTCGCGCTGTTTCCGGACGCGCTCGTAGCGCAAATCTGTGCGGCATCTACGGATCCGCAGCAGATTCTCGATGCACACGATTGGCTTTGGCACAACAACCACCTGCAGGGACAAGCGCTGACCGAAGCCGCGCAACATGAGGGGTTTGATCCGGCGTTCATCTCACTTGTGAACTTTCCCACAGTGTTGGACATGATGGCGGAGAATATAGATGACTATGCCGCTCTGGGAGAAGCGTTCAAGGCAGACCAGCAGTCGGTGATGGCTGCGATACAGTCGCTTCGGCAGGACGCGTATGCCAGGGGCGCGCTCGACAGCAACGAATATCAAACTGTATCGGTGCAGCAGCAGGGTAATGTGCAAGTCGTTGTGGTGCAGCCAACGAATCCGCAGGTGGTGTTTGTTCCGCAATATCAGCCTCAGCAGGTGTGGGCGAGCGGGCCCAGCTCGGCGGACATAGTGGCGGCGTCGATGGTGAGCTTTGGTGCAGGGATTGTGTTGGGCAGCTGGATAAACGGACCTCAGCCGTGGGGGTGGGGTGGATGGGGCTGGGGATGGGGTGGAAGGGGAGTGATTGTTCATAACAACGTGTGGGTCGTGAACAATCGGTGGAGGAGTTCTCGACGTTACTTTCGTCCGCGCCCGCCGCGCTTTGGTCGTCCGATCTATGTCAGGCCGCCCTCGAACTGGCACCAGCGGCCCGGTCGTCGGCCACCGCCGCCAGGTTGGAGACCCAATGGACCTAACAATCGTCCCGGAGGGAATTCTGGAGGAAGTCGTCCTGGTGGAAACACCGGAGGAAATCGGCCCGGTCGAAATCCTAGCAATTCGTCCGGGGATGCAGGCGGGAACCGGCCATCGGGGAATGCGGGAACAGGCCGTCCAACGAATGCGAGAACGCCTCCAGCCAATAGCACGCAGCCTGCTACTCGAAATCCTTATGCCGGGTTTCCGCAAGGGAGCAATCGGCCGCAAGCGCAGCAGCCACAGCAGCGGCCACAGGAGCGGCCACAGCAGCAAGGGCAGTCCCGGCCACAGCAGCGGCCACAGCAGCAGGGGCAGTCCCGGCCACAGCCTACCGGCGGACGCCAGAGCGGATTTGCCGGAAGCAACAATGGCGGGGCAAGTCGTGCCGCGAGCAACCGCGGCAGAAGCAGTGCGCGTAGTGGTGGAAGCCAGGGAGGAGGTCGACGCAGATGACATTTTGCAATGGTGAGTGGTTGCGTGGATCAATCGTTGCGACTTTGGTTCTCCTTAGTTCAGTTTCTGCCCAGGCGCAGGATGTGACGGTGAAGACTTTTCCCACGTACAGCAAGGCGGCGACGGCATTTGTGTCAGCGGTGAAGGCGAATGATGATGCCGCGCTGAGGGAGATACTTGGGGCCGATGCGCACGAGATGCTGTCATCGGGAGATCCGGCGGTGGACGAGAATGATCGGGTGGCGTTCGTGAAAAACTACGACGAGGCGCACGCGTTTGTTCGCGAGGCGGCAGACAAGGTGATCCTAACCGTAGGAAAAACGGCCTGGCCGTTGCCCTTCCCTATTGTGCGAGTGAACGATGCGTGGCACTTCGACGCCGATGAGGGTGCGAAGGAACTGAGGTATCGACGGATCGGGAATAACGAGCTTGACGCCATCAAGGTGTGTCGCGCTCTGTACGCAGCGCAGAAGGAATATGCTGCCGAGAGCCATGATGGTAATCCTGTAGGGGCGTATGCGGAGCGGTTCAGAAGCGCGCCGGGAACGGAGAATGGCCTCTACTGGGAGGCTAAAGAGGGAAAGGAGGAGAGTCCGGCAGGCATACTGGTGGCTGAGGCAGCGACGGAGAGTCCTCAGACCGAGAAACCGACGCCGTTTTATGGATATTTTTTTCGGATCCTGAAGGCTCAGGGGCCTCATGCCCCCGGTGGGGCCGAGGAGTATGTGAAGGACAGGAGGATGACAGGTGGGTTTGCGATCGTCGCTTATCCGGCAGAATATGATGCCAGCGGCATAATGACGTTTGTCGTCGGTCCGCCGGGGAGAGTCTATCAGAAAGATCTGGGGGAAGGCACTTCGCAGGCTGCTCTGGCCATGTCGGTTTTCGATCCGGATAATTCCTGGAAGCCAGTTCACTAAGCGATTTCCTTGCCGATTGCAGCTCGAACTGGGCGGCCGGGCATGCGAGCAGGCATTTCAACCGAGGAGACCTCATTCAAAGCATCCAACAAGGGCTGGGTCGTGCGCGATCATTCTGGCGAACTCCGGCCACACGTCCCGGTCGGAGAGAATCGTGTAATACTCCTCTTTAACCGAAGGTGCTCGTTCCACAGCAATCCTCCATTCCTCTTTGGAAAAGGGCTCCTTTCGGACCGATTCCCAGAAGCCTGTTCGTGCGAACAGCTCCCTGATTCGCTCGTGGTGACTGCCGCTCTGCAGGCTGCTGACGAGGTAGGCTGCGGTCCCCGTCTGGAGGCCGTGGAGCCGCTGCCTCGCCCCGGATATATCAAGCGCATGAGAAATGAGGTGCTCGCTGCCGCTGGCCGGCCGTGACGACCCAGCGATCTCCATGGCAACCCCGTTCAACATGAGGGCCGTAGCGAGAAGCCGAACTCCCTGTTCGTCCGACACCGGATTTGCCATGAACTGAAAAACGCTTGCATCGGACATTAACGCAGCCAGATCGTTGACTGGAACTCCCTGCCGGTGGAAGGCCAGCTTCCAGTCCGAAACGGCCGTGAACTTAGAGCACAAATCGCCAACTCCAGAATGCCAGAGTGACCGCGGGGCCCGTTGACAGACGGCGAGATCAACTACAACCGCTTGTGGAACACGGGTGGGCAATGACCGGCGCTTGCCCTCCAAGGTCAAACTCGCCTGCGGCGAGCAGAAACCGTCGTTGGAAAGCGAAGTCGGCACGGCGAAGTAAGGCAGTCCAGCAAGGGAAGCGGTATATTTAGCGACATCGAGCGCCTTGCCGCCGCCGACTCCTATCAATACTTTGCACGAAGATGGCACTGCGCCCAGCAAGTGCATCGCTTCTTCTACGCTCGGGTCCTTGGCTTCTTGGAGCAGAGCCGCAGAGATACCGTGATCCCGAAGACTCTGTCGAACCACGTCCAGGATGGACTGCAACAGGCCGTCACTGTAAAACAGAGCGACTGGTGCCAGACAGGAGCGGGCCAGGTACAGGCCCAGGCGCTGCAGTGCTCCGGTCTTGATACGCACAAGCCAGGGCACATTAATCTGTACATTCTTCATGCCAGTTCTCTCGCAATCTCACTCCAGCGCGAGAACGGCTGAAAAGCCTCCCCGCGCGCCCGCAGCTCCTCGGCCAGGATCCCTCGAGCGAAACGCAACTCCGGCCGAACGAGCAAGGCCGGCTGCAAGTCAGGTGGCCCGTCACCGGCGAATGCCACAGTGTCCGCGACGCGGAGGGCGTGCCGAACTACGGCCGATTTGTCCACGCCGACCGATGCCGAATGATATGGGGATGAAGCGTCCAGCTTCTCCAATACGAGCCCACGCCCGTTCTCCAGGCGTCCCGGGTTCGAATATACAGTCGCAAGCACACCAGCCCGATTGAGAACGCGCTCGACGTACCAGGAGGAGCCAGCCGAAACTACCCAAAGTTCCCAACCGGCATGCCGCAGAAGCGCCGCCGAGGTGTTCAGGTCTGGATCCACCTGGCTGGCTGTAAGCAACTCTTCGAGCCGCTGTACCTCCGTGGGCGCAAACGCGAAGTACGCCGCCATGGCCTCGAAATGAGAGATCTGTCTCTTTCGGTACTGGGCGAAATAGTCAGGTGTATCCGCGGGAACATAACGTTCGGCTAGCAGCGCGTAAAAGTCTTTGTCTGTGATCGTGCCGTCGTAGTCCGAAACGAAGATCTTATGCATTTTGTGTATTAATTCCTCATACGCGATAAGTAGGCGGAAAATTGACGTGAAGACGGCCAGCTTCCTCAGCAAGTAAACCACACTGAAACACTGAACCCGCATCGATTGTTTGGTGCGGCTGGATCCCGCGGTTCCGGCCATCACCGCCGATTATGGGGTTACCACTGGGGTATGGGTTATGACTGGACAAATTTTGCGCATAGGGGGACTCTGGTCTTATGCCAACGAATGTGCCAAAAAGTATTGCGGAGATCGATTTCGCCAGCCTGACCAAGCGCCAATATACCGCTTCGCCGGATTGTTGGGTAGACCAGATCCTCTACTTTCTGATGCTGGATCGATTCTCGGATGGCAATGAAAACGGTGGCTACCGGGACGCTCGAGATCAGCCCGTCACAACGGGAACGACCCCCCTCGCAAACAACGATGATATCGGATCCGTAGCCTACCGGGAGTGGCTAGGTCAGGCGGTAGGTTGGCAGGGCGGGACTTTGAAGGGCCTAAGGTCCAAGCTCGGATACTTACGTCGGCTCGGAGTGACGGCGATCTGGATCAGTCCTGTTTTCAAACAGGTGTCCTTCGAGGCGACATACCACGGATATGGCATTCAGAACTTCCTCGATGTTGACCCTCACTTCGGTACACGCGAGGATCTACGCGATCTGGTCGACGCGGCACACCAGCTGGGCATTTATTGCATTCTTGACATAATCCTCAACCATGCTGGGAACGTGTTCGGCTATCGGGATGCGCGATATCCGATGAGCACCGGGGAAAACCAATGGATAGCCGATCCGAGGTGGAACGGGCAGCCTTACGAGGTCGAAGGATTCCGCGACCGTGATGGCAAGCCCATACTGCCATTTGATCCGCCGAATCCGACTGCAGTTGATGCCGCCTGGCCCGACGGTGCGATCTGGCCCAGAGAATTGCAGAAGCCGGGGAGTTTCGTCAGCAAAGGCAGGATCGTCAATTTCGACTTTTATCCGGAGTTCAGGGAAGGGGACTTTTGCGATTTCAAGAAGTTGAACTTGGCGGTGGACTGGTCTGCGAAATACCCGACGCCCTCACCGACGCTTCAGCACCTCATCCACTGTTACGAGTACTGGATCGCATACACCGACATTGACGGCTTTCGCATCGACGCAGTTAAGCACATGGGCCAGCAGTCTACACGGATTTTCTGCGCCGCAATTCACGAGTTCGCACAGAGTATTGGGAAGGAGCGTTTCTTTCTTGCCGGAGAGGTAACTGGCGGGCGCAGCCACGCGTGGTCTATGGTGGACACGACCGGGCTGGATGCCGCACTCGGAATCGAAGATGTCCCTGGGCGGCTTCAATCGATGGTCAAAGGATTTTTGGAACCTAGCGAGTACTTCTCCCTCTTTCGAAATTCGGAATTGGACGACCACGGCGATTTCGCCTGGTTCGGCCAGCACGTGGTCACCATGTTTGATGACCATGACCAGGTACACAAAGGGAGCGAGAAACGCCGTTTTTGCGGAATGGCTGAATATCGCAAGCTGGTATTCAATGCCCTTGCCGTCAACCTGACGACGGCCGGCATTCCTTGCATCTACTATGGCACCGAGCAGGGGTTCGACAGCGGCGGCCAGCCATCGGCAAGTGACAAGCTTTTACGGGAAAACATGTTTGGTGGGCGCTTTGGCGGGAGACGCTCAAAAGGCGTTCACTTCTTCGACGAGGATGCCCCGCTGTTCAAAGCTGTCTCTATGCTGTGTGAGCTGCGGCATAAATGGATTGGGCTGCGGCGTGGGCGTCAGTACGTTCATGAGATCTCCGGCGACGGTATTCATTTCGGCCGGCCGATAAAGTTTGCAGAACGCTTGCATACGCTTGTTTCGTGGTCGCGAGTAGTGGCGGATCATGAGATGGTAGTCGTCTTCAATACCGATGAGATCAGCGCGCATGAGGTCTACACTTCGCTGAATCCCAACCTGCGGACAGAAGGAGATGAACTTCACCTCTTGCTTTCGTATACCCTCGAGTCGGGACTCGAGCCCCTGGAGTGTCCCCGCTACGCTCTCCCCAGGCTGAAGGTGGAACGGCGCAGTGGCCTGCTCTGCGCCCGGCTGGCACTCGGTCCTGCGGGTTTTGCGATTTATGCCGCAGAGCGATTTCCACGACTCAGCAGTGAGTGAAGGAAGGACGCTTCAAACTGACGTTTTCCGGCCGCACAAAGCAACGCCCCGAGCGCCACTTGCGAATGACCGGCTCCCGTGCCGGAGACTAGGCTGCATGGTCGTTTCTGAGATTTGCGACGGTCGCGAAACGCGGATGCACAAGGTGAGAAAGAAGGGCAATTCGCTCTTGATGTGCACGCGTAACCAGACCGGACGGCTTGCGTGCCAAGCAATGTCTAAGCCTATTCCAAGCGGTCTAAAGGCCGACTCGTCGGGTTCGATTACAGCCTCAATAGCTAGAGAGAGGGCTCTGATGGCGCTTCCCGGGAACAAAACCAGAATCGTCGCCACCATCGGACCGGCCTCGGAAACATCGGAGATGCTGGAACGCCTCATCCGCGCGGGCCTAAACGTCGCGCGGCTTAACTTCTCTCATGGCGATCTCACTAGTCATGCGAGGCGCTTCGAGCGCATCCGCGCGGCGGCGAGGGCGGTCGGCCGTCGTGTGGCGATTATGGCCGACTTGCCGGGGCCAAAGATGCGGATCGGCAAGATCGGACCAGAGTGGATTCAATTGCGTGCCGGCGATAACTTCATACTGACGGCGGAGGAGATCGTCGGCACTCTGCAACGCGTGTCGGTGAGCTTCAAGAGCCTGCCGAGCGTCGTGAAGTCCGGTGACAGACTGTTCCTGAACGACGGTCTGGTGCAATTGACGGTCGAGCGTGTGGTAGGCAGCGAAGTTCACTGCAAGGTGTCGGTCGGTGGAGAACTGCGTTCCAAGAAGGGCCTGAATTTACCAGGAATCTCTCTCGGAATCAGTGCCTTCAGCGAGCACGACCGTGCTTGTCTGGAATTTGCGTTGCAGCAGGGAGTGGATGCTGTGAGCCAGTCGTTCGTGGAAACCGGCGGTGACGTGGAAGCTGTGCGGGCCGCAGCCGACGCTGCCGGCAAGCGACCGTTCATTGTCGCCAAAATAGAACGATTGGACGCCATCAGACACTTCGATGAAATCCTGAAGGCGAGTGACGGCATCATGATTGCCCGCGGCGACCTTGGCGTCGAAGTTCCGATTGAGGAGATGGCGATGCTGCAGAAACAGCTCATCGCCCGAGCGCGTATTGCCGGCAAGCCGGTTATCACAGCTACGCAAATGCTCGAATCGATGACTGCCAGCCGCCTGCCGACACGGGCCGAGGCGACAGATGTTGCGAACGCTATCCTCGACGGAACCGATGCCGTCATGCTTTCCGCTGAATCGGCGATCGGTAAATATCCTGAGGAGGCCGTAACGATGTTGGCGAAGATAGCCGCCTACACGGAGTCGCAACGTCCCCCAGTGCGCCTGGCGGAACTGCGCTCCCGCCTGCGGCACGGCCCGCCGAACACCACCGCCGACGCGATGGCCTCCGTCGTGGAAGCCGCTTTGGGCATCGTCCCATGCGCAGCGGTGTTTGTCCCCACACGAACAGGCACGTCTGCCCGCATGATCTCCCGCTTGAATCCCTCGCAATGGATTGTCGCGCTAAGCCGCGACCCGGCTGTGTGTCAGGGACTGGCTTTCTCCTCCGGTGTGGAGCCTGTACATATACTCGAAGATCCGAAAAACTGGCGCGATTTTGTCCAGGCCTGGCTACAACAGCGTCAAATCCCCGGGCACGTCGCCCTGCTGGTGGCGGGGCCCTCCAGCCGGAATCCGGAGGCCAATTATCGTCTGGAATTTCTCAAATTCGAGGAGTTTGCGCTTCCTACTGCGGAAAAGACGTCGGCAGCCAAGGAGAACATCAGCGGCTAAAGCCGCGTTGAAGTTCGGTCGCTTAAGGCACGGTTGAAACCGTGCCAAAACTACATTTTCCGCAGCCTGCTCACGTTAGTTTGCCCCGAAGTAATTCGTTGCGGCAGCAAAGGTGAACTCCGAGCAGACATGAGCGTCGAAGCAATCGTTCTCGACAAAGCTCTTCGCGGTTCACTCAAAGCGATGCGGTTGTCCAGTAGCTGAGAGCACGGCGCTCCATATCGAACCGTTAGGATCGAGTCGCTTCCGCTGAGTTGCCAGCAGTTCGATCGGGACGTGAATATAGCGATCGTGCAAATAACCGATCACCACACCAGTTTTGCCAGCCATAGCGGCGTGGGCAGCATGCCGCGCGAACTGGTCGCAAAGGACGGCGTCTTCGGCGTTGTCCGGGCTGCTACGGACGATGTAGCTAGGGTCAAAGTAGCGCATAACAAAGGGAATATTTCGCGCTTTAAACCACTCTTCAATCTTCTCGCGTAAAAACAAACCGACGTCACCCAGCTTGACGTTTCCTGAAGGATCGCGCTCATTTTCAGTATTGCCCAACAGTTCCTGTCCTGCGCCTTCGGCGACGGCAATGACTGCATGCTCGCGCTTGACGATCCGCTGTTCCAACGCGGTGAGAAATCCACTCTTCCCCTCTAATCGGAACGGCACTTCGGGGATCAGCGTGAAGTTCACCTCCTGGCTCGCCACAGTAGCTTCTGCAGTCAGAAATCCAGCGTGCCGCCCCATGAGTTTCACTAAGGCGATCCCGTTCTGCACGCTGCGTGCCTCCGTATGCGCGCGCTGTAACACTTTGGTTGCCTCCTCGACCGCGGTGAGGAAGCCGAAGGAGCGCGCGACAAATGGGATATCGTTATCGATGGTCTTTGGGATTCCCACCACCGAGAGCGCATGACCTTGCCTTTTGGCCTGCTCGAAGAATTCCCGGCCTCCGCGCTGTGTGCCATCACCGCCGATGGTGAACAGGATATTGACGCGACGGCGGATTAGATTCTCCACCGCCCGCGCCATATCCACCGGACCGCGCGAGGTGCCCAGAATCGTGCCGGCCTGCAGATGAATTCGATCCACCATCTCGTGTGTGAGAATGAGAGGTTCGGCGCCATGTTCAGGATCCAGCCCTTGATATCCCCAGCGGAAGCCGAGCACTTCTTTTACGCCGTAGGCGTGATGCAGTTCAAGAAACAGCGACCGGACGACATCGTTGAGTCCGGGACACAGCCCTCCGCAGGTGACAATGCCAGCGCGGGTTTCAGGTGGATTGAAGAACAGCTGTTCGCGCGCTCCGGCCAATTCGAAGAGGAGGCTATCCTCCGACGGCACATCAACGGTACGAAGGATTGTCGCGGGAAGCCGCTCCGACTCATCAACCCAGCGTTTTAGAGGTGACGGAAAGCGCGCGGCACCGAGGAGAGGGACGTTCATGGATAGTTCCTCAGTCATCCCCGGACGTTCCAGAAGGCAGACTCAACTATAAATGGGCGTCCGGCCGAGCATGTTACAAGTCCGTGAATTCGCCAATATTCCCAACACATTGAATACACCCTCAGGCTCTTTTTTGCATCCAAACTTTATTGCACCATTTCGACCAATCGCCCGCCACGACCCCGGGAGAACGACTAGCCTGCGCAACCTGGCCCTTCGAAAGGAGTTCACTTCTATGATGCTGACGAAGCAGTCCCTCCGCCTAAAATCGTGCGCACTCTCGCCCGGTGTAGGCATTCGAACCGGCATGAGCGTTGGCGATCTCAGGCAATCGTTTCTCGACAATCTGCTTTGCGGCCTCGGGCGGGTACCGATGGCAGCAACGCCCAACGATATTTACACGGCGCTGGCACTCACCGTTCGGGACCGTGTCCACAAGCAAGGCGTGCGAACCATAGAAGCACTGAGTGAGCAGGAGGCACGCGTTGTCGCCTATCTCTCCGCGGAATTCCTCCCCGGCCCCCATCTGGCCAACAATCTCCTGAATCTCGGGATCGTTGAACCGACTCGAGAGGCCCTCTCTGAGTTTGGCCTTGATCTCGACCAAGTGATTGAGCAGGAGGAGGAACCCGGCCTCGGCAATGGCGGCCTGGGGCGGCTGGCCTCTTGCTTTATGGATTCGCTCGCCTCTCTTGAAGTGCCCGCTGTCGGCTACGGTATCCGTTACGAGTTTGGCATCTTTGAACAAGCCATCAAGAACGGCTGGCAGGTAGAGATGACGGATAAGTGGTTACGCTTTGGCAATCCCTGGGAGATCGTACGGCCGGAAATCTACTACGAGGTGAAATTCGGTGGTCACACCGAAGCGAGCGAAGACGAACATGGCCGCTACCAGGTCCGCTGGCTGCCCGACACCGAGGTCAAGGGTGAGGCCTATGACACGCCGATGCTGGGTTATCGTGTAGGTACCTGCAACACGCTTCGTCTTTGGAAAGCCGAGGCCGTGGAGTCGTTCGATTTCGCCGCCTTTAACCACGGCGACTACTACCGCGCGGTTGCCGACAAGGTGGAGTCAGAGAACATCGCCAAAGTGCTTTACCCGAACGACGACTTAGCCCAGGGCAAGACGCTGCGTCTGCAACAGCAGTACTTCTTTGTGAGCTGCTCTTTGCAAGACATGCTTCGAATTCATCGCCTGCAGAGTCGGCCGCTCGAGACGTTCCATGAGAAATGGGCGGTGCAACTCAACGACACGCACCCGGCTATCGCGGTCGCCGAATTGATGCACCTGCTGGTCGACGACCACGGGATGGACTGGGAGACGGCATGGGACGTCACACGCAACACTTTCGCTTACACCAACCACACGCTTCTTCCTGAGGCTCTCGAGAAATGGCCAGTCAACCTGATCGGTCAGCTTCTTCCTCGCCACCTCGAGATCATCTACGAGATCAATGCTCGCTTTCTGGCTGAAGTTCGAGCGGCGTTCCCTGGTGACGACGCCCGGCTTTCCCGGATGTCGCTCATCGATGAAACCGGCGAGCGTTTTGTGCGCATGGCCCATCTCGCGATCGTCGGCAGCCATCGCGTCAACGGTGTCGCTCGGATGCATTCCGATCTCCTTAAGCAGACGGTGATGCACGATTTCGCTGAATTGTGGCCCGGGAAGTTTTGCAACGTCACCAACGGCGTAACGCCACGGCGCTTCCTGGCAGTTGGTAATCCTCCGCTCTCGCGCCTCATCACCCAGTCCATTGGAGATCGATGGCTGTTCGACCTCCATGAGCTTCGCCGCCTGGAGCCCCTGGCGGACGACGAGACATTTCAGCGGGAGTGGCGTGGGGTCAAGCTCGCGAACAAACGGAACCTCGCCGCGCTCCTGAAACAGGGGACCGGCGTGGACGTGAATCCACAATCGCTCTTCGATATCCAGGTCAAGCGCATCCACGAATACAAGCGCCAACACCTCAATGCCCTTTATATTCTCTCTCTCTACCTACGTCTCAAGCACGATCCGAAAGCCGACGTCCCCCCGCGCACTTTCATCTTCAGTGGTAAAGCCGCCCCCGGCTACTTCATGGCCAAGCTCATCATCAAGCTCATCAACGCCATCGCCGAAGTGGTCAACAACGATGCGGCCGTGCGAGATCGTCTTAGGGTCGTCTTCCTGCCGGACTTCAGCGTGAAGAGCGCTCAGCATATCTACCCTGCCGGGGATCTGTCCGAGCAAATCTCCATGGCGGGTAAGGAGGCCAGCGGTACCGGCAACATGAAGTTTGCTCTCAACGGCGCCCTCACGATCGGTACGCTCGACGGCGCCAACGTGGAAATTCGCGAGGAAGTTGGCGCAGAGAACTTCTTCCTATTTGGGTTGACTGTCGAACAAGTCCGGGAACTGAAGCTGCGCGGATACCACCCCGAGGAAGTCCCCGAGAAAAATGCCGATCTACGGGCGATACTCGACTTCATCGGATCGGGCGCCCTCGCCGGCGGCGACCACAGCCTCTTCCAACCGTTCCTCGACCGCTTGCTGTATGAAGACCCATTCCTAGTGCTGGCCGATTACCAGGATTACGTGGACTGCCAGGAGCAGGTCAGCGCCTTATGGCGCGACCAGAGCGCGTGGACCCGCAAGGCGATCCTCAACGTGGCGCGAATGGGCAAGTTTTCCTCCGATCGCTCCATCCGTGATTACTGCGAGCACGTATGGCAGGTAAAACCGGTGAAGGTGCCCGCGTTGAGCTCCATCGCGCGGGCTTCATGATTCAGTAACCGCCCACACTCATGGAACGAGGGACTTCCCGGTATCGGGCCGCAGAAAACAAAGAGGAAATCACGGTGACCAAGATTGGAATTGATCGCTTCGGTCGGATCGGGCGGCAGGTTTTTGGCCGCGGTTGAGCGTGGGTGTGCTACGGCGGGCAAGCCGGTCGCCTCGCGCAAGGCCTTGAAGGTTTGATCTGCTGTTCATGCAGGTGAGAATCAAACCCGATATACCAGCGACCAGACCCAGAATGGAGCTCACCGCGACGATGTTGCTGATGGCAACCATGTTGCCCATGGCGGCGCCTACGGATTGCAGGGCCAGGATCGAAGTCCGGTCGAAGCCAAGCGTACGGGCAATCGAATCCTGAATACCGACGAAGGAAAGGTTCGAGACGGTGGCCGAGCCTGCGAAAAATGCGCCCAAGCGCCCCCAATACGGCGCAAAAAAAGGCCAGCTTCTGCCAGTGCCGGCAAACGTCCGGCCGATGATCATCGTCTGTGCCCTGTCGCCCCCCCAGCGTCATCATTTGGGTTAGAAGACTGGGCGATGTACGGCTCAACGGCGGTACTCTCACTGTTTGTCGCCGTCTATGGCGGCTTTACGGCCAAGGCTGCATCGGCGGAAGTTTGGCCTAACGCTTTCGGGGGTTACCGGTCTAGTGCTTGGCTGTGTAGCGTACTTTGCCACGTCAACGATAGCGACAAGCATTGACCTCTTTTACTGAGCTGGTGAGCATGGAGAAGGAACTCGGGATTAAAGACTTTTTGCGTGATCGGTACCGGCGAGAGGACTTGCTGCAGCTCGACAGTTTCCTGCAAACCAATGGGACCCTGACCCTTCGACCTTCCTCGAACGGGATGTTTACAGCTGTTTCTGGTATGTCTGACGTGTCTCCCACTGGGTATCAGGATTTCTGGATTCGGGATAATGTTATGATCGCGAGTTCGTTTCTCTTGAGAGGTGCCATTGGTGTCGCCGTTAACACAATGAACGGTCTGACTGCCCACCTTGCTAAGCAAGAGGAGCGTTTCAAGCAAGTTATCAAGGACCCTGCAAAGAAAGCCGATGTGCAAAATCGTCCCCACGTTCGATTTCGCTCGAGCGGAGATTCGCCGAAATGGTCACACGCCCAAAACGATGCGCTAGGATATGCACTCTGGCTGCGGTTCGTACTAGCACATTCGAGCCGACTGGATCTAGATCATCGAGAGTTCGAGCTTTACTCTCTCTTTCCCCAATATTTCGAGGCTATTGAATATTGGAACGATTCGGACAGCGGAGCTTGGGAAGAAGATCGAAAGGTGAACAGTTCAAGCATAGGGGCGGTATTAGCGGGCCTTAGGGCGATGCAGGGTTGGTTGCAGACACATTCCACCCTCATGGGAGCTGATCTCAGGAAGCGTGTCGAGGCCTTGATTTTCGAGGGAACAAGTCGACTCCAACAGGCTCTACCTTTCGAGTCGCCTCCAAGGAGACAAGCTGATGCGGCGCTGCTTCTTCTTATCCACCCAACCGAGGTTGCCTTTCCCGAACAGGCGGAGGCAATCTTAGATCTGGTGGAGGCGAAGTTGGTCAGAGACATCGGTACGATCAGGTACGCAGGAGATTCGTATTACGGCCAAGATTACCCGGACTGGTTTGAAGAAGGACAGCTGGCCGGCGATTTTAGCGAGAACATAGAGGTCCGGAATGCCAAGCTACGTGAGGGTTTCGAGGCGCAATGGTGTATCTTCGATCCCTTGCTTTCCGTGATTTATGGAAAAAGATTTTTGGCACATCCCGAAAACACGGGTGAGCTAACAAGACAAACTCATTTCTTCAACCGATCCCTCAAGCAGCTCACGAAAGGGTCCCAGTGCCCCGAACTCTACTTCTTCCGTCATGGTGAGTGGATCCCTAATCCACACACTCCGCTAGCATGGACACAAGCAAATTTGGCGCTTGCTCTAGACCTCATGAAAAGGTCGGCAACTCTCAGTCAGTAGCACCGTCAGTGGGTGATGTGGCGCTGCATCTTCTCGGCAACTGTGCTCCGCAAAAAATCAAAAATTGGTGCGCAATAGCGATGTAACAATGCCACATCCGCCCAAACCCTGGCCGCACGGTTTTTTGCGGACCACAGGTCGCCTCGCGCGAGGCCTTGAAGGTTTGATCTGCTGTTCATTCAGGTGAGAATCAAACCCGATATACCGGCGACCAGACCGTAGACGATAAGCGGTATCACCGTTCGCTTCAGGACAAAACCGTCCTGATTGACCAGACCCAGAATGGAGCTCACCGCGACGATGTTGCTGATGGCAACCATGTTGCCCATGGCGGCGCCTACGGATTGCAAGGCCAGGATCGAAGTCCGGTCGAAGCCAAGCGTACGAGCAATCGAATCCTGAATGCCGGCGAAGGTAAGGTTCGAGACGGTGGCCGAGCCTGCGAAAAATGCGCCCAGAGCCCCCAATACAGGCGCAAAGAAAGGCCAGCTTCTGCCAGTGCCGGCAAACGTCCGGCCGATGATCATCGTCTGTGCCCTGTCGCCCCCCAGCGTCATCAATTGAACCATGACCAATGCCCCCACCAGCGTTACAGTGGGGCCACGCAACCGATTCGTCGTATCAGCCACGACTTTCCCCATCGCATCACGGTCGATTCTCAGCAGCGGTATGGAAAGAGCCGCAACGACGATAAACGGGATCAGGGCAGGCACAAAAAGCGCGTGATAGCTCCACGCGGCGGACGTGTGGAAGATAGCATCCAACCTGAACACGAGGGCAGCGCTCACGCTGAAATTCCCAAGAGATCCCCAGTCCAGCGTTAGCGCCGGCGACTCCGCATTTAGCCATGCGCGAAGCGGCAAAAAGCGCACACGAGTGACTACCAGGATTGCGATCAACATCACATATGGCGTGAAAGCACGCAGTCGTTCGTGGTTTTTAGACGGCGGGTCGAATGCCACCACCTCTGTAACTGCGTCGGTGCGCGCCAGCCCCACTTGATACTTTGCCATCAATGCGGAAAGGCAGAGGCCGATCGCACCGCCGATCAAAGACGGGAACTCGTAGTTGAATCGGGACAAAATCAGGGAGGGGAGAACACAGCTCAGAATGCTGAGATAAATGTAAAACAGGTTTTGGCGGATCTCGGCCCATCCCACCGCGAAACGCAAGGCGATGATTGGGACAACCAGCGCAGCTGTACTGTGCACCAGCGCGCTCTTCCAACTCACGGACAAAATCTCCGACGGGCTCAATGGCACCTGGCTAAGGCCAAACCACATCGGCGTTCCAACCGCGCCAAAAGTAACTGGCACCGCATTCATAATCAACGTGAGAATCGTTACTCGCACGGCGTCGAAACCAAGACCGACCAGCAGAGGCGCGGCAATTGCAGCCGGCGTTCCGAAACCGCTTGCACCTTCGGTCATGAACGGGAAGGCCCATCCAACGATCATCAGTTGCGCAACCGGATTTGCGCTCACCTCCTTAAGCCATTCGCCGATGACGCGTTCGGCTCCCGAACGCCGCATGGTGAGTGACAGCAGAATTGCACCCCAGATAATCGATACCGGGGTGAAGGCGGAAAGTGTCCCGCTTACGACCGTGGCGTTGACCAGGTTGGGATCGAGCCGGGCGTGGGCGAGAACGAGAACGTAGACCAGAATAGCGGCAAAGGGAAGGCTGATATGGGAAGGCCAGGGCTTTTTCTTGGTCATCACATAGATGAGGAAACCGATGGGCAGGATGGCCAGGAGAAAATCCATAGCGAAGATCGTCCCAGTCTAGGTAACCACCGAACCTTTGACGAATGACCTTGGCCCGGCCAAGGCGGAGATGTTGGCTGCCGTGGTGCGCGCAATTTCGCTTAATGCTTCGCGTGTAAGGAATGCCTGATGTGATGTTATCATCACATTTCGAAAGGTGAGCAACCGCGCCAGTTCATCGTCGTGAAGCACCTCGCCGGATAGGTCCTCAAAGAAGATGCCCTCCTCCTCCTCATAAACGTCGAGCGCCACACCCGCGAGGTGACCGCACTTCAACGCTTTAATCAATGCCTTGGTCTGTACCAATGCCCCTCGGCTTACATTGATGAGTATGCTTCCAGGCCTCATCAGCCCGATCGTCTCCTCACGGATGGTGTACCGGGTTTCCGGTGTGAGCGGTGTGTGTAAAGAAACTACGTCACTGTCCTGAAGCAACATGGAGAGAGCTTTGACGTATTCCACTCCGGCTTGCTTTGCCCATTCGTGGTTGGGGAAAGGATCATAGGCCAGGACTCTCATTCCAAACCCGCGAAGAATCTGCCCGGTGACCTGCCCGATCTTACCAGTACCGATGATACCGGCAGTCTTGCCGTAGAGGTCGAAGCCTACAAGTCCGTTAAGCGAAAAGTTCAGTTCGCGCACGCGATTGAATGCATGATGGATCTTGCGGTTCAACGCGAGCAGCAGTGCAACAGCATGTTCAGCTACGGCGTGCGGCGAATAGACAGGGACTCGCGTCACGGTCAGCTTCAACTTTTTGGCGGAGTCGATATCCACGTTATTGAACCCCGTTGAGCGAAGCGCCACTAGCTCGACCCCTTCGCTTGCCAGCCCTTCCAGACAAGGCCGGTCCAACTGGTCATTGACAAACACGCAAACCGCCCGGGAATTCTTTGCTGCCGAGACCGTGTCCTGCATCAGACGGAACTCGAGAAAGTGCCACTCAATACCGTAGTTGGCGGAGGCCTGCTGCAACGACTCTCGGTCGTAAGGCTTTGTGTCGAAGACAGCAGCGGTGATCACAGAGGGAGGATTCGCTGTTCGCATCGAGATGCCCTCCAGCAATTTCTTCCGGTTCCGAGGAATTCCGGCGCCCGAGACTGATCGACGCGGACTGCTTGGGCCGGTCGAGTCTTTCAATTCTGTCCGCCACGATGAAACCGATCACATTTTTTGGCTCCTCGTCAGACATGTTGAACGCGCTCAACCTCCCGCTCTGCCATGCCTCTCCCTCCCCATTACTCTTCCCGAATGATACCGGAATGTGAGCAGTCGGCCACTGTCATACCTGACAGCCAAAACAAGATGGCCGATACTGCAAGCGGCGCATGCAGGGTGCTCGGCGCTTCGCGGAAAGGCTATGTCCACTTAGACGATCTCACCGTGGAGGCCTATACGTGCGATCTAGAGAACCTCAAAAAACCAAGCCAAGCTCGCTTTGCGATGGCACTGCGAACGACACTATCCCGTCGCCGCACAAATCCGCGGGCTTATGTCTCGTTTCCGGAATGTGCCCAATGCCGAGATTCTTGCGTCGAGGTTTAAGCTCAGCGAAGTGCAAGAAATGGTCGCAAGGCAGCACGGCTTCGATAGTCGGCAAGCTCTGAAGACTGGACGTTCCACCACATCACGCAAGTTGCAACCATTGCCATCGAAAGCAAGGATCGTATCAAGAGATCATGCGAATGTTTCTGTAAGAGTTAAGGCTTTTCTTTTTGTATTCAGTTACGGCAGCCCTCCCTGCTATGCACAAGTGGGTCATGACGGGGCGCGTCTCAACTCAGGTGTGTCGAGTTTCCGACGAACATTCCGTTATCGGAGTCGCCGATTTCTCCGCTTTCTTAACCGGATTTTTCCCTGGTCGGTATAGGTTTTGAGCCCACGCTGCCTGCCGGTCACGTTTTGTTCGTGCCCACACACCGGAAGAAGTGATAGTTCCAGGGGCCAAGTTCCACGTAGAAGCCGGGCGAAAGCATTTCATCTCCGTCGCGGACATACTTTACGCCCGATGACACGTCTAGTAGGTTCCATTTTGCGCCGCCAGCATTAGGCCATCGGACTTGAACCTTGGCCTGCGAGGGAACATCGCTGAGATTGACTATGATCAAGTAACGCTGGTCTTCCTTCACCCAATTCCACGCCACAAGATTCTGGAAGCTCGAGTTATCAGGCCAGCCTGTTCGCTCGCACAGGCTCCACTGCCCTTCGCGAAACACAGGACGATCAACAGCTCCGAGGAGCGCCTCGTAGAACTCGGACATCGCACAATCCGTTGGCTCCTCGGGACGCCTAGCAAGGAATACCGGAAGTCTTACCTTGCGACCTTCGAATTGCCCTTCGTGAAATAGCCTGATTCCCGGAAGCGTCGCTATGGTCAACGCAATCGCCCGCTGCTTTTCGGGCGTAAAGGTCGACGCCGCTCGTGGCTCGTCGTGATTTTCGATAAAACGAAGCAGCTTACCTTGGTAATCCAGATCAGAGCAGAGGTGGAGGCGTATGCATTCTGCGTTGCTGTGCTCCATTCGGTCGTAAAGCGTCTTGTCGTAACAGAAGTCGAAACCCTGCTGTTGAAGTTCCCACTCAAGCCCCCAGTAAGCCTCGGCAATAAAGAGGAAGCCCGGGAAGCGCCTCTTGATGGCCGAGATCGTGTCTGCCCAATACTCCGTTGCCGGTCGCTTTCCGGCACGGCCTCCCCAAGTGCGTTCGAAAATCGAGTTCAGTATCAGCATTGCCATGTCACAGCGCACTCCATCGCATTGCTGCGCAAGGCTGGAGAGGGTTTCAATGGCTGCCCTTCTCATTCCTGGCTCAAAGGCATTTAACTGCAAGACATCTGGCCATGCGGGGAAGTAAGGGTCCCGTCCGCGGGCAAGAACTGTTCCGCATACCTCGGCGTAGGAGGAGGGATTGTTTCTCATGTCTTCGGCGCTCCCACGAATAAAGTACTCAGGGTGCTCAGCAGCCCAGAGATGATCCGGTGCCACATGATTGGGGACGAAGTCCAAGACCAGATTCACTCCTCGATTCGAGAGTTCCTTTCGTGCAATGGCAAGGCCCTCAGGCCCCCCGAGATGCTGGTCGACCACGTAACGTCGCACACAGTAGGGCGATCCCACATTGTCCTCAGGACGGCAATCAGGCAAAGCCCGCCGAAAATCCGCAAGTAGCCCCTGGTTCTGGTTTGCGATTGCAATACCGGCGGGGCTTCGCTCCCAAACCCCCATGAACCAAACCGCATCGAAGCCGTGCGCAGCAACGGCATCCCATTCGGCTGGGGGTACAGAAGACAAGTCGACGTTCTTGCCATATTGCTGGCTCAGCTCAACAAGCCACACCCAGGTGTTGATCTCGTACAAGAAGGGGTATGGGACCCAGACAGACACACCAGACCGCGCTGGCTTTGTCTCAACAAGAGTGGTACTCATGGTGATCTCAATCGGATAGTTCCAGGCGCGACTCCGGCAACGGTCAGCACACAGTGACCGAACATCTCAGTGGATTAAGGGCGTAGGCAGGCGACTCTGTGCACACCGCCAAACTACTTGACCTTCGACGGTGCCAACAACTAGGAAATCTACCAGCTGCACCGCAGCTGCCTCTCACCCACCGGAATGAGCCAATCCAAGCACTCCCTCCGCAGGCACAATAGGCATTTGCCTTCGGCGCTCGCACCGGTGTCCGCAAAGGAGCGATTCCAAACGCATGCGTCCGAGGTGTACAAGAAAACTCTTGAAGCAACGCGATTGGCGTTTGCGATGGGCAGAAAAAACGGGGACTGGGTTCCACGCTGCCGAGCCACCAGGAGGTAGCGCCGGAGCGCTGGAGGCTCCAAATAGCAACTCTGGCAAGATTCTGGAATCCCGAAAAGTCGGTTAAGAATCTGGTGGACGAGGGGATTCGACCGGCGTCCTCGTCGCGAACAGTGGGGAAAATAAGCTAAGGCAAAGCGCCACAATCACTTAGCTACTTCAACGGGGCTCTTAATTGGCAAGTCTGGCAAGGCCGGGCCATCTATCTTACCGTAGCTAGAAAAAACTAAGGTCCTTCATGGGATAGTGCCGACGATTCCGCGTCCACAGCTCCAAGTTGTGGAGGGAAGCCGTCGCGGCAATCAAGGCGTCACCCAGCTCGACGCTGTGACTCTTGGCGTACTGTCTCAGATACGCACCTGCCTTCTGGCCGATCTCGATATCGATCGGGATACATGGCACGGCCACGAAAAGGGCTTGGAGAATACTCTCGTCCCGCGGCCGAGCTCCGTGCCAAAGTTCTGCAACCGTCACCGGCGAACACAAGGGCACGGTATTTCCCCGCCTCAGAGAGTCCCACCGTGTGAGAATGCTCGTGTCGCGGGCCCGCGACACTTCGATCAAAATGTCCGAATCAATCAGGACGGATTTCAAGACGCGATTCTCTTGAGCCGCTTACCACGGCGGAGTCGCCGGATGTATGCCTTCGTGTCGGGCAGGTCGTCGCGGTCGCTCCAGATGCCAACGAATGCTTCCATCGCCCGGCTGCGATTGGCGGTGGAAGTTCCGTAGCGATCCTGCACTGCTTGCCGGACCAACTCGGAGATGGAGGTACGGCGCTGTCGCGACTGGATGTGCAGCGCCTTCCAGATATGTTCATCGAGATACAGTTGAGTTCGTTTCATGATGTATAGTATACATCATACCAGAAGAAGAGCAACGATAGCCTTCATCCCATATAGTCTGGATAATCCGGTGCTGGGGTATATCATTTCGATAGTTCAGTGTGCGCCCCCACTCCTTCTGCGCAGCGCGCGACGACTGAGCCGGCTCGTCGGATTTCGAACCCAACGGAAAACAGGTCAGAATTCAGCGAGATTTTATCAGAGGTCGACGATGCGCCCCATCCCTCGCCTCGGCACGAATTGCGGAACAACCACGACTGTTGCAACAAGGATGGGAGCCTGGCATCCGTAGTCGTTTTTTTTTTGCTGATGTCAGCTGCCATTTTCAGGGCAGGTGCGGACAGCGGTTCAGCTCGAGTGCGATTGTGCCTCCCAAAAATCTCGAAACGTCTGAGCGGATGTGGCTTATCCTTCCTTCATAATTCTTGCTGATGCTTGTTCTCCCTACGACATTCCTTCCGATTCTGCCTTCGATCCTGCGCTCGCGTGCCGCCGTGGAGCTCGAGAACTTGGCCCTGCGCCACCAAATCGGCGTCCTTTAAAGGTCCGCAGCAACACGCCGAAAATTAACCTCCGGCGACCGTCTCTTGTGGATTTGTCTCTCGCGTCTCTGATGCGACTGGCGCTCGGCGCTGCGAGGTTCTGTCGGCACCGCGCTCGCCGTGGCACCCGAACGGTCTCCCTGGCACTCGCACATCGGCAAATTTCGCTCACGAGACTCAGGCGAGCTGCAAGCTGTTTGAGTCTTCATTTTGACGGTATGACTTCCGCCATGGGCGGTACGGAATTTTCGGGAGGGACAATTAGGTGGGGTCAGGATTTCGAGCGGAGTTTGAGCCGCCTTCGGTGGCGGGCGTAACTGCGCATCACGGCCTTCGTGCCGCCGTCGAGTTGCGGCCGCCTACGATCGCCCTTGATGCTTTGCATCGCCGCCTCCAGCTGCGTGACTGTGGCCTCGACGGCTTGTAGGTAAGTGAGCTTCTGTTCCGTGCGGAACTTCTCTACAAGATCGTGGCGGACACGATCGACATCACGCTGCTCATCACGCGACGCTGGCGTGGGATTGTGGCCGCGCCGGTCGGCGACGTTGAGGAAACGCCTGCCGTGCTCGAGGATCTTCAGAGCGGCCCAGCGCGGCAGCGCCAAATGCTGCTCGGTGCAGATGGCCAGGATTTCGTAGGCGACGACCCAGCCGTCAGGCTCCGCTGCGACTGGCCGCCAGTGCCGGAAGACTTCCTGCCAATGCTCGGGAGGACTCATCGTCCTGCTCCTAGGAGCCCCTTCGCTGTTTTCGCCGGGAGCTTCGCCGCGCTGATCATCGCGTTCGTGGAAATGGCTATCGCATCTCGGACCGTCTCGAGATCGAGCTGCGCGTAGATTCGGCTCGTGGTGCCGACGTCGGCGTACCGTATAGCGATTCCGAGGCTTTTCCACAGATCTGCCCCTTTATCCTGAAGAGGGATCCGTGTGGGTCATCAAAATGCTATCACGGATCAAAATCAAGCGGTCGCAGCGGTACCAGTCTATCCGTTACTTGCGGCGTGCCCTTCAAATAAGATCGAACCATGGTTACCCTATCCTGTGCGGTAGCAGCTTACCTGCGGTCCCTTTTTCTGCCACGTCACAAACTCGCCCTGGAAGCCCTCGCTCTTCGCCAGCAACTGCGCGAAGCTCTGCCGCTGCCTTGTTCCTACCGCTACCTCCTCTTCGACCGTGACACAAAGGTCGGCGGTGATGTTGTCGACTTTCTCCAGGCCAGTGCCGTCAAACCCATCCGCACCAGCGTTCGGGGCCCGTGGCAGAACGGAGTAGCGGAGCGCTGGGTCGGCAGTGTTCGCCGCGAAGTGCTTGATCACTTAAGGATCCCCGGACAGCTCGCACGACACGACGGTTGATATTTCTTCGGCCACAGCCGCTGCTAGGCTCCACCTCGAGAAGGCGCAATCTTTTCTGCTAGCGCCATCACTGTCGGGATCCTTCGCTGCGCTCAAGACGATTCGCCTGCGATGGGTTGTCGGCCAACTTTCACCGCAGGCGCCTCAACTCCGCCTCCGCGCAGCGGTATCCCCACGCCGGCGTGAAGTTGCTGGCGACCGCCTTCTCGAAGTAATCGCGCGCCTGTTGCGTGCGCCCGTTCAGCAGATGCCATAATCCCAGGCTGTAGCCGATGCTGCTCGTCGACAGCGGGCCCTCCGCGTTCAGGTTTGCCGCCACTTGCTCTTCGGTGCGCGCACCGGTGAATAGCAGCAGGCGATCCAGGTACCACCCCGGATGTCCGGTGATCGCCGGATCGGGTTTCACGGTCGCCAGCAGCGCGGCCGCGTCCTGCTTGCGCCCGGCGCGCACAAGGCTGGGATACAACCACGCGATGCACTCCACCGTCTCCGGCGGCTTGGAGTTGTCCAGGCATCCTTGGTACGCCTTCGCCGCTTCCGCGAAGTTGCCCTGCAGGTAGTAGGCCACGCCCAGGTGGTAGTAGACGCCGCGATCGCTGGGCGCGAGCTGGCGGGCGCGCATCAAGTCGTCCAGCGCCGGGCGGACCTCGCCGAGATTCAGGAAGTAGTGCCCGCGGTCGCGCAACGCCTCCGCGTTGTTCGGATTCAGCCGCAGCGACTCGCTGCAGACGGGGATCGCGTCCTTGTGGCGGCTGGCGGCGGCCAGCACACGGCACTTGCCAAGATAGAGATCGACGTTCTTCGGGTCCATGCTGATTGCCTTGTCGAAATCCTGCAGCGCGTGGTCGGCGTCGTTCTTGGCGGAGTACGCTTTCCCGCGGCTCGCGAGTGCAGCCGCCAGCGCCGATGGTGTGTTGCTTCCCTGTCCGATCACGGCGGTGCACGCCGCGATGACCTGGTCGGGATCCTTGCCTTCGCTGCACGTCTTGTTGTTGTCCTGCGCCCACAGATTCGCAACGCCGAGCGCCGCGACCATGATGGTGATTCGCAACTTGAGCATCGCTTCCTCCTTAACCTACCGAAAACATCATCGCAATGGACTGGCCGCAGAATCAATGACATCCGGGTCGAGCTTCTCTTCGGTGGCGTAGCCAGCGACAAGACATGTAACGTTATTACTTCGGCCGGAAGCAACCCTTGAAGAATCAGACGGAGTTTTTGGTATGCACAACCTAATCAGCTGATTCCAAAGCCGACCGGCATTTTGGCGAGGGACAGCGGGCGACTGCATTATGACGAATTTCCGATGTCGGCACCTGGGTCCGCGAAGCTTTCGCACCTGCCTGTGCTCGTTTCGGTGAAGGCACACGCGCTCATGCTAAGCCTTCTTGTGCTGGCATCATGGGATTATCTGACTTAGATGCCCTTGTATCCATTTGAAGTAGTCAGCCGAGTAGAGGTGGGGTTTGACGGCGAGGCTCCCCGAGTCCGAAACGGTGCGCTGATTCCCGCGCTTAACCCACGCCCGCGTTGGTACTCTTCTGGCAGGGGGAGGAAGGCATCCGAGGCACGAAATCTGCCTCACAGAGCGTCCAAGGCAATTAGAGTGGTTTTAGGAGGTTGCGCATGCTCCGCAGAGTGTTGTTCCTTTTGGCTCTTCCCGTATTTCTTGGGTTGTTTCCGGTTCGCGCCCAACAGACAATTCCCGAAACCCTGGCTGGCCATACTTTAAGGGCGTGGCTCGACGCCTTCAACAGTGGCGACCGCGGCGTCGAGGAAAAGTATCTCCATACCTACGACCCCAAGCGGTCTCTAGACCAGGAAATGCAATTCCGTGGCATGACTGGCGGCTTCGTGCTGCTCCAAATCATCAAAAGCGACCCGCTGAGCGTTGAATTCATGGTAAAAGAGCACAACAGTGAAACCATGGCTGTCGGCAAAATAGAAGTGAAATCCGGCGATCCCGCGATGGTTGCCAGTTTCTCTCTCCGCGCCGTTCCTCCCGGCACGAAGGTTAGTGACCTCGATTTCAAAGTCGATGCCGCGACGCGCACCAAGGTGATCGATGGCGCTGTCGCAGCTCTGAACGAATCCTATGTCTTCCCAGAAACGGCCAAAAAGATGGAAGAGGCCGTCAGGGCTCATCAGAAGAAGGGCGACTACGATTCCATTGCCGATGGCGACGACTTTGCCAGGCGCCTGACCGACGATTTTCAGGCGGTCAGCCACGACAAGCATTTGCACGTCATGTTCAGCCCCGCGCCCATGCCGGACATGGAGGCTCAGCGCCAGCGCCCCGACCCCAAGCGCGAAGCCGAGGAACGCAAGGACCTGGAACGCGTGAATTGCGGCTTCCATAAAGCGGAGATTCTCGAAGGCAATGTTGGTTATCTGAAGTTCGATTTTTTTGCCGACCCCGGGATCTGTGGACCTACTGTTGTTGCGGCGATGAATTTTCTCGCCAACGTGGACGCGATCATTTTCGACCTTCGCGAAAACGGAGGGGGCGACCCCAAAATGGTCGCCTTCGTTTCTTCCTATCTATTCGCGGAGCGGACGCACCTCAACGATCTGTGGACCCGCAAGGGCGACATCACCGATCAGTATTGGACGCTTCCGTATGTTCCAGGCAAGCGCCTAGATGCCAAGCCCGCGTTTGTTCTTACGTCGAAAAATACCTTTTCCGGGGGAGAAGAGTTCACTTATAACCTGAAGACTCTCAAGCGGGCCACCATCGTCGGCGAGACCACCGGCGGAGGCGCTCACCCGGTGCGCGGCCACAGCATCACCGAACATTTCGGAATTGGCGTGCCCTTCGCTCGCGCCATCAATCCCATTACGCACACCAACTGGGAAGGCACCGGCGTTGAGCCGGACGTCAAAGCTGCCGCCGCCGATGCCCTGACCACTGCCAAGAAGCTCGCCGCAGAAAAGCTTGCCGCGAAACAGGCCACACAGGAAAAGTGAATCTACATGATTGTCCGGTTCGGGTCACCGGCGAATTACGACAGAATTGCAGGCCGCAGCAGCTTCCAACATTTCCCAGCAGATCGTCGACGAATCGGAAGTAGTAGCTGTGCTGCGCAAAAACCTCGTCGGAGCGTCTGGTTTTTCAAGCGTTGCCTCCGGCCAGATGTAACAATTTTAAATCCCTGTCTTCGCGAGCGTCACTCGACCATAAAAGACCGACCGGGATGTTGTTGATTCTGTGGCTATTCGAGCGTGATGATATTTTCGGTAGGCACAGCCACATCCACTTAAGCCGAGTCAGAGAGACGAAAGTCTCTCTGACTCGGATTTCTTGCTCAAGGAAACCTTGGATGGAACGGAAGCTGCCAGTTTTGGTGCCTCGAAAAACCGAAAGGGCATCCCCCTTGCTTACCGAGGGAAGCGGTGCTAGCCTCGGTTACCGAGGACATGAATAATGAGCAAACCTTCGGATCTCGTGCAGGGCACCTTGGACATGCTGCTGCTGAAGATTCTGGCGCTAGAGCCGATGAACGGATTCGCTGTCAGTCAGCGGATGAAGCAGGTGTCTGGCGATGAGTTGCAGGTGAGCGATGGATCACTGTACCCGGCTCTGCACAAACTGGAACAAGAGGGCTGGATCACGGCGGAGTGGAAGGCCTCCGAGAAGGGCCGCCGGGCGAAATACTACACGCTGACGCGGTTGGGGCGGCGACAGCTTGAAAAGGAAGCTAACAACTGGGGCAGGCTTTCGAGCGCTATTTCGCGCGTTATCAAACTTGAAGAGGCGTGAGGGCAGTTAGTACTAGAGGAGGCAGAGATGCGACCGGAGCATTGGCTGTTTACGATTCCGCTGCGGCTGCGCTCGCTGCTTCGCTGGGCACAGGCGGACCAGCAATTAGATGACGAGCTGCACGACCACCTCGAACGAAAGACCGACGAATACGTCGCGCAAGGAATGACGCAAGAAGAGGCGTACCGGCGCGCGCGACTCGATCTGGACGGTATCGAGCAGACCAAGGAGGAGTGCCGCGACGCGCACCGCGTAATTCTTCGAAACTCTGCTCCAGGACCTTCGCTTCGGCTTCCGCATGCTCCGCAAATCTCCCGGCTTCACCGGCACTGCCGTCCTGACTATTGCGCGCGGGCGGCGGGCTAGTGGACGTAGAAGGCGGAACGGGAGAGGACCGTGTAGTCGTGGCCTTTTTTGCCGAAGGAAGGCCCAAGGCGAACATCGATTTTGTGGGGCTTGCCGAGGGCGGCGGTGGCGTTGGTGTAGTAGCCGAGCGTGTAGCGGGTTTTGATGCGCTGGATCAGCGCGCGGAAGACTTCGTCGAGATGCGCGACGTCAGGGACGTTGAAGACTTCGCCGCCGGTTTGTTCGACGACTTTGCGGATATCCACAAGGCCCGGTGTCATGGCCGCGGCCATGCGCGTTTCCGGGGGATTGTAGCCGGGGATTTTCAAATTGTAGACCACTGCGTCGGAAGCGATGGCTTCGGTGACGATGTCGCGTGTGCCCTGGCCGCCGGCACTGGTGCCGACGTCGTCACTGATGAGAATTATGACGCGGCGGTCTTTTTGCGGAGCATTGAGGAGATACTGCGCGGGGACGAAGATCCCGTCGTTGATGTTGGTGGCGCCGCCGGCCTGAAAGCCGCCGATCATTTCGGCGATTTGGGATTTGTCGTGAGTGAACGGGGCGCGCATCTGGACGTCGGTGGAAAAGGTGAAAAGGGCCACCTCGTCTTCCGGCTTGAGGGCGGATAGAGCGATGTTGACGGCCTGGCGGAGGGGCACAAGAAACGGACCAATGGAATCGCTCAGGTCGAGGACTAGCGCTACGTCGAGAGGAAGTTCGTCGCGGCTGAAGATTTCAATTTTCTGCGGGGAGCCGTCTTCGCGGAGTTCGAAGTTTTCTTGCTTGAGGTCGACCATGATCTGCCCGGCCTTGTTTTTGACCGTAGCGTCCACCAGGACAAGGTTCACGTTGACGCGAATCACGTTCTGCGGCGGTTCCTGCGGGAACAGAGCTGTGGGCAACAGGGCTGAGCAAGTTAACAGAGCTAAGAGGCAAAAGATCTTTTTCGAGAGATGTTTCATTCGTAGTTGTTTAAGAGTTTAAGACGGGATATCTAGTGGCATTACAAATTGGTTGATGGCGGATGATCAGCATCTTCATAGTCGGCGGGCTTGAGGGTTTCGGGGGTTTTCTGGGCGAATAGAGGCACTGGGCAAGAAAGAAGGCACACGACAGCCGGGACCGAAATGCTTCGCCTCATATTTAACCGAAATCTCCGATTTGAACCTCTGGCTCGTGCACTGTACACCGCCTTTGCTCTCCTACGCAAGGCTGCCACCGGAAATGCCGGAATATCATCGAGTTCGAATAGCCACAGAATCAATAACATCCGGGTTGATTTTCGATGGCCAGGTAGCCCGGCCAAGACAGGCAGGTCACGTTGTTACATTCGGCCTGGGGCACCCCTTGAAGATCAGATGGAGTTTTTGGTAGGCACAGGTCCGGACACGCGAAATCGCATGTGTCCGAGGTCTACAAAAAACTTCTGAAGCAGCGCGCATGGCGCTTGCGATGGACAGAAAAGACGGGGACTAGCTTTACGCTGCCGGACCACCAGCAGGCAGCCGCGGAGGGCTCAAACGGCAAACCTGGCAAACTTTTGCAATTCCGAAAGTGGGCTAAGTCCGGAACGTACATCAGTTTAGTGGCGGAGGAGGGGGGATTCGAACCCCCGGCCTCCTCGTTGCGAACGAGGCTACAAATCTAATAAGGCTCGGTGCTGCAACCACTTAGCTTTCTAAGACCACCCGTAAGTTGGGCGACTTGGGCGACCCGAAGAAATTCTGTCCGGTCGGCCAATCGACGAACTCTCGAAACAACAAGCCTTAGCTGCAGTCCGAAGTTGCAACCGCAGTTCGCATCCGCTTTGCGGTTGACACGGATGGAGTGAATATGGCGGTCAACGATGGAGATCTTGCGTGTTCCGCCACGCGGAAACAATCGAAATTGTGAACCAACAGATGAGGGCTACTGCGAATGGGCATCTCGCTAAATGCTAAAGTGGCGCGTTACGGGCAGATCCTCACTAATCCCCGGACCGTCATTATTTCGACACATTTTTATGCAACCTAAATACAAAAACTTCTTGCGCCGCCCAGTGAGCAATATACTACCGGCGGCCCAGCGTAGGAGGTGAGCTGTGCCTTACGTTGCAGAAATTAGTCGGACAAATCCAACGTGTTTCATCATTCTGCTCGACCAATCAGGCTCAATGGCTGATGGATTCGGCGGGAGCGAAGGGCTTCGCAAGTCTGATTTCGTCGCTGATATAGTGAACAAGACCTTACATGATCTTGTAATCCGTTGCACAAAGGCAGAGGAGATTAGAAATTATTACCACATCTCCATCATCGGATACGGAGGCTCTGTGCAGTCGGCCTTCGCTGGTGCTCTCGGCGGGAAGACGCTCGTACCTATCAGTGAAGTAGCTGATAATCCGGCAAGACTAGAGACTCGCACGAAGAAAGTTCCTGACGGCGCTGGGTCGTTGGTGGAACACCAAGTGCGTTTCCCGATTTGGATTGACGCGGGTGCTTCGGGTGGCACTCCCATGTGTGCGGCACTTTCCCAAGCAAAGGTCCAGCTTGAACAATGGCTGTCGGAGCACAACGATGGATTCCCGCCGACTGTCCTGCACTTAACCGACGGTGAATCTACCGATGGCGACCCTACTGCTCTTGGAAAGGAATTGCTGTCTCTTGGAACCACTGATGGTTCTATTCTCCTCTTCAATTGCCACGTTTCGTCGCACCGCGCGGCCAAGGTGGAATATCCATCGGGAGATTCAGGCTTACCGGACCAATTTGCAAAAACTCTGTTTGGTATTTCAAGCGTCTTACCTGAATCGTTCCGGAAGGCCGCTGAGCAGACCGGCGTGAATGTCTCTGAGGGTGGCAGGGGTTTTGTGTTCAATGGCGACCCCGCATCAGTCGTTCAATTCTTCGAGATAGGCACACGGCCCGCAAATCTTCGATGATTCGGGTTCCTTACGGGCTTCGCATCCACAGGTTTCTTGCACCAAAGAAAGGCTCACAACCTGGGGAATGCGAGGACGCGATCGCCTTCCACGCAGGGCGAATGGTGTTTGCGGTCGCAGACGGAGCGACTGAAGCTTATGATTCGAGAAGCTGGGCTCGACTCTTCGTCAGGGCATGGGTGCGCATCCAGCCACCTGTATTCGAGATGCAGGAGTTTGAGCCATTTGTCAGAGACTTGGGTCGAAGGCTCCATCGGAAGTGGTCAAAGCGAAAACTGCCCTGGTACGCGGAAGAGAAGGTTCGGGGAGGGTCATTTACTGCCTTTGTCCTGTTGCATTTCTATATAGCGGGTGTGACTCTCCATTGGAAAGCAAGCGCCTTAGGAGACTGCTGCCTCATTCATCGCCGCAATCTGACGGATTGCAACGCGTTCCCCATTACTCGATCAGAGGAATTTGGTAGTCATCCAATCCTGTTGCCGTCCATCGAATCAAAACAGCGTCGTGCGCTAGATTCTGTGCAACATGCATCGGGTGCTGCAGAACCCGGAGATGATTTCCTGCTCGTCTCCGACGCTGTAGGTTGTTGGTTCCTGAAGCAACGTGAGAACGGTGAGGGTGAGACGACAAGGCTCTTTGACAGGCTGACAGAATCGAACGATGCCGATGGCCTTCAGAATTTCTTCGGTGACCTAAGAAGTACGGGCCAGATAAGAAATGACGACATCGCTGTGGTTAGAATAGAAGTCTATTAGCCGGGAATTCCTTCTGGTTCCGAAGGCTCCCAGGTGCAACATACTGAATATTGGGGCAGCATTCTCTTTATCTATGGCATGGCCGACCGCAACCGATTACATGGAAGCAATTCAGCACCCCAAAACATGTTTCAAAGAGCAGGACTTACAAGACGGGGAGCCAGCGCTCGATCGCCTCGGCATGCCGTTCGTCTCATCTGGTCAGTTTGCTTACGTTTTTAAGCTCAATCATCCGGCTGGCAAATCTTCAGCGATCAGATGTTTCCGGGGATTCATGGGCGACCGTGAGCGAAGATACAAAGCGATAGACCGCCACCTAGACTCTGTTGCCATCCCCGCATTCGCCGACTTCGAGTACGACGCTGAAGGAATCCTCGTCGGACCTAACAGGTATCCAATCCTTGTGATGGAATGGATCGATGGCCCTACCGTCGATGTGTACCTGGAGGCAGGACTTCAAAATCGCGCAGCAATCCTCCACCTCGCCGACCAGTGGATTAGGGTCGTGAAGAGTTTGAGAACTGCCCAGGTTGCTCATGGCGACCTACAGCATGGCAACATCATCGTCCAAAACGGAACATTGAGGCTCGTAGACTTAGATGGGATGTTTGTTCCCTCGATGTCTCTACCAAATTCGAGCGAAATCGGACACAGACACTATCAACATCCGCTCCGAGACAAATTCTTCTTCAACAACGATTTGGACAACTTCTCCGCCCTCGTGATTTATATTTCATTGATCTCACTGGCGGAACGTCCGGACCTTTGGAAGAGGTTTCACGATGAAAACCTTGTCTTCACATGCCACGATTTTCTGAGTCCGTCGAGCTCCCCTGCCTTTGCGGAAATCAAGAAGATTGGAGGAGAGCATAAGAGGCTTGCTGAGATTCTCGAAAAAGCATGCAAATCCGGTCCCTCAAAGGCACCGGCACTCTCTGAGCTCGTCGCCCCCAAGTCCAAGCTACCATCTTGGATGGTTGAGCCAGCTGGTGTCGTTATACGCACGAAAACGAGGGAGGTAATTCCCGGTCAAGCTCCGAGTGGTGGTGCTCCATCGAGCACAGTAGCATCACCAGCTGGGACACCTGCTCCGAGCGCTGGTGCTCCATCGAGCACAGTAGCATCGCCAGCTGGGACACCTGCGTGGTGGCAATCCCAGCGTCCTGCAACTGGCCAGCCACAGCCAGTTCAGCAGGCCGTGGCGCAGACACCGGGCGCTCCCTCGGCTCCGCAGCAACCCACGCAGATTGATTGGAGGCGGGTGGGCGTTAACACCGTTTCTAAGACTCTGAAATTTGGTTTGATCGGTTTATTGCTTGTAGGGGCCTGGTTTCCTCTCCTTAACGGAGTCTATGGTGACCTCGGCTTTCAAGCTCATTCCGGAGCGTTGACCATTTGTACTTACATGTTGGCAAGTTTGGCGTGTGGGTTCCTTATAGCACTTTGGACCCAGAGGAGAGCTGCGTCACCAACACCCGCCACTTCGCCTTCCTACTCGTCGGCCCGAACACGTCATTGGTCCCGGCCAGGTCGTTGGTTGATAAGCCCGCATTCAACGCCCCTACAATCGGGATCCGTAATTGGCAGCAGAGCCCGTCTCATTTATCACAGGCCCAATTGCGAAGGGGCTCGCAAGATTTCTACGCGACACAGAGTATTTTTTGCTTCGGCAGCAGCAGCCCAATCTGCAGGCTACCGAAGGTGCGGTGTGTGCTTACCTTAAGGGACACGCCAAAACTGAAAACACCGACAGACGAGCACGGTTTGTTGAATCCCTGTTCGTTGGTCGGAAATTGACTTTGCGTTCCCCGAGAGCCACAGGCGCCACCCCTGTCCCTCGCCAAAAGCTCATCCGTGCCGAATTAGTTTGATACCGTTATTACCTTGGTGAACATTTCGAACATTTAGATCACAACGAGGCACTTGAAACAAGAATCCTCCACGGAACACACAGATCCGTAAGCGTCCGGTTGTGACCTGTCCATACCAAGTGGTTCGAAGCCGCTTACCTAGCCTCTATTGGTGTCTCCCGAAGGACTGGAATCCCGTACTGTCCGCATGGTACGTCGGCTCCCTCCGAACTAGGAGCCCAATAGAAACACGTTTACAGTTCCGCTCACCTGCTTGTGGCGTGCTATCAAGAGCTTACGAGACGTTCAGAGATGGGCAAACCTTGGATTGTGCAATATTCGTGCTGGAATGGCCCGGAAGTGCTCAGGCGCGGCTACAATCTCCCCATGCTTACACCTACAATCACAATCCACATCTCAGGCAGTGCTATCGCAATCTATGGCGCAGTTCTTTCGACAATCACGGCGGGTGTGCAGGTTGTTACGCATCTGAAGGATCGCGTCCGGCTTCGCGTCCACGTGCAGCACAATATGGAAACGATCGGCGGCGATCCTCGGTACGCACAGAAGAAGCTGACAATCATGCGTGTGTCCAACGCGGGGCGTCGGCCGACCACTGTTACATGCCTGGGCGCATATCGGCTCTTTCCCCACAACCCTTTCATCATTGCAGATATAAGGCCGCAGTGTCCTTGCGAGCTAACCGAAGGCAAGGAGCTGTCAGCAATTCTTAACCAGGAGGGTTTAGACCTGTCGGTCATGGAGTCTTGGGAGGCGTACACAGCCACAGGTGGGACATTCAGACTTAGCGTTGTTCCTTGGTATCGTCGCTTGTGGAATCGTCGCAAGTTTAGGCGCGCGGCGATGGAAAAGAAGCAGTAAGGGGCCAGCTCAAATTTCGATCCAGATAAAATGCAAAACGCGCGAAAGAAAGCCGCCTATGGGTCCCCCGCGGTCCCTCCGCAAACAAAAAGAGTAGAATGCGCGTTGGCACAAGGTGAGGGTATGACGATCAATCGCCGCTGGCTCGCACGCGAATGGCTGTTCCTGCTCGGCGGGCTGCTGGTCGGCATCTTCACGACCGTCATCGGCATCCGGTTCGGCCGGATATTCCCGCTGTGGCTCTACATTCTTCTCGGCTGGATGTTTCCGCTGTGGCTGCCTTACGCACTCTTCCAGCTGATCCGCGTGACCGTTTGGGCCATCCGCACTTTGCGTGAGACTGTCGAATGATAGAATGCGCCGATATCAGGGTGCGACTCTCAAAAAAATCTCTTGGAATTTAGTACCGGCCAAAATTATGGGTGGACCTTATTCCGTCGCCTTCTTCAGGGCAGCCTCAATGCGTTGCTTACGGTCCGGTGGACATTGCGGATCCTCGGCCAATCGCCGACACTCTTCGATCTCACTGGCAGTCGCATGAGCATTTTCGAGCTTGGGAAGCAGCAGAAACTCTGAACGCATCCATTGCATGGTTTCGGGCGTCGGTCCGCGGAAATTTACTCGATTTGACTTCGCCATTTCGTTGCCCACAGCCGTCATGGCCTCAAAGTAAGCGTAGAAGCGTTCTTCGGGCGCAGCAGCTCCAAGAGCTTTAAGGCGCTCCTGAACCTCTGGCGCCTTGGCCGCTCTGCGCATCATCCTCATGAAGATTTTTCTCACGACCCACTTATAGGGCCGCGTTGAGCAAATCTTAATCAGAATGCGCTTGGAAAGCTCTTTCATGGCAGTAGTGGCTTTTAGCGAGGATTGACCCAGAAATGCGGGCCTCTGTGCCAGCGCGGGCGAGTGCAGCGTGGATCAGTCCAGACAACGTTAGGTATCTCTCCCCAATAATGGCGGCCAGGACCAACGCTGTTGCGAAGCACAGGGGCTCCGCATCGAAACAAATCGAGGAATCGGGCTTTCAACGCCAAAGGCCCAGCCATCAAG
>DATAIH010000019.1:0-7896 GCA_036262755.1 Candidatus Acidiferrum sp.
AAAACAACGGATACCATGCGCGGCTCGAGATGAAGAATCCCAACGGCAAAGAGTGCGTTCGCTGCCATTTGGACCATAACGGGGAGAATTTCTCGCTGATTCACTGGGAGCCGTCAAAGAAACAGTTCGATCATCGGCTGACCGGTTATCCTTTGGAGGGCAAGCATGCCGGCGTCGAATGTGAAAAGTGCCACACGCCTGCCCACATGCGCCCGGAGATCCGCGGACTGCTGAAACGGCAGGATGCCGCTGGCTCTTTTCTCGGTGCCTCCACCAAATGCATGGCCTGTCATGAGGACTACCACAAGGGCCGGTTTGGAAAAGAGTGCGAGAACTGTCACAACGTAAATGACTGGAAAGACGCCAAGCTTAACAAGAATTTTGACCACTCCAAGACGCGCTACCCCCTGACCGGCCTGCACATGCAAGTGTCATGCGAAAAGTGCCACAAGCCGGACTTTCCCGAGGCCACTCGTTTCCGGGGCATGAAGTTTCAAAACTGCGCCGATTGCCATGTGGACCCGCACCATGGAGCATTCAAGCCAAAACGATGTGAGGATTGCCACACGACGGAGGGATTCAAGAAGGTCCAACCGGAGTTCAAGTTCGACCATTCCAAGACAAAATATCCCCTCGTCGGCGAACACCTCAAGGTGAGTTGCGTTGCCTGCCATGCCAAAGGGGAGTTCGAGCGCCCGCTCAAGTTTGCTAACTGCACGGACTGCCACAAGGACATTCATAACGGCCAGTTCGCCGACCGCCCGCAAAAAGGGGAGTGTTCGGAATGCCACAAGGTGGAGGGATGGAAGCCTTCCACGTTTGGCGTCAAGGAGCATGCGACTTCCAAGTATCCGCTGGAAGGCAAGCACGCAAATGTCAAATGCGACAAGTGCCACACGCCTGCCGGCAAAGAGACGATTTACAAAGTTAAGTTTGCGACCTGTACCGACTGCCACAAAGACGCCCACGACGGCCAATTTAAGAAAGCGCCGTTTGAGAACCGCTGCGAGAGCTGCCATACGGTGGCGGATTGGCACCGCTCGCTGTTTACCATCGCGAAGCATCGGCAGACCAAGTTCCCGCTGACCGGAGGGCACGTCACCGTTACTTGCGCGGAATGCCATAAAGTCGGAGCTGCCGGCAGAAAAGACAAAATCATTCCGTTTTCCTTTGACGACAAAACCTGTACGGGTTGTCACGAGGACCCGCATCACGGAGAGTTCCGTGATCGGCAGGAACGCCTCAGGCCGGATGGGACCAAGTTCGGGTGCGAGGCCTGCCACAATACAAGATCATGGGTCGACGTGGCCGGATTCGACCACTCGAAAACGAAATTCCCCTTGCTGGGCGTGCATCGAACCGTCGCCTGCAATGCCTGCCACAAAGCGCCTCCGGGCGAGAAGAAAATCGTGTTCAAGGGCACTTCGCAGGTCTGCGAAGCGTGCCATGCGGATGTCCACGCAAAACAATTCGCCCGCCAGCAAGCGAAGACCGACTGCTCAACCTGCCACACCGCCGAGCGCTGGAAGCCTTCGACGTTCGACCACAGCAAGACAAAGTTCCCGCTGGACGGCGGCCACAAGGGAGTCGCCTGCGACAAATGCCATAGCCTCATCAGAGTTGTGGATTCCAAACCGGTTCTTTTCTACAAACCGACACCGTTAGCGTGCGAAGCGTGTCACGGGCCCGACAAGAAGAAGGGTTAGACGGAAACGCCAAGTAGTTTAGGCCCCGGGGAAGCTGAGTGGGGCGGGCCCGATACGATCCAAAATCGGCCAGTATGACGGCGCGCAAAGACAGCGCTTGCGCAAGCCCGTTTACTAGCTCGATTCCATGGCCGGCCACCTTCCTAAGATCGACCGAGGACTTTGGTTGAGCGATAAAGACAACGTTGTCGAGCGTCGTCGCAGTTGTCGTCACAGCTTGAGAATTCCCCTGCGTCTAAGCGTTTGGGGATCCTCGCTTCCCAGCCGATATGCCAAATCGGTGGACATCTCCGAACAAGGCGCCCTGGTCGAGACGGACTTGCCTGTTCGCGTCGGGGCACTACTCGATTTGCGAATCGAATTGCCGGAAGAGATCACGGGTCAGCCCACTACCGAATGGCGCTGTAAGAGCCGCGTCGTGCACTGGGCGCTGGCCTCTTCGCTGGATTATCCGGTAAAGGTCGGCGTGCACTTTGACTGGCTAGATGTGTCACCAAGGTAGCTCGAGCCTAGCGGCCTCTCCCCTGGCTGCGGACCGTCGAAGTTCGGAGACTTACTTCTTTGCTCGGGCGCAAATATGAGCCGGGACGAGTCATCTAAAATTCCTCTTGGTGGTTAGGCAGCGGTCCGGACGCAGTAGCCGAATGCTCTCTTAGCCCCGCTAGTGGTCGCTAACGTGCTGATCAGCTTTAGAGCAGCACTCGCCCAAGGGTATCTGAGGAGTCCTCACCGGGTGCTGCGGAGGCAGCGACATGATGATGCGGTTACGATTCCTATTGGCTTCGTTTCTCGTCCTGACCCTTTCGGCGGCGGTTTATCCGGACGAAGCCAGCACCGCGTATAAACGAGGCGTTCACGCCGAGTCCCAAAAGCAATACGACGCCGCCTTTCAGGCCTACAAGCAGGCCTATTCACGAAAGCCGGACGACCCAAGGTACGCCACTGCCTACCTGCGTTCGCGGACCTACGCGGCGGCGCTGCATGTCGCCAATGGCATGAAGCTACTTCATCAGGGCGAAGAGCTCCGGGACGATATAAAATTGCAGGAAGCTCTGACAGAATTCCAACTCGCCGCGGATATTGACAGCACCAATTATGTCGCGGCTCAGGGAGTGAGGGAAGCTACAGCGGTACTCAAAAAGCAAGCGGAATCCGGAGGCGCCAGCGCCGCGCGGGAGTCGACGCTCGCCAAGTTGTTAGCCCAGGCGGAAGGTCCGGTAGACATCGAGCCGTCCCCGAACACACCCATCACTTTGCGCATCACCAACGCCGCAGACATTATTTATCGTACGATCGGCAAGCTCGCCGGAATCAACGTCCTTTTTGATTTGGATTATAAGCCGCAGAAGATAACCGTTGAACTGAACGAAGTTATGCCGCGGGAAGCATTAAAGATGGTCGCTTTGGAATCAAAGACTTTCTTTCGACCCATTTCGACAACGGCCATTTTTGTGGCTGCAGAAGGCAAGCGCAAAGAGTTTGAGTCGAGCGTAATGAAAACCTTTTATCTTCGCAATGCTTCGACGCCTACTGAACTGCAAGACGTGGCGGGCACATTGAAGTCGATGGTCGATATCAGTAAAATTCAGGTAAATCCCACGCGCGGTTCGATCACCGTGAGAGGCACGCCGGATCAATTGGTGCTTGCCGAGAAGCTCATCTCCGATGCGGACAAGGCCAAGGCCGAGGTGGTCATCGACGTCGCGGTAATGGAAGTCAGCCGAAACCGAGTAAACACCCTGGGCACGACCGTGCCGACATCCACAACGGTAACGCCGGTGGGTATAAGTACGGGCGGCACGGGCTCCAGCGGGAGTTCACCGTCAGTGAACTTTGGCGCGCTCAACGGGAACACCTTCGTTGTCCCTATTCCGAGCGCTTCGTTCACCATGCTCATGTCCGATGGCAACACCAAGCTTTTGCAAAGGCCGCAAATCCGTGCCGTGGACAGCGAAAAGGCCAGCTTGAAAATCGGAGACCGCATACCCATTGCGACAGGCTCCTTCACGCCCGGTATCGGGGCGGGCGGCATCAGCCCCCTCGTGAATACGCAATTTCAGTATATCGATGTGGGAGTGAACATCGACATTACCCCGCAGATTCACGCCGACGACGAGGTTACGCTCAAGATGTCGCTCGAGATTTCGTCGCTCAACGGCAGCACGAATATCGGTGGGATCACTCAGCCAAACATCGGGCAACGCCGTATCGAGCATACCGCGCGCCTGCACGACGGTGAGGTCAACCTCTTGGGCGGAATCCTCGAAGATACCGAGACACAATCCTTAAGCGGCTATCCCTGGCTTACGAAAATACCGATCTTGAAGTACCTGTTTGGGCAGGAAAATAAGGAGCGTATAGAGGACGAAGTGGTCTTTGCCATCACCCCGCACATTGTGCGAGCTCAGGAAATTACCGACGAGAATCTGCGGATGATTGACGTCGGCACGACCAATAGTATTGGCCTTCGCTACCAGGAAGAAAAGCCGGCAAAGCCCAAGGCGCCGCCCACTCCCCCTACGAACCCCGCTGCCACGCGAGGCGGCGAGCGGCGGCAACCCGCCGAAACGCAGAAAAATACGGCGCCAGCCCCAAGGGCCGCGGCGTCCTCCTCCGACAAATAGCTGGCAGGAAACTTCGAGCTAAACCTGGCAGGACGCCGGAGTACCGCGGGCTAGCCGACCTCAGACCGAATTTGCCCCTTACTTGAGGTCTGCCCGGAATCCTTACGTAAGTTCGGTGTAAGAAAGTTCCCATTTCGGGAACTCCTTGAGTACTTCGTGATTGCTGGCACTTCCCGGGCGCTCGCCAATCACAGAGTTTACAGGGCTCTTACATGGCGAGCAGAAGTGGTCTCGGAATTGCGAATAGCCCTAGACCGGGTCTCTGACGCGAGTTGTCTATCGGACTTTGGACCCGCTCGAATAGCGTAACGTCCCCCGCGCGCTATTGGGTCATGCGTGTCCCGAGATGGTCCTCGACGTTTCTTGCCGTTGGTCGCTGCAGACACGGCGTCGGACGGCCGGACTCACTCCTCGGGGTCCCCAGGAACAGGAAGCAAATGGAGCAAGACAGGAAGGCACGGTCAATGCTCGGAGAGCAGCCGGAGGAACCAATGGCAACAGCATGCGCAAGCGCCTCAAGCCTTTTGGGTGAGGGCGAAGCCAGACGGAGGGAAGCCCTGGTTAGACAATCGCCTTTGTTCTCAGAGATCCCCGCGGCGGAGTATCGGGAAATTGCTTCGGCGGCCCACGAAAAGCATTTTGCGCGCCGCCAGACGATGTTTCTGGAAGGCGATCCTGTTCGGCGAGTCGTGCTGCTGACCTCGGGCAGCGCGAAAATCGTGCAACTGGGTCAGAGCGGCACGGAAGTGATCCTAGGGGTCAGAGGACCGGGGGAAGTGGTTGGGACGGTGGGATTGCGGCCTCAGGACCGGCACTGCTCGACGGCGCTGGCTCTTGCGCCCTCGACCGCACTGGTTTGGGACTCGGCAGCTTTCGAGGCGCTCTCCCAGCGCTCGGCGCAACTGAGACGCAATATCACCCACATCCTCTGCCAACAGCTTCATGAACTCGAAGAACGATACCGCGAGATTTCGACCGAACGAGTTTCCGTGCGATTGAGTCATCAGCTGGTTCGGTTGCTGAATCAACTGGGCCGCCGAGTGAACGGGCAGCTCGAGATTAGGCTTTCCAGAGAAGAGTTAGCGCAATTGACGGGCACAACCTTGTTTACCGTGAGCAGGTTGCTCTCGGACTGGAACCAACGAGGCATTGTAAGCACGCGCCGGGAGGCCGTGTCCGTTCACGACCCTCAGGCCCTCGCACAACTCGGTGAAGCCGAATGAGCGCGGCCGCTGCGACATTGCCCTTGCTCGGCCAGAAACGCGGGCTTGTCGTAATGCTGTGGCTGCGATCTTGGTGGATCGCGTATTCCATTGCCCGGTGGTGGTTTTAATCCAGTTTTCAAGCCAAGGAACCTTCGGACATCTTTGCTCTTCCGCAAAGAGTTCGAAAAACATAAAGAGCACGATCAAGGTGTGCGGACTGGAAATGGCGGTGGCATGGTCGTCCCGCAACGATCAAGGCCGCACCACATCCGCAAGAGACAAGTGACGTACAGGGTTCTCGGTCACCCGGGTCCTCGGCGGGAAAGGCACTCGACATGAAGTATCATGCTTGGGCGGCGAAGCAGCTTACCGTTCTAGCGGTATTCGCGCTTGCCTTTGCTCCCGCCGCCACGACGGCGAAATCCCCATCCAGTTTTCACTTGGACGGAAAGACTGGCAGCACTGAGAGAGTTTCGGCACTGCCTATGCCATCGGAGCGCAATTCAGGCGCGCAGGAGGCCGCACAGCAAACTCCGCCGCCTAGCCCCACCGTCGCCGGGGAGCCAACCGTTAAGCCCCCGCTGGTCACGTATGAGGATGGGGAGCTCACTATTATTGCGGAGAACTCTTCGCTTTCCGAGGTCATGAAGGCCCTGCGCTCCTCCCTCGGAGCCGACATCGACCTTCCCGCAAATGTTAATGATCAGCACATTTGGGTCCGCCTCGGTCCTGGGCCGGCGCGCCGTGTTCTTCGGGACTTGCTCGATGGCACCGAATTCAACTACGTGATTCAAGCCTCGGAAACCGATCCCGACGGGATTCGCAGCGTGCTGCTAATTCCGCGCGGCAAGTCCACAGGCCCCGAGACGGAGCCGGCGGCAAAACCGGGCGTTCGATGGATGCCAGGGCATGGCCCCGACGCTCAGCAGATTCCTACGGATTCGCAAATCCCTGCTCCTGAGCCCGCCGCTTCCGCAGATCCGTCGCAAGCCACTCCGCCTGCATCTCCTGCGAATGAATCGTCAAGCTCAGCTCGTGTGCAAAATACTCCGGCCAATTTTTCCCCTAGTGATCCGAGACCAACTCCGGCAACTGACCCTAACGAACAGATTCAACAGCTGCAGAGCCTGTACCAGCAGCGCAGGCAGTTGCAGATGCAGCAGAATCAAAGATCCACAGGGCAAAACCAGTAGTAGCTTTAGAACTCTCCTTACCTGCAGTACCCAGGAACGAGCAGCGGGATTCCGCGCCGCAGTGTACCTTCTTTCGTGCGCTCGAGTTTGTCCCGGGACACGTCAACTTTCTCCTCGAAAAGTACACGGGCCTAACAAAAGTTTACAAATTTTACGTGTTCTTGCTGTGCAACAAAGAAGTGTTCCCAGAGCCGCGTAAAGTGACTGAACCTTGGCTTTGGGAAAAGGCTGCCCAGCTCTATGACTCCTGTTTTGACGTACCGCGCGACGTGGAGCAAGCCGGGCTGCCGCTTGTGACTCGATCACAGGAGGTCATAACGTCGTGAGAAAGCTCTACCAGTATCTGCTCCCTCTACTTGTTTTAGGTCTTGCACCAGCGATCGCGAGCGCCCAATCGTTCCGCGTGCAATGCCCAAGCAGCACGATCACACATCCGGACCCCACGACCACCAGCAACGTGGGCGGCGCGACCAACGGCAACCCGTACAATGGCCCGACGCAGTTTACGGCTCAGAATCAGACCACCGCCCCATATTGGTCGGTGCCGACTGCCGCGACCGTAAACGGTGGGATCAAGTGCCAGCAGATCTCGGGCGGCGATGGATACATGACCGAGGCCGACGGCACGCAGACGTTCATGTTCTCCTTCGGGCCGCTTTCCGGGCTCGCGGATGTAGCGAAGGGCCAGCCGAGCACGCAGGTCCCGAGTGTGTTCAACACCCCGTTTACTGGCACGCTCGTACGCGGCGACCCCGCCACCAGCGATGGCGCCTCACTAGGCTCCCTACCGTGGACCGGTGCCCCGGGGCCTTTTGCTCCCGCGTTCACCTGGAACGGCGCGGTGGGTCTTGCCCCCGATGTTGTAAACACAATAAATATCTCTGACGCCTACGAGGGCACTCTCCCCGTCACTACCCCGCCTGCCGTCGTGGGCTGCCCTGCCCCGGCCGCTACCACGGTGACGATTTTCACTTACGAGCCGATTGGCGTTCCCATAGGATCAACCGTAATCGTCAATGGCGTTGGCACGGGCTATGACGGCACCTGGACGATCAGTTGTGAGAGCAACCAAGTCGTCGTTCCCAACACCGGATTCACCCAATATGCCTTCCAGTACACCTCTAGTACCTCAGGCTTGGCTGCGGCAACCCTGCTGACGGGTCCGACC
>DATAIH010000020.1:0-7433 GCA_036262755.1 Candidatus Acidiferrum sp.
AGCTACACCATTTTCAAAGCGGGTGTGATTTACGGGCGGGGCGACCACATGCTCGACCACCTCAGCCACACACTGTACACATTTCCCATTTTCGGGCTTGTCGGAATGAGGGAAAAGCAGATCCGTCCCGTGGCCGTGGAAGATCTCGTAACGGTAATCATCGCTTCGTTTCGCGATGCCCGTCTCGCGAACAAGACCCTCGGCATTACCGGGCCGGAAGAATTTGCGCTCAGCGAGGTTGTCAGTCGCGTGGCACAGGCCATCGGGAAACATCCGCTCTATCTGCCAACGCCGCTTGCGATTCAAAAAGTTGTCGCCTGGGTCGCGGAGCGCACCATGAAGATCCCTTTGCTGTCGCTCGCGCAACTGCGAATTTTGTCGGAAGGCATCGTGGAGGCTCTTCCCGCTTGCGATGCGCTTCCCGCGGACTTGCTACCAGCGACGCGCTTCACCGCGGAGCAAATTGAAAATGGATTGCCGGAGCCCGGACCATTCGGTTTGCGCGATCTGCGCTGCTGCAAGGCGTGAGGGAAAGAGCAGAAAGAAGGACGGCGGATGTCGGGCCCGCGGCGATTTGGCCCATCGGCCTAGCCGGTTCCGTTAACCGTCGCGGTCGACTGCAAGCCGCAGCTCGGACCGGGTCGCAATCTCGTTTTTGAGATGGCCACTCCGCGGAAGCATGCCATCTTCGGCTTCGTCATTTCGAGTGGACGCCCTTCCCGATCATCGTGTTTCGATTGGTCCCCCGGGAACAAACGCAACATGGCGGCGGGTTCGTCACGACGAAGGAAGACATCTCGAACGCTTGACTCCGCCCCAGAATGCGCAGACGTGACAGAGAAGGGAAGCCCCGATGCACGATCGCACAGACCAGGAATCCACCCAAGGCGGGAACGGTTCGAGCAAGACCGTTGTTATCACCGGGGCGCTCAGTTACACCGGAAAATACACGACGCGGATTTTGCTTGGCCGTGGCTACAGAATCCGTACGCTAACCCACCATCCAGAACGCGAAAACCCTTTTGGGGACAACGTTCAAGTATTCCCTTACAACTTCGAACATCCCGAGGGTTTAATGGAAACTCTGCGCGGGGCTTCCGCCCTGATCAATACGTATTGGGTGCGTTTTCCGCACGGCAAGTCCACGTTTGATGCGGCGGTGCAAAATACACTTACGTTGATCGCCGCCGCGAAGAGCGCGGGCATCCGGCGTATCGTTCACGTCAGCATCGCCAACCCATCGCTCCATTCGCCGCTCGGTTATTACCAGGGGAAAGCTCAACTCGAGCGGGCGGTCGCCGAGTGCGGTTTGGCTTACGTGATTGTTCGGCCCGCCGTCATCTTTGGCCTCGAAGACATTCTCGTTAACAATATCGCTTGGTTCGTGCGCCGCTTTCCCGTGTTTGCGATTCCCGGCGATGGTTGCTACCGCATCCGCCCGATTTTCGTGGAAGACATGGCGAAGCTCCTCGCCGATGGCCTGGAACACGAAGGAAATGCTGTGCGCGACGCCGTTGGGCCCGAGACTTACACCTTCGAGGAATTGGTGAGCCAGATTGCTGCACAACTGCAATGCCGCATTCGCCTGGTTCATGCTCCGATGCCCGCCGCGTATTTGGCCACGCGCGTAGCCGGCTGGTTGGTCGGCGACGTCGTCCTGACTTGGCAGGAATACAAAGGCCTTATGGCCGGTCTCCTCGCTCCCGCAGGACTATCGACCGGAGAAACCTGCTTGAGCCAATGGCTGGCTGCGAATCGCGGGGAAATCGGCACTCGGTATGCGTCGGAGGTTGCGCGTCACTACGCACGGGCGCCGGTCAAGGCCGTCAACAAGGCAAGCTAAAGACCGAAAACCCCAGGCCTAATGGCCTTCGATGCCTTCGCCATGCCAGCCAAAGCCTGGGCGTTTTCCCTCGATTGCTTCAGCCGGAGCGACGCAACCTCGAAACGAAAGTATTGGAAGGTTTTCCGGTCAACATCCCATCCGGCTGCGAGCGTGGGCGGCGTTTCACGTCCCCCGGATAAGTTTGGCGTTTATCCTTGCGCGAGGTACTTCTCGAGGGGCTCCCAATAGTTGGTTTTCCATCCTTCGGCGAGATGCGCTCCCTGCCCCGGCGGAAAGCCGGCATGGTCAAAAACAAGTTTGGTGCCGGACCCTTGCTCGGTAAACTCAAACCTGGCAATCGAATACTGACCTAGCCCCCAACTCCCGGCACGCCAGGCCTGGACAATTCTCTCGTTGGGCACCAGTTCGACGTTTCGGCCGGTGATGTAGCCGCCAAAGGCGGAGAAGGCGCCGCCCGCTTCGGGGCTCATTTCCACCGGTTTGCCCGCTGGAGCCATGCCGGACTGCACGGCCGCGCTGAGCAGCACAACCTTGTTAAATTGTTTGGCGTCCGTCAGCGCCTCGTAGACGCGTTTGGGGATCGCCTTGAAGACAACTTCCTGATGGATAACCTCGCACGCGGACGAAATATCGCCCGTGCCGCTTGGCCGGACCTCGGCGAAGGCAAGAGTCAGGCAGCCAAACACGCCCGCAGTGCCGATGAGCATTTGCCGTCGCGTGGCCGCATTGGCTTGCGCCGGCAGACTGTTCTCATTGTCAATCGCTTGCCGTCGTATCGTTCCCTCGGGCATCCTTCCCTCCCCAATCTCGACCTGGCTCGAGACACACGCCGCCCCTGCGGCTGCATGGAAGCACGGATTCAGAATGAGCGCAAATCAATATTTCGTGAGATGCAGGGATGACCGGCGCCGGTGGCGCCGAGAGAGCCCCGGTCCTTCGTGCAAGTCTTACCTTTAGAGTGATCACTCCGTCGCCGAAAAACGACGGCTTTTCGCGGCACGCATAAGATGACATCTACGTTATGCCGCGAACGCATTCCCGTTTCGCCCGAAGGCGGCAGTCCCCTGCGGTAGAATCTATGGACAGTTCCTGGAGGTTCCTACATGCGTTCATTCTAAAGGGGTTACACCTTTCTGAAGCCTCCACGCTTTCCTGGAGGGCTAACTCGAGCTAGCCGAAGCGCGTGCGCCGTGATTTTAACGACGACTTCAGCGACAAGCGGCGGAATCACCCAGCACGCCGAGGCGACCGCAGTGATGCGATCCCGCTCGAGGCGAGAAGTCGGGCCGAGGTTGTTAAGCAGCAGAATGTCACGAAGGCCAAGCTTAACCCCGGCAAGTGCCAAGATGAAGAGCCCGAAGCCAAAGCCTCAGCCGGGGGTGGTGGCTATGGCCATGCAGGAACTCATAGAGTGGTTTGTTTTCGAGATATCACGAGGTCGTACAGCGGGCGTGGACCCACAGCTGAGCACAACGCGTAACTTGCAAATTGCGCCCGAGCTAGCTATTGGAACTCACGCTTCGGAGAGGATGCGTTTGTAGTAGGCCTCGTAGACGGGGATGACGTCGTTGGCGCAGAATTTTTTCTTAGCGTTATCGCGGGCGATCTTGCCCATTCCCCGGCCGCGGTCTGGGCGTGCGAGAATTTCAATGGCGTAGCGTGCCGCTGCCCGTACATCGCCCGGTTCCACCAAATACCCATCCACGCCATGCTCGACCACTTCGGGCATGCCGCCGGCGTTTGTGCCAATGACGGGAACCTCGCAGGCCATAGCCTCGAGCGCCGCGAGGCCGAAGGATTCAAGCTGCGAGGGAAGCAGGAAGAGGTCCGCGGCGGCGAGTTTCTGATAAACGGCGTCCTGCTTGCCGAGAAAGAAGACGTCCTTCTGCAGTTTGTTCTTGCGGACAAGATATTCGGCAGTGCCGCGGTCGGGGCCGTCGCCGATGAGTACAAGCTTGGCGGGCATTTTCGTTCGAACGAGCGTAAAGATCTCGACGGCATCGGTGAGGCGCTTCACGGGACGGAAGTTCGAAAGATGCATAAGAATCGGCTCGCCGTTGGGCGCCCAGTGCGCCGCAAGGCCCTTGTCGGCGGCGCGGCTGTACAGATCGCAGTTCACAAAGTTCGGAATGACTTCAATGGGACGTTTGATGTCAAACTCTTTCAGCGTTTTGCCAAGCAGGTAGCTGGAAATGCAGGTGACGCCGTCGCTTTGCTCGATAGAAAACTTGGTGATCGGCAGATAGCTGCGGTTGCTCCCGACGAGGGTGATGTCCGTGCCATGCAGCGTGGTGATGAAAGGGAGGCGGCGAGGTGCAGCCATCGAGCGCGCAAGCAGTGCGCTTACCGAATGCGGAATGGCGTAATGCACGTGGAGAAGATCGAGGGATTCCGACTCAAACACTTCGAGCATTTTGGTGGCGAGTGCCAGCGTGTAGGGAGGATGGTCAAAAAGCGGGTAAGTAACGACCTCCACCTCGTGAAAGTGGATGCGCTCGTTGTCGAGGCTCAGGCGGATGGGCGGCGCGTAGCTAATGAAGTGGACCTGGTGGCCCCGCGAGGCGAGCTCGATGCCGAGCTCGGTGGCCACGACGCCAGAGCCTCCGTAAGTGGGGTAACACGTGATGCCGATGCGCATGAGGACAGTTCTCGTGTTCTAAGTTCTAAGTGAATTCAAAGCCAAAAGCATTATGGTTGCTTGTCCGCGTTGCTCCCGTATCTGGATTTGAGATTCGCCGCGGCCTGGTCGGGGCTCAGGACGACAATATGCAAAAAAGGCCGCCAAACAGGAACCTCATTCTCGGCCGGACGACCGCCCGGAGCGCAGCTACGATACATCATTTCTTTCTCTGCGCGACTTCGCAAGGCGCCGCTGATCGTGACGCTGCTTGCGGGTCTATGAGGCGGAATGCTAGAGTCGCGCGCACCGGGCAGGACAGCGGCCCGACGACGCGGCGCCAGGCAGACGCCCCTATTAGACGTTGGGAAGAGGAGAATTGTGACACGACTTGCAGGGAAAGTGGCTCTGATCACGGGCGGAGGCACAGGAATCGGACGGGCGATCGCGGTAGCCTTCGCGCGGGAGGGCGCGAGCGTGGCCGTAGCCGGTCGTCGTTTTGAAAAGGTGAAGGAAGTTGCCGCTGAGATAGACCTGCAGGGCATCGCAGCGTTGCCCTTGGTTTGCGACGTGACGCGCGCCAAGGATGCGGACCACGCGGTCGCCGAAACCGCGAAGAAATTTGGCAAGGTCAACGTGCTGGTGAACAACGCGGGAACGCTGAGTGTCTCGACTGTGGACACCATCAGCGAAGAAGACTGGGATCGCGTGGTCGCGGTGAACCTGAAAGGGTCGTTTCTGATGTCGCGCGCAGCGATAAAAGAGTTTCGCAAGGCGGGTGGCGGGACCATTGTGAATATCGGGTCGGTGCTGGGCCTGGTGGCCATGAAGGATCGTGCGGCATATTGCGCCTCCAAAGGAGGCGTGACGCTGCTGACGAAAGCGATGGCGCTCGATCACGCGCACGAGAATGTGCGCGTGAATTGCATTTGCCCGTCCATCGTCGAGACGGAATTGGTGAAAGGCTTGTTCAACGACAGCGAACAAGGGCGGAGACTGCGGCAATCGCGGGCAGGGACGATCCCGCTGGGCCGCTTCGGTAGACCGGCGGACGTGGCGGAATTGGCGGTTTACCTGGCGGCTGAGGAGTCCTCTTGGCTGACCGGTGTTGCGATCCCGCTGGATGGCGGACTCACGTCATTCTAAGTTCTTGGTTGTGAGGTTTCGCTCCTAGTGCGAAAAAGCGGTTCAGCATGAAAACGAGGGCAAAAAAATCGGCGGACGGGCGCTGGGCCACCGAGCTAGTGCGCGAGCGCATGAAAGAAAGCAAGGTAATCACGCACCTCGGCTTCGACGTCGAAAAGGTCGAGAAAGGCCACGCGATTTTTCTGCTCGATGTGCGGGCGCACCATAAGCAAATTCATGGAGTGGTCCATGGAGGAATTCTTGCAGCGCTTGCCGATACCACAGCGGCCATCGCCGCCTACAGCGTCGTGCCAAGGGGGACGGAAATCGCTACGGTCGAGCTGAAGATCAACTACCTGGAACCGGTTCCCGGTGGGCGCATTAAAGCAGACGCGCGCGTGCTGCGCGCCGGAAGAAACTTTGTGGTCGCCGAATGCGAAATCTGGAATGAGGACAATTCGCTGGCCGCGAAAGCGCTGCTCACTTTCGGAGCAGCCGCGGGACACTCGATCGAGGAGCAGCAGGAATAACCGAATTACTCCTCGCCGCCTTGTGCGGACTCCTCTCCGTCTTTATATACGTACTTGATGACGCGCTTGAAGACGAGCAGGTTCGGGTTGCCTTGCCGTGTCAACTTAATGCAATCGCGGTCATACCACTCGACCGTGCCGCGCAGTACCTCGCCGTCTTCCAGAACTACGGCCATCGGCGTATGAGACTGCATCTGCTTGACCCAGTAGAAGTTCTCGGCGTGCGTGATTTCCGGCGGCGCGGGCTTCTTGCTCGGTACCGGGCCATTGTGCGGAGGGCGGGGTGCGCTTGGCTCCTTCACGTCCGGAAACCCCGGACGAAACATACGGCGATTCACCATGACTGCTCCTTCTAGACTTCAGGGGTGGAGTGACTGTTCTTAAGATGCGCGAGCAACGCGATTGGTTTCAGTATAATCGAATTAGGGCCTCGGAGCGCCCGAAGGCGCCGGTGCGAGCGACGCCGCGAGGGCGTCGAGGCCAAGTTGGCGATTTAGATTTCGACGTGCCCCCGCGTAGAGCTCGTCAATACCGGCGATGGCGCGAATCACCCATGCAGAATCAACCGCGCGGCTCAGCGATTCCAGCTCTTCGGCAAGATTGGCGTTGCGGAGAACGGGCTCCTTTAGTTTGGACGTGAGCTCGAGCAGGTCGGTGAGCAATCCGTAAAAGACCCCAAGCTGATCCTCAAAAGAAGACTCGCGGTCCTTGGCGAGGGCGGCAGTTGCCGCGAAGAGTTGCGTGAAGCCCTGACCGCCCGCCGCACGCTCGAGGATGCGCAGGGCGTTTTTGCGGCTTTGCGCGGCCGCGACGACGTCCATCTCGATGGCCAGGCCGGGGCTGCCTTCGGCGAGTTGTGCCGCCAGTTTGAGGTCTGCGGGCTTTCGCCCCGTTTTTTCCTGCAGGATTTTCTCCACGGCGGTTTGCGGGAGCGGCGCGAAATGGAATTGCAGGCAGCGCGAAACAATGGTCGGCAGAAGCGCGTAAGGAGAAAGGGCCGTGAGGATAAGCGTTGCCGAGGCCGGAGGCTCTTCGAGAATTTTTAGAAATACGTTGGCGACGTCCCAGCGCATCGTTTGCGCGCCTTCAAGAATGAAGACGCGGCGCCTCCCTATCGGTCGGAAATAGGCAGCGCGCTGCACCGCGCGCAATTGGCCAATGCGCAGCATTGGTCGCGCCACGGGGCTTTTCAAACGCACCGGATCAGGCACGAGCGCCCAGACGTCCGGGTGCGACTGAAGGATTAGTGGAACGCGCTCGACGGTGGCGGCGTCGGCGCTCTCGCCGCGCTCGACCAGGCCCTGCTCGACGAGTC
>DATAIH010000021.1:0-9277 GCA_036262755.1 Candidatus Acidiferrum sp.
GGTTCAGGCTGGGAATTTGCCTGGGGTCGCCAGGACGACGAAGACTCGATCGCGGCGATCCATCGCGCACTTGAGTTGGGTGTCAACTGGATCGACACGGCCGCAGTTTATGGCACGGGCCATTCGGAAGAAGTCGTCGCGCGCGCGTTAAAAGAATGGCGGGGTCCTCGCCCCTACGTTTTCACCAAGTGTGCCCTAACGTGGGACAAGCAGCGCAAGGTAAGGCCGAATCACTCGGCCGTCTCCATCCGCCGCGAATGCGAGGATAGTCTCGGCCGCTTGCAGGCAGAAACCATCGACCTCTATCAGATGCACTGGCCTCCATCCGACAATGGCCCTTCGCTCGAAGAAGCTTGGCACGCGATGGCGGAGCTCCAGAAAGCGGGAAAGGTCCGCTGGCTGGGCGTGTCGAACTTTGACGCAACGCAAATTCAGCGCGCCGAGAAAATTCGACCGGTCACCTCCCTTCAGCCGCCCTATTCGCTGATTCGCCGAAAGATCGAAGAAGAGGTTCTCCCCTATTGCCAAAAGCGCGGCATCGGCGTGATTTCTTACGCCCCCATGGCTTCCGGCCTGCTCACCGGCGCGATGACCCGCGAACGCGCAGCCAAGTTGCCGCCCGATGACTTTCGCAGCCGCAACAAGGAATTCCAAGAGCCCCGTCTTTCGAAGAACCTCGAACTGGTCGAACGGCTTCGCCAGGTGGGCGCGCGCCATGGCCGCGGGCCAGGCGAAGTGGCCGTCGCCTGGGTGCTGCGGCATGCGGCAATCACGGGCGCGATCGTTGGCGCACGAAACGCCAAGCAGGTTGACGGCGTGATGCGCGCCGGTGAATGGAAGATGGCCCCAGACGAAATTGCCGAAATCGAAGGCGCTGCGGTCATCGCTGCTTCGCGATGAGCAGTTCTCGAGCGTGCGGCCCACTTCACTGCTGAAGCGCTTCGAGACACCACAAGCAGTTGCCACGGTAGTCGCTTTCGTCGCCAGCACGCGTGCCGTGACCATCAACGGCGCTGCCGTGCGCGCCGCAGGCGGTGTGCTGCGCAGTATTTTCTAGAAACGCCTTGCTCTAGGCGCGCAAAGAATCCGGCCGCCAATTCTTGATAAGCTGTTTGATGGCTTTGCGCTCGGTCAGCTTGCCGTCCAACACCTTTTGCATCAGTTTCTCCAATTCCTCATCACTGGCGAAGCGCAAGGAAACAAATTGGTCCACGGTAAGTTCATCGGCACGCCAGCGCAGTTCTTCCGGCAGGACCCGCTCGTAGCGCAGGCGCTCTTCCAATCGAATGACGCGGTCCTGCACGCTCAGGGCAAAAAGCCTTGGGTACACCACCCCAAGAAATAATGCTGCGGAAGTCAGGACCCATTCCAGGCCGCCGATGGAAAACCCTGCCGTAATCCACCGATAAATCGACCATCCGAAATTGACGATCAGCGTGGGTAATGCGAAGAAATGGTACAAAGGAACAAACCTTACGTGGTTCTTGACATTCTGTTCGCTCACGGCGTTTTTCTCCCTCCCTGCAGGTCTGCATGCCAAAAAGCCGTTGGACTCCGGCCGCCTGTAGAGAACCTTCTACTTTGTCAGTTCATTCTTGAACACCGATCCGTTGTGCATCACAAACTTTACGTGCTCCAGCTCGCCGACCTCCTTCAAGGGATCCCCCGAGACCGCAATAACTTCGGCATAGGCCCCGGGAGCGACGGTCCCGATCTCCCCTCTCATGTCCAGCATTTCCGCCGGCCGCGACGTCGCTGCCTGAATGGCGTCCATTGGTGCCATGCCCATCTCCACCATCCGCTGGAACTCTTGGGCAATCGGCTCGGTCCACGGCATGCCGCCCATGTCTGTCCCGAACACAATCTTCAAGTGCGCTTTTAGCGCCCTTTTGAACGTATCTTCATGGACGGCGGCCCGTGCGCGGTCACGCTTTCCTTCCGGTGTGTCCGCCGGCGCCCAATCTCCGTAGTACGGCGAAAGCGTCGGGCAATACCAGGTCCCTTGCCTCTTCATCTGCTCGATCTGCGCGTCGGTCATCTCCAATCCATGTTCGATCGAATCGCACCCGCCGTCGAGCGCGCGTTGCAACCCGATTCCGTTGTACGCGTGACAGGCCACTTTCCTTGTCCAGCCGTGGGTTTCGTCGACAATCGCCTTCAATTCCTCGACCGTCAGTGTCGGCTGGGACACTAAACGCCCTTCTTTGTCCACCCACGACCGGTGCGTCATATACACCTTGATCCAGTCCGCGCCATGATCCAATTGTTGCCGCGCTGCCTTGCGCGCTTCGACCGGCCCATCGACGAGCTGCGCCCCTTTGGGCATGTCCAGCTCTGGCGCATAGCCTTCCAGGTTGTAGCCGCCGGTCGTGGAAATCGCGCGCGTTGCGCAAAACAGCCGCGGTCCGGGAATCGTCCCCTCTTCGATCGCCTGCTTGATTTCGACGTCTCCGTAGCCCGCGCCTTCGGTCTCGAGATCGCGCAACGTGGTGAACCCCTGCTCTAGAGCCCGGCGCGCGGCAAACGTGGCGCGCGCCGCTCGCAGAGCAATCCCGGCTTTCAGGATATTCGCATCGTAGCCGCCTTTTTTGGGATCTTCTCCCCACAAGAAAATGTGCGTGTGCGAATCGATAAGCCCCGGCAAAACGGTGGCGTTCGAGAGATCAATCACGTTCGCACCTGAGGGAATGGCTTCCCCCGACCCGGTTACCCTCACGATTCGTTCGCCGCGCACAAAAATCAGCTGATTCTTTCGCGGCGTCGTGTTTACTCCGTCAATCAATGTCCCTGCGCGAATTACGGTCACTGCCCCACTCTGAGAGGCGCTCTGCGCCCATGTCGCATCTCCACCCGGGGCCACCAGCTCTGCGCACAAAATCACACTCGCAGCGAACCAGCTCAGTTTTCGCATTGCACTCCCCCTATGACGCGCGTAGCTTGCCCCAATCTCCCCCTCGATGCAACACCGGCAGCACCGAGAACGCCTTTGCGGCGGAAGGAAATCCTTCGTTTGCTACCAAACCAGTCCATCAAGCGCGGTGAGAGGCGGATTGGGAAAAAGCGGAGTCGAGACAGAAGTCGGGATGGTGAAAAAACGCAGTAAGTCCGGAAAGGCGGAGCGCCAGTCGTTCGGGGGAAGCCGCACACACCGTGACGTGACCGAGCTTGCGGCCCGGGCGCGGAGCCTTTCCGTACAAGTGCAAATGCGCATCGGGAACGGCCAGAACGTCCGAAGGTTCGGGAAGATCGCCAATCAGGTTGATCATGGCACAGTGACCGGCTGGTCCCGTGGAGCCGAGCGGAAGGCCGAGGACGGCGCGGAGATGGTTTTCGAATTGGCTGGTGACCGCCCCTTCGATCGTCCAGTGGCCGGAATTGTGAACGCGCGGCGCCATTTCGTTAGCGAGGAGGCGGCCCTGGTGCTCGAAAAACTCGATGGCCAGCACGCCGACGTACCTCAGCGACTCGAGAACGCGACGGGCAATGTCTTCGGCGGCGCGCTGGATCGGCGGATCGAGTAACGGGGCAGGCGCGAGAGAGAGACGGAGAATGCCGCCGCGATGGTGGTTCTCGACGAGCGGGTAAAAGGCCGTCTCGCCGCTGCGCGAGCGCGCGGCAAGAACGGAGAGTTCCCGGGTGAAGGGCACAAAGCGCTCGAGGATGAGCGGGACCTTGGGAAGCTCCGCCTTAGCTTTCAAAACCTCGTCCGCCGTGCGCAGGATCCATTGCCCCTTGCCGTCATAGCCCATCCGGCAAGTCTTGAGCACAGCGGGAAGGCCAATTTGTTTGATGGCGGTGTCAAATTCGCCGGGTTTCGGAACAGAAAGAAAATCGGTGGTGGCGACTCCAAGATTGCGAAAAAGAGTTTTTTCTGCAAGCCGATCCTGCGCCGCCTCGAGCGCGGGGGGAGGTGGATAGACAGGAACGCGCTCGGCAAGGAACTGCGCCGCTGCGACGGGGACGTTTTCGAATTCGTAGGTGACAAGTTCCAGTCCATTGGCAAATTTTTCAAGCGCCGCGTGATCGCTGTAGTCGGCGGTGACGCGCTGGGCAATGCGGCCGACAGGTGCCTCCGGGGACGGGTCAAGAAAGCGGAAATGCAGGCCAAGGGGATAGCCGGCCAGGGCGAGCATGTACCCCAGCTGCCCGCCGCCGAGAATGCCTAGGGTCACTGCCGCTTCCCTTTCTGCACGTTTTTCATGGGAATCGCCACTGCGGAGACCGAGGGGTCTGGCTGGGCCAGGACGCGGTCGGTCTGCTCGACGCGAAATTTTCGCAACGCCTCGCGAATGTCGGGATGCTTCGCGCCGAGGATTGCGGCGGCAAGCAAGGCGGCGTTGATTGCGCCGGCCTTGCCGATCGCCAGCGTGCCAACGGGGATGCCTCCGGGCATTTGCGCGATGGAGAGCAGCGAGTCCAGACCCTTGAGGACTTTCGATTCGACCGGAACGCCGAGGACGGGAAGAACGGTCTTAGAGGCGGTCATGCCGGGGAGATGAGCGGCACCGCCCGCGCCCGCGATAATGACTTCGAGGCCACGCTGTTCGGCGGTGGCGGCGTATTCGAACAGCAGGTCGGGAGTACGGTGCGCGGAAACGATGCGTGTTTCATGTGGAACCTTCAGGCCGGTAAGGATGTTCGAAGCGTGCTCCATGGTTTCCCAGTCGGAAGTGGAGCCCATGATGATGCCGACAAGAGGATCGGCATCGTTGTGGTCAGGTTTATTCACGCTCGTTTAAGCCTTTCCCGAGCGAATGGTTCGGTTTTTTCATGAGGGCGGTATTTTACGGCTTTTTTCAGTGCGCGGCGACTTGCTCTCGCTGCTTCCAGTAATGCCGAAGCTGACCGACCAAAAATAACGAGCCGGTGATGAAAATGGCGTCACCGGGAGCGGCTTCCACGAGCGCTTGGTCGAGTGCCGTTTCCGCCGAAGAAATGACCGTGAAGCGGGCGGCGTGGTGGGATGCGATTTCCGCGAGACGCGCGGCGGAGATGGCGCGGGAAGTGCGCGGCTCGGTGAAGATGACTTCCGCGGCGTGAGGAAAGAGCTGGCCGGCGATCTCGTCGACCGCTTTATCGCGGAGCGCTCCATAGATGATCCAGATCTTGCGCCCGGCAAAATTTTGCTCGAGGAATTGCGCGAGTTCACGGGCGGCGTCGGGATTGTGGGCGCCATCGAGGTAAACATCCGGGTTGGATTGCAGTTTTTCGAGGCGCCCCGGCCAGACCGTACCGGCAAGGCCCTCGGTTATATCGCTTGAAGAAATGCGGAAGCCTCGTCTGGTCAGTTCGCGCGCCACCGCAAGCGCGTTCAAGGCGTTCTGCAACTGGAAGCGACCGGGTAAACTGGGCGCAATTTCAAAAGAATCACCGGAAGAGACTTCCATGACCAGCGCGCGGAAGAAACCGTTTTGCAGGGATTCCTGCTTGGTCTGAAACGCCTGCGAGGTTTCGATCACTGGGCAGCCGAGCTGATTGGCGCGAGCAAGGATCACTTCGCGCGCTTGCGGACGTTGTGCAGCGACAATGACGGGGACTCGGCGTTTGAGGATTCCTGCTTTCTCGCCGGCAATCTCCCCGAGCGAGTGGCCGAGCAAATTCTCATGGTCGAAGTCGATACGCGTGATGACGGTGACGACGGGCGACAGAATATTCGTGGCGTCGAGGCGGCCGCCCAAGCCCACCTCGACGACGCCGAATTCCACGCGTTCGCGAGCGAAGCATTCGAACGCCATTGCGGTAACGCATTCGAAATATGTGGGGTGGGCGCGGAGTTTGTGCCGAGCGAGAAGCTCCTCGATGAGCTCTTGCAGGCGCGTGAAGATTTCAGCGAAGGTCTCATCATCGATTTCTTTGCCATCGACGCGCATGCGCTCATTGATTCTCTCGAGATGCGGGGAGGTGTACAAGCCAGTGCGGAAGCCCGCGTGCCGAAGAATCGATTCCAGAAACGCGGATGTCGAGCCTTTGCCGTTGGTCCCCGCGATGTGAGCGCTCGGATAAGCGCGGTCCGGGTGACCGAGCCGCTCGGCAAGAACGGTAATGTTCTCTAGGTCGAACTTCGCCGCGGCGGCCTGCGTAGGCGCAGCCAATTCCCTTCCCAGAGTTAAGAGATAGCGAACCGCCGCCTCGTAATTCATCTCATCCCGTAAGCATCTCGAGCGCGCTGGCAAGGTAGGACTTCAGTTCTTTGCGGTGGACGACGGCGTCGAGAAAGCCGTGCTCGAGCATAAACTCCGAGCGCTGAAAGCCTTCCGGGAGTTTTTGCCGGATGGTTTGCTCGATCACGCGCGGCCCGGCGAAGCCAATTAGCGCGCCGGGCTCCGCGATGTTGAGGTCGCCGAGCATGGCGAAGCTGGCGGTAACGCCGCCGGTGGTGGGATCGGTTAATACCGAAATGTACGGCAGTTTTTCATCGTCGAGCCGCGCGAGCGCCGCGGAAACTTTCGCGAGCTGCATCAGGCTCACCGCGCCTTCCATCATGCGCGCGCCGCCCGAGCAGGAAACGGCGATGAACGGCTGGCGCGTTTCAATGGACAGCTCGATGGCGCGCGTGACTTTTTCACCTACTACGGCACCCATGGTGCCGCCGATAAAGCCGAATTCCATCGCGCACATCACCACGGGTCGGCCCTGGAGCTGGCCCTCCGCAGTGATGATAGCGTCGTTCATGCCGAGTTTCCTCCGGGCTTCCTTGAGCCGCTGCGCATAAGGTTTGGTGTCCACGAACTTCAACGGGTCCGTGGAAGTCATGCCGGCGTCGTGTTCTGTCCAGCGGCCATCGAGCAGCATTTCCAGGCGCGGGCGCGCACCCATCTTGAAGTGAAACTGGCATTTCGGGCAGACGTGGAGGTTCGCTTCGAGGTCTTTGCGAAAGACGATCGTGCGGCAGGAGTCGCACTTGACCCAAAGCCCTTCTGTGCGCACCCGGCGCTCTTCGGGCGGCGTGGGCTGCTCGATTGGTTTTTTCTCGCGTTTAAACCAAGCCATGGAGGCAGTTGTCAGTAAAAAGTTCCAAGCCAGAATTCCAGAAACCTGAAATGTATCCCAGCACCGAGCCCTTGAGTCGGACCAAGACCCGAACAGCTCCTGCTAACTGCTAACCTGCGACCTCGAGCTTCTAATAATCGATCCCCCGCTGAGCCAGTATACCTTTCGTGTAGGGATGTTTCACCTCGCGCATCTCGGTGACGAGGTCGGCCAGCGCGACCAGCTTCGGATCCGCGTTGCGGCCGGTACAAATCACGTGTACGCTTTCGGGCCGGCCTTTCAAAGCCTCCACGACCTCATCGGGGTCGATCATTTTGTAGCTAATGGTGTAATTAATCTCGTCGAGCACCACCAGATCGTACTTCCCGCTGTAAATGGCCTCCCGGCCTGCCTTCCAGCATTCCTCGGCCAGTTTGACATCTTCGGGATCCGTTTCCGCTCCGCCGATTTTCACAAAGCCGCGGCCCATGGGGCGGATTTCAAATTTGTCGTCGCCGAGCATCTTGGCAGCATCGAGTTCGCCGTAATGCCACGAGCCTTTGATGAACTGCACCATCATGACGCGCAGTCCCTGGCCCACGGCGCGGAACGCCGTGCCGAGGGCGCAAGTCGTTTTGCCCTTGCCCGGCCCGGTATAAACGATCAACAGCCCCTTTCCTTCCGGCATGATTTCCTTTGGTGCGTGGTGAAGAGGAAAGTGTGCGCAGCTTCCTAGGGAAACGTCAAGCGAGTTGCAGCCGCTCGACGAGCTCCGCAGCGATCCCGGAGATGCGCCGCAGCGTGGATTCGGGAAGCGGAGATTTGGATCGCGCGACGGGATCGCGCAAAACGATCCACAAGCCCGGACGGTAGATTTCGTCGTCGGCGGGACAAATCGCACCGGTGAGTTGCGTGATTTCGAGAGGATGCGGCGGGGGTGCAGCCAAATCGATTTCGAGCACTTTCCCGCCGCCACCGCGCTCCGCCGAAGCGGCGGCGATCAGCTCGGTCAGGATGCCGCGCGCATCATCCACCAGGTCGCGGAACCCTTGCGTCACCAAAATGCCGTCCACGTCGCGGGGCGTGGCCTTGTCGAGCTCGTCGAGGTCGTAATCGGGCAGCGGTTTTTCAAGCGGAATTTCAATCGCCGCGGAAGGCTGGCTCTCGTCAGGGATAACGCGCATGGGCATGGCAGCTAAGGTTGTACACCAACTGGGCTAGAATTCAACCCATTCGCCGCCACCACTTACCGCTTCATGCGCAAGCAGTTACAACCAAACGCCTGCTTGGTATTTCGGTCCTTTTCGGTCCATTCAGTCCAAGAACGCGACTTTTGGACCGTTTAGGCGGAAGCTCGAAACCCAAGCCCGCTCGTTCAGCCCATTCTTTGCGCAATGCACGCTCATGTTCGACCCGGTCGTAGCGGTCGGACATGGTTTCGCCCGTAAGCGCGGCACCCATGGCATCGGTGTCCGCACTCGCGTGACCCATCCAGTATTTGTAGATTCCTGGCGGGGTCGCCGTGTAGTTGCGCAGGTACGTGTTGCGAAAGCGACGGAACGCATGGAAGCCGCACTTGGGTTGGCCGATCTTGGCCAGGACCGGATGCAGCTTGCGCCGCAGGATGCTCGATTGGTCCAGGGGCTTGCCGTGTCGTGAAGCAAACAGCAAACCAGATTGCTTCTGACCAATGAACTCCCGCAGCCTTGACGCCATCAGGGGGTGGAGATCGACTTCCCTAATGGCATTGCTTGTTTTCAGGAAGTCGTGCAGCTCGTAGAACCACGCCTTTTGTACGACCTTGATGGTGGAAGCGTCCTGGGAGATGTTCTTGATGTCAAGTCCCAGCACTTCACCAATACGAAGTCCAGCAGAAGCGCAGAGTGCGAACAGCACAACGTCCCTTTCTTTCTTCGTAGCCGCCAAGATTGCGGTAACTACGTCGCCCGTAAAGGATGGCCGTCGCTGCTTATTGACTACCGGAGCGTCAATGAAGTCGCTGTTCCACTTGCGTGGGTACAGCTCCTCGCCTTGTTCATTGAGCGCCGAGGCCATGACCATCTTCACGGTCTGCGTGTAGTTATCAATGGTCTTCGGAGCCAAACCGCCTTTCACCATCGTGGCCACGAAGTTCTTCATGGTCAGGTTATTGACGGCTTCGAGCGGCATATCACCGATATTCGGATTGACCCATTTGCCCAAGGCTTTCGCCCAGTTTTCGAGGGTGGACGGGGCCACGGGCTTGCGCTTGCGGTTCCGCATCTTGTCGAGCCAGAGCGCAGCCTGTTCGCGGAAAGTCACGCCAGGA
>DATAIH010000022.1:0-12700 GCA_036262755.1 Candidatus Acidiferrum sp.
AAGTCTTTCGCGGTGGCGCGCTCGAGTGCACGGCCACGGCTTTTCAACGGTCTTGGGACAAACTCCGTACAAGCCGAGAGTAGGCTGCCAACCGAACTGAAATGAACTGCTTAGGAAGGCTTGGCAGCGATACCGGGATTCGAACCCGGATTTTAGCCTTGAGAGGGCTACGTCCTAACCCTTAGACGATATCGCCTGAGACCTGCGCAGAAACCAGATCCGCCGGGGATTCCCGGCGACATTTGATTTTCGCATGGACGATCAAGTCGATCAAGGAAAGGGATCGAGGCAAGCACTGGACGAGCGCTCAGCGGTAGGCAGCGGCTTGAATGCCGTACAGCTCCGAGTAGTGGCCTTTCCTGGCCATGAGCGCATCGTGCGTGCCGACCTCTACGAGTCGGGCGCCCTCCATCACGAGGATGAGGTCAGCCATGCGCACCGTCGAGAAGCGGTGGGAGACCAGGATGGTGATACGGCCGCGGTCGTTCTCCTTGTTGTTGCGTGCGGCTGCAGCATAGCGCTCAAACAGAGCGTGTTCGGTCTCGGCGTCCAGGGCCGCTGTCGGCTCATCGAGGATGAGCAGCAACGGTTCATCGCGCATGAAGCCCCGCGCCAGCGCCAGTTTCTGCCATTGCCCGAACGACAGTTCGACTCCGCCCGGCCACGTTGGACCGAGCTGTGTTTCCAACCCTGCCGTAAAACGCGCAACTACATCTGCCGCGCCGGCCCGTTTTACCGCCGCAAGCACGGCGGGCTCGTCGTCAAGTCGAGGAACGTCGCCCAGACCGACCGTGTGCCGTGCGCGGAACTCAAACCGGAAAAAGTCCTGGAACGCGCCTGCGAGGCGCTCCCGCCACTTGCTGGCCTGAACCCGCGCCAAAGGCGTTTCGTCGAGGAAGATCGAACCGGATGTTGGCTCGTACATTTTCGCCAGGAGTTTCACGAGCGTGGTCTTGCCGGCACCATTCTCGCCGACAATCGCCACCACCGTGCCCGCAGGCAGCTCTACCGAGACATCGTCCAGCACGACACGCGACGTGCCCGGGTAGGTGAACGACGCATGATCGACTCGAATCCCTTGCCGCAACACACTCGGAACCGGGCGGTCTCCCAATGCCGCGACGGCGGCGGCGTAATCCTCAAGCCACGCGAGTCGCCGCGATCCGTCCATCCAGAACCCTCTCAGGAATCCAAGCTCGCCCACGGTCGCGCCGATGTACGCCGAGAGCCGCGCGCCGGCGGCCAGCGCCAGGAGCACTTGGCTTGCCGATGCGTGAAGCCCTGACGAGACGAACACGACCGCGCCGACGTACCCAGAGCCGAAAATCGCCCAGGCCACCGCGTGCCAGCACGCGGACTCCCACCGGGCGGGAGCCACGAGCCCGTACCAACGCTCCCACGCCGCTCTCCGCGCAGTCGCCAGACGGTCTCCGATGCTGATTACCCGCACTTCCTTTCCCGGAGAAGCGGTCGTAGCCAGATTGAACAAATGTCGCGCCAGGCGGATCGCTTGTGCTCCTCGCTCCTGCCGAGACCGCTCGACCTCGGGTCGCCATGTCGAAGTCCATACGGTTGGCACGGCAAACACGGCAAGCAAGAGGAGCGCCGGGTGAATGGACGCCAGCAGCGCCAACGTCACGCTCAGCCGCAGAATCCACCCGAGCATGGAGAACACCGCCATGTACATGTGGTCGAGGACGAACACCTGATTGCGCAGCATGGACAAGCGGTCGAGATACTCGGGACGCTCGTGATGTTCGATCGTCGTGATCGATGCTTGCAGTTTGGCCACGTGGGACTCGAGGGCGATGGTGACCTTGTCGCGAAAGCGCCGTTGCATGCGCGTGCTGACCGTGCGTAGAAACCATGTTGCCGCTGACGATACGGCAAGCCCAATCGCCGCCCCTAGCACGAGCCCGGCACGGTGCTCCAATACGCCCTTGCCAAGCAGCATCAACCACAGTGCCAAAACCGCATCGGGCAGGGCGGCGAGCTGCGACAGCACGAGCGACGCCAACATCAGTCGCGGTTCGTGCCGGTACCCCAGCTTGCACAGACGCCACATGGACGACAATGCAGGCGGCAGTGGTTCGATCGCCGGCCCTTGTTTAGGAGAGGACGTCATACGTCGCGCCTTCTTCGTCCGCCGGAAGGTTAAAGCGCTCCGCTTGCAGGTCGAACATCGTGCGGTAGCGCCCTCTGAGCTCCATGAGTTCGTCGTGTGTGCCGAGTTCAATCACCCGACCATGTTCAAGCACGCAGATGCGATCCGCATGCCGCACCGTGGAAAATCGATGCGAGATGAGAATGGTCGTCGAGTGTCGCGTTGCTGCCAGCAGGCGGTCGAAAATCTCCGCCTCTCCACGCACGTCGAGCTGTGCTGTGGGCTCGTCGAGGAGCACCACGCCGGCCCCCAACCTCACCGCCGACAACGCCCGCGCGAGCGCTATCCGCTGCCATTGTCCCCCGGAGAGGTCCGTACCGCCGTCATATCCGCGCGCAAGCACGGTGTCGAGCGAAGCCAGGCTCGCAGCGCCTGCCGATTCGAGGGCGGCGCGCACGACATCGTCTGGAGCGCCCGCGGGCGCGACATTGTCGCGCAGGGGCAGTTCAAGCCTTATGAAATCCTGAAACACTGCCGCGATGCGGGCACGCCAAGACGCGGGATCGAACTCCCGAAGATCCACGCCGTCGATCTCAATCCGGCCGGACTGCGGGTCGTAGAGCCGGCAGAGCAACTTTGCGATCGTTGTTTTGCCCGCGCCGTTCTGTCCTACGATGGCGAGCGACGACCCTGCGGGAATAGCGAGATCGAAGTGCTCCAGAACGGGCCCTGCCCCTGCCGTCGGGTAAGCAAAGGTCACGTCGCGCAGGCGAATCTCGTGCGCGTGTTTCGCGTCGACCGCGCGGCTGCCGGAACGCAGCTCGCCGGCTGGACGCATGGCCGGCTCGAGCCGCAGCACGGCCGCGACCGGCGCAGCGGCTCCGTCGAGCGCCCAACTGAATCCGCCGAAGGCGATCATCGAAACGCCGATGGCACTCTGCATGTAGGCCACAGCCTCGCCGAGACTGATTCTCGCGTGGATCGCGCCGCTCGAGAGGGCCCAGAACACCGCGACGTTTGCGCCCACTACCAGCAGCAGGCTCCAGACCAGCGGCCGCTCGCGCAATCGCGTGGCCGCGTACTGCAGCTCGTGTAAACGGGTCCTTCTAGTGACGAAGCGCTCGATGGTCCAGCCAACGATTCCAAACAGTCGCAGTTCCTTGCTTGCGGGCGGATCCACCGCAAGTCGATAGGCGTAGTCCGCGTCACGCTGAGCGCTGCGCACCTCGTCGGTGTTGCGGTCGCGCCAGATCGCGCTCTCGCGTAAGAGCCAATGCGTGGCTGCCCACGCGCCCGCGAGTAAGATGGGTGCCCACCACGCATATCGGACGAGGATCGCCGCACAGGCAATGCCGCCAACCATCTCCTCCATTCCGCTGGCGATGAAATCCATGGAGATGGTTAGCGGGGGCCCGGTCATTCCGAGATCGAAGTCGCGTGCTACGGTCAGATCGCTCGCCAGTTTTGGATCTTCGAGGTGAGCCATGCCGGGCGGGCGGACGCACGCCTCCGTGAGCCGGTCATAGAGCCATGCCGCGGCGCGGTCGCCCAGATTGGCACTAAGGGCTTGATGAATCGGGCTGAGCACTTCGAGAAGGATGAAAATTGCGCCGACCAGCGCGAGCGGACCCGCAAGAGGGTTACCGCGTTCGACGGCCCCGACAAGAACGCCCATGGCGATGGCGAACGCTGCCGGCAATCCGCCTCTGAGCAACAGGGCCAACCACCATGCCAGGGCCAGGCCAGGAGCCGCCCTGGGCAAGACGCTGAAAAACTTCCATTCCTTGCGTTCGAACAGGCGCTCGAGCATGCCGGCATTGTGCCTGAAAAAGCCGGTTTGTGCACAAATCGATTGCTAAAGAAGGGGATCGCCGGCCGCAGACTGTTTTGCGTAAGGCGCCGAAGTACGCGTACTCTGGAATAGGGGAGGCTCTCTAGGAGTCGGAAACCTCAATAGGGATCGAAGGCGGGTTCCTGGGCAGCGTTGTGTATAATGAGCGGCTGGGGGAATCCTAACGTTTCATGCCGAGGGGCTACGGAAAATCGCGGGCTTCGCTGAAGGTGTGGTTCTGGCGCGTGCTGCGCTTCTTCCACACACGCACGAGAGAGGTGCGCGCGATCATGAGGGCGCTCGTTTCCACCAAGCACCCTTTCCTGGTGCACATCATTCCGATCCGCCGATGCAACCTGGCTTGCACGTACTGCAACGAGTTCGACGATTTCTCGCCGCCGGTGCCGCTCGGAGAGATAAAGAAGCGGCTGGACATCCTGGCGGATATGGGAACCTCCATCATCACCATCAGCGGGGGCGAGCCGCTGCTGCATTCGGAGCTGGATGAGGTTATCCGGCACATCCGGCGGCGCGGGATGATCGCGGGCATGATCACGAATGGGTTTCTGCTGACGCAAAAACGCATCGAGGAGCTGAACGGTGCCGGGCTCGAGCATCTGCAAATCAGCATCGACAACACCAAACCCGACGAAGTCTCGAAGAAAAGCCTGAAGACCCTGGACCAAAAACTCGAGCTGCTGGCGCACTATGCGTACTTCCAGGTAAATATCAATTCGGTGCTGGGGAGCGGCGTAAAAGATCCGGAAGACGCCCTGCGCATCGCGCACCGAGCGGTGGACCTGGGGCTCACCAGCACGGTAGGAATCATCCATGACCACAACGGGCAATTGAAGCCGCTGGGGACGCGGGAAATCGAAATTTTTGAAGAGATCATGACGCTGAGCAAGCGGTCTTTCTCGCGATTCAACCGTTTTCAGCACGAGGTGGCGCGCGGGAAAGCCCGCCATTGGCGATGCCGGTCGGGTGCGCGGTATCTGTATGTTTGCGAGGATGGGCTGGTGCACTGGTGTTCGCAGCAGCGCGGGTACCCGGGGATACCGCTCGGGCAGTACACGCCGGAAATGCGGGACCGCGAGTTCTATACGGAAAAGTTTTGCGCGCCGTTGTGCACGGTTTCCTGCGTCCAGCAGGTCGGCATGCTGGACAACTGGCGCGCGCCGCAAACGTTGAAGCCGATGCCGGCAACGCCGCCGGCAGCACAGCCGGAACTGGTGCAAATCGGTCCGGCGCGCGGCGATTCCTGATTCGAAAGGTCTTTTCCGTCTTATCCCCTGTTTTCACTCCCTGCACATTGCGTTCTGCGTGGGATTGACGGTAGAGCATGCACTGCTAAAAATGGAGACATGACAGCACCAGCGATCGAAACAGAAAATCTGACCAAGGAATACCCGCACGGTTTTTTGAACCTGAAAAAGAGAAAGTCGCTCGAGGGGCTGAACATGCAGGTGGAAACGGGCGAAATCTTTGGGTTCATTGGCCCGAATGGCGCCGGGAAGACGACGGCCATCAAGTTGTTGATGAGGCTGATCTTCCCGACTGCCGGAATCGCGCGGATTCTTGGCAGACCCATCAGCGACATCGACATGCACCGCGACGTCGGCTACCTGCCGGAGCAACCGTATTTTTACGATTACCTGACCGCGGCGGAATTGCTGGATTACTTCGCCCGCATCCACGACCTGCCGGCTGCCGAGCGGAAACCGCGGACAGAGCAGATGCTCAAAAAGGTTGGATTGGAAACGGCCGGGGGAATTCAACTGCGAAAATATTCGAAGGGGATGCTGCAGCGCGCGGGGTTGGCACAAGCCCTTCTGCACGATCCGAAGGTGGTGGTTTTGGATGAGCCGATGTCCGGACTGGATCCCGTCGGGCGGCGCGAAGTGCGAGACATTATCCTCGAATTGAAACGTGAGGGCAAAACGGTGATGTTTTCCACGCACATTCTCAGCGATGCCGAGATGCTGTGCGACCGCGTCGGCGTGATTGTGGGGGGAAAGCTACGCGGGGTAGGCGCGCCGGAGGAACTGGTGGGCGTGAAAGCGAAAGCGACGGAAATTCTATTTGAGTTGGCGGGTCAAAGCTCGGCGGCGTTGTTGGCCAAAGCAACGCGTACCGGCGACCGCTACCGACTGCAAGTGCCCGAGGCAGAGCTCTATGAGGCGATCGATCAATTGCGCGCGGCTGGAGCGAAGATTCTTTCCGTGGCACAAGTGAGGGCAACGCTCGAAGAATTTTTCATGCACCTGGTGGAAGCCGACCGCGCGCAGGCTGCCGCTGTCGAGGTGAGCGGGAAATGAAGCGCGCCGGCGTGGTGGCGTTGAATACCTTCCGGGAAGCGGTGCGGGACCGCGTGCTTTACAACCTGTTGTTCTTCGCGCTGGTGATGATGGCGGCGTCGATCATTGCCGGGCAGATTTCGATTGGCATCGAAGAAAAGGTCATCGTGACGCTGGGTTTGAGCGCGATCTCGCTGATCGGCCTGCTGATTTCCATTTTTATCGGCGTGGGGCTGGTGTCCAAAGAAATGGACAAGCGCACGCTGTACGCGGTGTTGGCCAAGCCAGTGCGGCGGTGGGAGTTTCTGGTGGGGAAGTTTGGTGGGTTGGTGCTGACTCTGGCAGTGAACGTGGCGGCGATGGGAATCGGTCTTTTTCTAGCGTTGATTTATGTCAAGCCCGCACTCGAACGGGGCGACGCGACGGTTCTGGTAGCCGTGTATTTTATCTGGCTTAAGCTGGCGCTGGTGGTGGCGCTCGCGCTGCTGTTCTCGTGTTTCACCACGCCGCTGCTGGCGATCCTGTTTACCGCAGGCATCTACATTGTCGGCCTCTATGTGCAGGAGCTGCGGAATATGCCCATGCAGGTGATGAGCCGAGGGATGACGCTATTTACGAAGTGGCTCTCCTATCTGCTGCCGAACTTCGAGAATTTCAACATCATGGCTATGGCTGCGCATAGCCGCCAGGTGCCCGGGGCGCTCATCGCGCAGAATACGTTGTACGCGGCAGTTTACTGCGCCATCGTCCTGAGCGTCGCAGTCCTCGTCTTTTCCAGGCGGAATTTGAAATGAAAACCGCGAAAACCATGGCGTTCATGGCGGTGATGCTGCTAGCAGGGTTTATGGGAGTGTGGAAACTGCAGCATACCCTCGACAAACAACGAGCTGCGCTCAGCGAAGACCGCGATTACCTGCTGCTGAGTTCGCCAAAGCTGATGAAGGCGGTTAGCCTGGAATATGCGCCGCTCATGGCCGACCTCTATTGGACGCGCGCGGTGCAATTCTACGGAAATAAGCACGTGCGCGGCGACGCCAATTTGGAGCAACTGTGGCCGCTGCTGGACATTACTACAACGCTCGACCCGAACTTGATCGTGGCGTACCGCTTTGGCGCGATCTTTCTGAGCCAACGCGCTCCGGGCGGGGCGGGTAGGCCGGACCTAGCTGTTCGACTGATCGAGCGTGGCATCCAAGCGAATCCGGACGATTGGCGGCTTTACGAGGACTTGGGGTTTATCTACTACATGGATCTGAAAGATTACCAGAAGGCTTCGGAGGCCTTCCTGGAGGGCAGCAAGAACCGCAAAGCCCTCATCTGGATGAAAGTGATGGCGGCGAAAATTGCCGCGGAAGGGGAATCTTACGACACTTCGTTCTTTTTGTGGAACGACGTTTATACCACCACCAGCGATCCGCAGATCAAAGAAAATGCCAAAGCCCACCTGCAACTGCTAAGGGCCCGGGAGGATTGCCGGCAGCTTGATCTGCTCGGTGGCGAGTACGAAAAGCGCTTCGGACACCGCCCGCGACGTGTCGCGGAATTGGCGGATGCCGGGATGCTGCGAGGCATGGCCGTTGATCCGTTGGGCTATCCGTACACCTTCGACGATAACGGCAAGGCCGCTCTGAATCCGAACAGCCCGCTCCTCGAAAAACAACGGTTCTTTGAACGGTTCAAATAAGAATCGTTGTTTCGTGCTGCGGGCTCTTACTCTGTCGTGCACAGCAGTGTTGTCTGCGGATCAATCAGGATTTTGTGCGGAGCGCTGGAAGCATGGAAGTGGAAGGAAGTTTCCGGTCCCGCCGCGACAACGTGTCCGAGAAACCAGCGCCCGCCGGTGCTGCCGGTCGCAAAAAGCGGAACGCTTGCGAGAAACCAGTGCGGGACATCCGTTTGGAAGAGCTTCCCGCGGACCGAGTATCCATCCTCTTCGCGGTGCACAGTAAATTCCACCCGATAATGCGGAATTCCCGTGCCGCGAACCCATTCGTCGAAGAACCAGTCCATGGAGCGGCCGCCCTCGAGTGCCATGGCGGGAGTCATAGCGGATTCGACTTCATGCTGAAGGTCCTCTGTTGTGAGGGCGCGGTAGGCGTACTTGTTTTCCAGCTTCCGAAGCAGCGCCGTAAAGCGCTCGTCCGGCTGTTTGCCTCCTGGCTGACGAAGCATTTCGCGGAGCATGTGAATGATCCAAGAGCCCTTCGCGTAGACCACGCGCTCATAAGCAGAGGGCGATTTTGAGGAATTGAGGCGCAGGCCGAGAGTGAGTGCGCCAATCTCGGCCGCCGGCTCGTCCGCATCGGGGGACTTCTCGGTGAGCTGGCGGCGGTAACGGGAAAGCCAGACGCGCAGCGTGTGTTCGGGGTTTCCCCGCGTGTCGGCAAAGAGCAGCGCGAGATAATTGGCGATGGCCTCGTCAATCCACTGGTCGCGGTAGCTGGACCAGCCAACGACATTACCCCACCACTGATGCGCCACCTCGTGATAGGGAACCAACTCCGTGAAGTGTTCCTGGACGGTCGGAGTAAGACCCGCACGCCTCTGCGCATCCGGCGAAAGGAAAGAAAGCGTGGAGATATAGAGGAGGCCTGGCCAGCCTTGCCCGAAAGTTCCAGGAATCTGGGAGACACTGAGATTTTGGAAAGGGAAAGGGCCGGAGAAGGTATCGTAAAAATGGACAGAGGAATCGATTTCTTTAGCGAGCTGTTTTAAGGCGTCAGCCGGACTCGGTGGGAGCGGGGGAAGAGCAAGTGCGAGTCTCGTCGAACGAGCACCCACGGTGTTGGGAGCCATGGGGAAGCCCCCTGGCTGTGAGGCCATCAAGCGGTTTTTTAGATTTTCTTCGAGTTCGCGGTTGGCATAGACATCAATGGAGTGGCCGGCGGAGGCCAGTGAAAATGCAACGTATTCCCCCAAATTGAATCCTGCCACCGCAACCGGCTTCTCCGTCCTCCAGCGGCCCACGCGGAACTCGCCCTCTTCGTGTTCGTCCAGTTTGGAGCCCGTGGCGACGAGACGAAGCTTGCGAGGCCACCGGATGGACAAGTCATAGCTTGCGAAGTCGGAAGGGTCGCCAAGATGCGGGTACCAGCTTTCCCGGGCGCCCACGAATCGGACGCCGTTTCCGGCGTCTTCGATTACGTTGCCGCGATAGTGAAACTGCAGCGTTACTATCTGATTTTGCGGCGGAACGCTGCTGAGAATCACGTACAGAAAATCGTTTCCGCGCGTGCTGCGCTGTTGCAGGGTCATGCCCTCATTTTGAAAAAAAGCCAGGGGTTCGCCGTGATCTCCGGTCACGCGGTCAACGGTGAGGGCGCGGGAAAGTTCAAATACCAGAACTCGCGCCTTACCGGTTTCTGCACGAATTTCGACGACTGCGTTTGCATCAAGGGAATTGTTGGGGAGAATCGAGGGCTCGAGTGAATAATGCAGGGCACGGAAGGCAACCAGACGAGACGGGAAATCCGGGAGGCTGTGGGACGTCCAAATATCATAAAAGGTTCCCGACGCGTTTTTGACCGTTTGTCCGAGCAGAAATTGCTCATCGCGGCGGCGGTCCACTATGATGTCGAAAGGGCCGGTGGATACGCCGTCCACCCATGCGAAGAAGGCGGGCCGCGGATCAGGTGACAGGAAGTCGATGAGCATACGAAGGGTGTAGTTACCGTTGAGGTGGGCGAGTGTAGGCTCCCACTGGGATGCAAGAGTGGTATCCGGCTGTGGTCCGAGATTGCGTTTGCGAAACTGGGAGAGCAGCTCATCGGCCGAACCGTCGGTGAAGCGAAGATAGGCGCTACCGAACGCTTGGTCGAGAACCGGGGACCCGAGAAAGCGCCCCATTTGCTGCTTTTCGGAGGGATCGCGAGGCGCGGCAACCACATGGCCGTGGCCGGAGAAGACCGCTCCCGTGATGCGTCCCTCGAGCGGGGAGAAGAAGGCGAAGCTCCCTTCCTCCAGCGAGATGACAGCTTCGCCGCGGCGAAGCTCGATGCGGTTCTCGGGGGCGAGATGATAGACCTGGGAAGGATCGACAGCCAGTCCGTTGATGGCATCGAACAATTCGTGCGGTGATTGCCCGGCCGCAAAAACAGCTCCCGGCACGAGCAGACACCATAGCGCAAAGACTCTGGCCCCAACCCACATACAAGCAGTGTAGTCAGATTCGGCATGAGGGAACAAGGCGGGAGGGATAAAACAGCCGTGAGGAACTAAAATAAGAACATGGTCCGCAGGGCGATTCCGAGCAACGTGCGCTTCTTCCTGTTTGCCGCCTCACTTCTGTTCTGGGGTGCCGAGGCCAGGCCGGACACGATTGTGCTCAAGAATGGCCGCCGAATCTCCGCGCTGAGCGCCATCGAGGAGGGAGACAAGGTCAGATACCTGACCTCCGCAGGCGAACTGAGCCTGCCGAAGTCCATCGTGGACCACATCGAGAAAGGAGCATTTGCCGCTACCCCGGGATCACCGGGCGCCGCTACGGCAAATCTGACCATTACGCCGCCGGAAATCCGTCCCGCGGGCGGGGGAATCGAGGAAGTGGAGCGAGCTGCGGTGCACGACGGTTCGATCGATCGTGGCTACATGGCACGGCTAGAAAGCGAGGCGCGCTCGGGAACTCCGCAAGCGAACTTCAACGCCGCGTTGAGCCATCATGCGGCGTCCGTGTTCGAACTGTCGCGGGGCGACTTGGAGCACGCCCTTTCCGACGAACGCACTGCGGTCAGCTACGCGCCGGATGAGCCAGCTCTGCTGATGAACGTGGCGTACATCTACCTGCGACGGAACGAATACAAGCAAGCCCTGGATTACCTGGAGCGCGCCAAGCGCGTCGTGCCGGACAATCCGGACGCCAGCAAGCTCGCGGGCTGGGCTTATTACGGCCTAAACCAACTCGATCAGGCGGTTGCGGAATGGACACACGCACTGGCGGTGCGCCCGGACAAGGAATTGCAGGCGGCGCTGGAAGGGGCTTTGCGTGACAAGAAAGAAGAAGAAAGCTACAAAGAGAACGAAAGCGCTCACTTCAAATTGAAATACGATGGCGCCGCCGCACCGGCGCTGGCGCGGGACGTGCTGCGGACGCTGGAAATGCACTTCTCCGCCATTGAATCCGAGCTAAATTACACGCCCCCCGAATCGATTGGAGTAGTCCTGTATACGGAAGAAGCGTTTGTGGATATCACGCGGGCGCCGGCGTGGGCGGGCGCGCTTTACGATGGGCGGATTCGTGTTCCGGTCGAGGGTCTGACCAGTGTGGACTCGGAATTGTCGCGCTCGCTGAAGCACGAGTTGACGCATAGCTTTGTCGCCGAGAAGACCAAGAGCGCGTGTATGCGGTTAGCGGCCAGCTGCGCGAGCCGCGCGCCAACCTGGCTCCAGGAAGGGCTGGCGCAATGGATGGAGGGATCGCGTAGCGGCGATAATGCCGCGGCGCTGGTCGAGGTTTTCGACAATAAGCATGCCACCCCGTTGGGCCAGCTGGAAGGTTCCTGGACACGCTTCGATCGGGACAAGGCGCACTACGCTTATGCCTGGGCCCTCGCCAATATCGAATACATCATTCACACCGATGGCATGGACGATATCGACCGCATCCTGGACCGCATTGGGTCGGGCATGGCCACCGAGCAGGCGCTGCGCGAAGTGCTGCACAGCAATTACAACGATTTGATGGAATCGACCGTGGAGTTTCTAAAAAAGAACTATGTGCACGGATAGGGCTGCACCCGCCGTTGCCCCTCCTTTCCTGCGCCCTACTCGGGCTTTCGCGTCTGCTCGCCGCATGTTGCGAGGAGAGCCGCCAGGAGTGCGGCGCGGGCGGGCATGGTGTCGACGAGGATGTACTCGTGGTCAGAATGGGCGCCATCGCCAACGGCGCCAAGGCCGTCCAGGGTGGGAACGCCGAGAGCGCCCGTGAAGTTGCCATCCGAGCCGCCGCCTGCGGTGCATTCGCCTAAGGAAAGATGCATTTGCTTTGCCAGTGCCTTCGCGCGAACAAAAAGCGCCGCGCAGCTCTTGCGCTCGAGGGGAGGGCGGTCGAAGCCGCCGGTGACGCTCAGTCTGGCCCCTTTGTGTACCGGGCGCAAGGCGTGAAGGCGACGTTCGATGCGGCGCATGTCGGCTGACCGAAGGGCCCGCAGGTCGACAATGGCGCGGGCGTGTTCGGCAATCACATTGGCGCGCGTGCCACCCTCGACGATATCCGCGTTGACGCTGACCCCGCGGCGGCCGTCGTTCCACCTTTCCAGGCGAGCCAGTTGCGCGGCTAACTCGTACACAGCGTTGATGCCTTCTCCGGGAGCGAGGCCTGCGTGGGAAGAGCGGCCGTGAACGATTAATTCGGCTTGACCAACACCCTTGCGTGCCGTCTTCACCAGGCCGCGCGGACCAAAGGAAGGTTCCAGGACGAAGACTGCCTCGCTGCGGCGCGCTTCGGTTTCGATTAGTTTGCGCGAGGATTCG
>DATAIH010000023.1:0-19104 GCA_036262755.1 Candidatus Acidiferrum sp.
GATGGTCGCGGGGCACGCGCTGCTCCGGGGAAATGTAGCTAAACACGTGATTCTGCTGCTGATCAGTTCCTCTCATGCTGCATTGGACGTGCTCCGCGCTTCTCCGTTACACAATTTCCGACTTTTTCCGCAACCTGCTAGTGCACCAGCCTTGTTGAGCGATTCCACCGGTGACGTTTTACTTGTACCGCAGGGCCACCATCGGATCCACCCTTGAGGCGCGATACGCTGGAAGAAACCCTGCTAACGCCGCCACCGCGATCATCAGCGCCACTGAGCCAGTGATCGTGGCAGGATCCAGAGCGCTGACTCCGTATAGCCGCGCCGCAATCACGCGCATCGCACCCAGCGTTGCCGGCAATCCGATGGCAATGCCCACTGCTACCAGGATGAGACTTCCCTCCAGCACGATCACCAGCACTTGCCCTTGTTGCGCGCCCAGCGCCATGCGCACGCCAATCTCGTTCCTTCTCCTCGAAACATCCAACGCAATAACTCCGTACAGGCCAACGCACGCGAGCAAAGCAGCTAGCGCTGCGAAGAACCCCGCAAGTGTTGCAAGCAGGCGTTCCGGCACGAGCAACTCATCTAGTTGGTCTCCGTACGCAACACGGGAAGGCTCGGATCGACGTCGCGCAGCGCCTGGCGAATCCGGGGTGCGAAGCTTGCTGGAGGGCCCTGCGTCCGCACGAGCAAGGCAATCGTTTGGCTCAGTCGCTCCAGTTGTTGCGGATAGGGTAAGTAGAACATTCTTCTGCCCGTTTCGCGCGGCGACTCGTATTTCGCGTCTTGTACTACTCCTACGATCACTTTGGTCAAACCCCACGACGTGAACTGCTTGCCGAGCGGATTCTTGCGAACCTCATGAGGACGCTGGTCATCCAGAGGGCCAACAGCAAGCCCGCAACACCGCCTACTGCCGCTAGCAGCACACATTCGGTCAGAAGCTGTCGCGCGAGTCGTACGGTCCCGGCTCCGACCGCCAGCCGCACCGCCATCTCCTTTTGCCTCGCGGCTGAGCGCGACAGTAGCAAGTTTGCGATGTTCGCACAGGCGATCAGCAACACAAGACCAACCATCATGGCGACGATGGCTAGCGGCTGAGTTAAAGCTTGCCGCCGCGGCGAATAGCCTCTGGCCGCTGGCAGCAGATCCATGGTTGTATGTGCGATCCGATCAGCATCTTGCGCGTTCAGATTTGGACCATTGAGATCACGCCAGTACTGCTGGTGGACCGCCTCCGCAGCCACTCGAGCCTGACCAACATTGGCTCCCGGCTTCAGGCGTGCCAGTACTTCGAGGTTCACATTCATGGCGCGACCGCGAGTGAACTCCGGTGGCAACTCGACCATCACTTGCGCCGTCATCGTTAGGGGAATCCACAAATCAGTCGGTCTTCCAATCCACTCGCCCTGAAACTCGCGCCGCGCGACGCCGATGATGGTGTAGGTAGTTCCATTTAGCCCAATTGTCTTGCCGACAATTCCGGGGTCCAGCGCGAAACGCCGTTCCCAATAGGCGTGGCTAATCACCGCAACGGGATGCCCGCCCCAAACGCGGTCCTCCTCAGTGCCGAACGTCCTTCCTACCGCCGCATTCACGCCCAACGTTGCAAAGTAATTTCCGGTAGCTAGCCCCACGTGCACTTGTGCGGGATCGGTGCCGCCTCCAGGACCGTTAATGGTCACGTTGGATCGGTCCACGTTTCCGATTGCGGCGATGTTCGAGAAAAATCCTGTGAGCTCTCGCAGCCTTTCGTAAACTCCGTAAGACGTCAGGCCGTCGCCGCTGCGTCCTTGAAAAACGGGATCAAAGATCACCAATTGCTCAGGGTCATGCACGGGCAGGGTATTGAGCAGGAGCGCGTTCAGCACACTGAAAATCGCGGCGTTCGCGCCAATCCCAAGCGCTAGCGTGAGTATTGCCACCGTAGTGAAGCCCGGACTTCGCCGCAATACGCGCAAGCCGTAGCGCACGTCCTGGGCGAGATCCTGAAGCAGCTTCACGCGACGCGCGTCCCGGCATTCCTCTTTGAATTTCTCCGCGCCGCCGAATTCCACCAGCGCCGCGACGTGCGCCTCGTCTTTGGACATCCCCGCTGCTTCGTTCTTCGCGGATTCTCGCTCCAGGTGAAACCGCAACTCTTCGCTCAGTTCGCCATCAACGGCGCTTTTGCGGAATAGCGACCGTGCCCGCAGGCGAATCTTCTTAACCCATCGCATGGAGCGCTCCTCACGAGCGAGCCGGTTGCTCTCCGTTTGCCGCCCCTCCGTCTCCCCAAGTGCGCAACCACGGGGAGCTTTCCGCCTGCACATACCCGGTCCTTCCCGGAAACACTAGGCTTCGACACGGGATAAACGTCTCGGCAGTCCCTTCCTCCTCACACTCCGATCCTCCAGGGAGACCATTTCGCGGCTTGACTACGGTTCGCTCGCGTTACGACCTGTTATTTTGCGTGTCCTCCTGCCGGAGCGGCGAGAACGTTCAAATCCGGGCTTCTCAGCGACTTGGTTACCCGCTCGCCGGATATGTCTACCGTGCTAACTGGGCAATCTGCACTGGCGGAACTCTCACCCACTAGATCATCAATCAGCTTCACTGCGCTAAGCCCGGCGCCGCTATTCATACCGCAAGGCGACAATGGGATCCACGCGAGTAGCGCGACGAGCCGGAAGGTAACAAGCGACAAATGCTGCGGCCACCAGAACGATCGCGGCAGCCGCAAAGATGACAGGATCGGCGGCCCGGACGCCAAACAGCAAACCCGCCAGCAAGCGGGTGAGCGCAAGCGCGGCCGCAACTCCCAGGACGACGCCAGTCAGAGTCATGCGCATGCCCTGCATCAAGATGAGTCTGAGAATTTCCGTATGCCCTGCGCCGAGAGCGACGCGAATGCCCATCTCCTGCCTCCGCGCGGTCACGGTGTAGGCCATCACTCCGTAAATTCCGATAGCTGCGAGCAACAAAGCAAAACCAGCGAAGACTCCGACGAACTGCATAAGCATGCGCGGCTGCGCGACGGAAGTCGAAATCACCTCCTCCATGCTCGCTATTCCGGCGACCGGTAGATCACGGTCGGCCTCGGCAATTCTCGCCCTTACGGCCGCGACCAGCGGCAGAGCCGCAGCGTTCGAGCGCACCACCATGGTCATCGCGCGCGCTGGAATTTGGGTCATGGGCACGTACAGTTCCTCCAAGCTCGCGAGGCCCAAACCCCTGAACTTTGTGTCACCGACCACACCGACGATCTCCCGTTGAATCATGTCCCGTGAGTTGGCGACGTGTTTGCCGATGGGGTTCTGGCCGGGCCAATATCGCTTCGCCAGCGTTTCGTTCACGATGGCCACGAGTTGGTTCTCAGTTGTGTCGTCATCCGTAAAAAAGCGGCCGCGCAGGAGAGACACCTGAATCGTCTCGAAATACCCTGGACTCACCTGCCGCAAGGCCGCCACGGGATCCCTGCCGAGCCCTCGGCAGGCGGCACCCTCCGGGCAAAAAAAACCGAAACTCCCGCCCGCTGCGAGGGGAAGGTAACTCGTGACCCCGGCGGCATGCACCTGCGGAATGGCTCGCACAGCCTCCAACAATTGCCGATAAAATGCTTCCCACTGCCGCGGTTGTTGGTAGCGTTCTGGCGGCAGAGTCATCGGAAACGTCATCACGTTCCGTGAGGTAAAGCCAGGGTTCACGCGAATCAGCCTCGCGAAGCTGTCGATCAGCAGGCCAGCGCAAGTTAGCAGCACAAGTGCCATCCCGATTTCCGCAACAACAAGACTCGACCGGAATCTTCTCCCTCCGCCACCTTCCGAAGAACCGCGGCTGCCTTCCTTCAACGTCTCTAAAAGCTCGTTGCTTGTGATCCACAGCGACGGCATGAGGCCGAAAAGCACGCCCGTAAGCCCGCAAAGCGCCACCGAGAAAAGCAGGACCCCCATGTCTACGCGTGCTTCCGCGAGCCGCGGGACTGTGCCGGGGCTGATCGTCCGAAGCGCTGGCAACATAGGCGCCGCGAGGCCAACCCCCAGGATTCCGCCGCCCAACGCGAGCAGGAGGCTCTCGCTCAAGAGCTGGCGGACGAGGCGCGCGCGTGAAGCTCCCAGCGCTTTGCGAATTCCGATCTCGTGGTAGCGGGAAGTTGCGCGCGCAAGCAAGAGATTTGCGACATTCGTGCAAGCGATGAGCAGCACAAAGCCCACCGCGGCGAAGAGCACAAGGAGCTGCACGCGCAAAGGCCCAACCAGGCTTTCCTCGAGAGGCGTTGCCGTGAGTGCGTATCGAGTGGCGTCCACATAGCTGCCGAACAGTTCGCGGTAGGTTGCGTCGATCGTCGCAAGTTCCGCCTGCGTACGTGAAACGGTCTCACCGGGTCGCAGGCGCGCGATCATATTGAGGTAGCCTGCGCCGCTATGAACTTGTTCCGGCCGAAGGAAAGTCGGATCAAAAACGCGCGGAAGCCAGACGACCGGCTCGGGGAACTGCAGTGGGAATCGGAAACTGGCAGGCAAGATTCCAACGACGATAGCGCTTTTCCCGTCTAGCAATAAAGCCTTGCCGAGGATTTGCGGATCGCCCGCGAAATGGTCGTACCAAAACGCATCGGTAATCACCGCGGCGTCGGCCCCGCCGGGAGCCTCTTCTTCGGGCAGAAACGATCTTCCACGCGCTATCGGCACTCCAAGAACGCGAAAAAAATCGCTGGAAACGCGTGCGGCATTGAGAACCTCAGGTTCGCGGTCGGAAACCAGGCTCGGTGAGTCGTAGTAGACGGTCGCGACGCTTTCCAGCGTTTTGCTCTGCTCGCTGATCGCGGAAAATTTTGTGAAGGACACCGGGACTCCGGTCGTCCCGGTTGTTCGATCCGTTTGTGCAATCGCCAGGAGCCGGTTGGGCTCCGGGTAAGGCAAAGGGCGGAGAAGCGCGGCACTCACCACGCTGAAAATCGCCGTATTCGCGCCGATGCCCAGGGCCAGCGTGAGCATCGCCACCGTGGTGAAGCCCAGACTTCGCCGCAACACGCGCAAGCCGTAGCGCAGGTCCTGCACCAGATCCTGAAGCAGATTCACGCGCCGGGCGTCCCGGCATTCTTCTTTGAATTTCTCCGCACCGCCGAATCCCGCCAGCGCCGCGCGGCGCGCCTCCTCTTTCGACATCCCGGATGCTTCATTTCTCGCGATCTCTCGCTCCACGTGAAAGCGCAACTCCTCGTTCAGCTCCGCGTCAACCGCGCTTTTGCGAAACAACGACCGCAACAGCAGCCGAGTCTTCCTTACCCATCGCATCGAACGCTCCGGAGTGCTCAGGCCTTCTTCAGGACAAGACCGATGGCGGCCGACAATCGGTCCCAATTTGCTTCCTCGCGCAGCAGGTACTTCCTTCCGTCCTTGGTCAAGGAGTAGTATTTCGCCCGTCGGCTGTTTTCTGATTCGCCCCACTCCGCCTCAATCCAGCCCTGCTGCTCGAGTCGATGCAGCGCCGGATAGAGCGCTCCTTGATTGATTTGCAGCACGTCTTTAGACACTTGCCGGATCCTCTGCGCGATTGCCCACCCATGCATGGGCTCCAGCGCAATCGTCTTCAGGATCAAGAGGTCTACGGTTCCCTGCACTAGGTCTGTGGGCTTACTCACGACGGCTTTTCCCCTCAGTTACTGACAAGACGCTACGCGGGGCCAACCCTTGTTGTCAAGCACATTCCTCCGCACTCGCGCCGATCGTCTCTCACGAGCAAGCAACTCATTCACACCCATGCGGCATAGCGTTGGTCCGTCAGGATTTCGCAACCCGGCACGACCCCTTTCATTCCTGCCTCGATAGCCGCCACGGACCGGCAACGCATTGACATGAGGTGAGACTAGCGCCGAGTGTGCGGGTTTTTGCTTGATGCGTGCTTTCCGCAAATCAGCTGGCGATAGCGGCGAGGCGGCATGCCGGTGACCCTGCGGAACGTGTTGGTGAAGTGGCTCTGATCGCAAAATCCGGAGGCGAGGGCGATGTCCGAGACTTGCACATCGGAGCAGGACAACAGGGATTGCGCGCGGGCGATGCGTATGCGCCGCATATATTCGCTGATGGTGCAACCGAAGTGCTGGTGAAATTGGCGGCTGATCTGAACAGGATGTCGCCCTACATGGTGTGAAAGATCAGTCAGGGAGCGGCGCCTGTTTGGCTGCTCGTGCAGCATCTCGCGGACTTGCAATAACCAGTGGGAAATGGGCTCGGAGCGCTCTGTATGTTGGTCGTTGGCCAACAAGAGACGAAGTATTAGTCCCTCGATCTCCGGGGGAGAGTCGCTATCTTTGTGTCGAAGCTCGCGGTGCAGCCGCTGTGCCAGGGCGGTTGCGTCAGCTCGAGTAACCTGGCCGGGGGCGCAAATTGTGCTGCCGTATTCGGAGGCTAGTTCAAGGATGGATTGGCTCAGCTCGATGTGAAGGCACCGGGACTCGACGGGGAAGTAGTTCTCATGGGCTTCTCCAGCGGGAAGAAAGCGGACCGTGTGAGGAAGACAGGTGTCGCCTCCGCGGCTGTATCCGGACCAGTGCACGCCGGCGATGATGAAAATGAGGTTGGCGGAGTCATGGGAATGGCGCGCGATGCACAGACCGGGGAAGTAAACTGTCTCCTCGATTCGAACCACAGCCGTTTCCATTTCGGCCACAACGCGACGCGAGTCGCCGGGATACAAAGACGATGGCTGTAGGTTTGCCGAAATCGCGGATCGAGGCATGGATGACTCGCCTGGTTAGTCTGTCGAGCGTACGGCCGCTTTACCTGTCAGACGGGCCGAACGCCAATTCGTTTGCCTGAATCCGCTTCGGTTCCTGCAGCCAAACGCTAATCTCTTACAAGATTTTGCCCTGGCCGTCAGCTTTAATGTGCAGGGCGTAGCGAAAACGGCCCAGCCTTCTATGCGTACGCCGCGCCAATGCTGTCTGAGTTCGAGAGAGGCTTGTGCCGTTTTCGGGGTCAAAAATGCGATTCCGGATGAGCTCCTGGCAGTTAGATCGTCTCGGCAGGATGTGTCTCGTGAAGCCTGCGGCCGCAGTTTTCCTGTTTACTGCGTGCGCTTGGCCCCAGGCCGCGCAGCTCACAACGGTAGAGCAGGTTCTCGACCGCTACAAACAGGCCCTCGGCGGGAAGCCGGCCATCGCGAACGTTCAATCCATGACCGTACAAGGCGAAGCGGAAAGCACCTCAACGCCTGGCAAGGCGACCTTCGTCTACTACGCGAAGCCGTTCAAGACGCTTTTCAAGCTCACGCGTGCCGACGGCATTCAGATCACCGCGGGATTCGACGGCAAAGTGTCCTGGACCATTACCCCCGAGGGTGCAGAAATCCACAAAGACAGCGCTCTCGACGCGATCCGCCGAGATGCCGATCTCCAGTACGCGCTGCACCAGCCTGATTACTTCAAAAAGCTTGAACTCGCCGGCATCAGCGATTTTGAGGGCCATCGCTGCTACTGGTTGCACGGCACGACCAACTGGGGAAAAGACAACAACCAGTTCTATGATGTCGAGACCGGCCTGCTTGCTGGCTATCGCTTTGAGTCCGACGACTCGTCGAAGACGATTACGTTCGCCATTTTTGAGGACTACAGGAATTTTGGTGGCCCCTTGATCGCCACCAGAAACACCACCCGCGCAGGTAACAAGAGTCAAACTTTCACCTATAAATCCGTGAGCTACGAGCCGCTGGCCGATTCGATTTTTGAATTGCCGCCAGCCGTCAAAGCCCTGGTCAAATAGCATGTGCAATTCGCTAGCTGCCGGAGTGCCTACGTTCCGCAAGCTCCCGCGACGAGAATCGAGGTTTTCTCCGACGGCAGCGCCCTGATGGGTGGTTGATGCCCAGTCGAACCATCTACAACCGTGCGAGGGGTGCAGGCGCACACCACTACATCGGCGAGCTTTGACGATGTTCCGGATCCTGTTTTCGCGCTGACAACGTCACCAAACAGTTCGATCCCCACCGCCCCTACCAACCATCAAATGCCAAGAATGCTATCGTCGCCAGGGCGCGGCGCAGATGGTCGTCCACGTGCCCGAAATCCAGAAGCGCCTGGTTCTGGATGATCTTCTGGTGGAGCGCGGAGCGATCCGGCACAGCCCACGGCGCCTGGCTCGTTTGCTAGTGGTAGAGTTTTCTACCGCCGATGCTCCTGCGGCAATGCGTACTGGTCGCGTCGCCAGCTAACGCTGCGCTTCGCGATGGCAAAGCGACCTGTCATTCCGCGCGCAGAGCGACGTTCGGATCGACGGCGGCAGCTCGCCGTGCCGGCAGGAGACTCGCCAGAGCTGCAGCAACAAACAGCGTCAGGCCAACTGCGCCAAACGTGACTACATCCGTCGGTGGGACCTCGAAGAGCAAAGATTTGACCAGGCCGGTCATTGCGATGGCTCCGGCAATTCCAATAGCAACGCCGAGAGCCGCGAGCAGCAAACCTTTTCCCAGAATCATCTGCAAGATGCTCGCTGGCCGTGCGCCCAACGCGATGCGGATTCCGATTTCCCGCACGCGCTGATTCACCATCAGAGCCATGATCCCCCCAATTCCCGCCGTGGCAATCGCCAACGCCAACCCGGCAAAGATTCCGAGGAGACTGGAAGTTACTCGCGGGGACGCCAACGATTCGTAGCGGGCCTGCTCCAAACTAAGAATGTGCGTGACTGCCGTTTGCGGATCAACGTCGTGCACCGCGCGGGTCAACGCCCGCGACATGCTCTGTGGATCGGCCGCGGTGCGGACCACGAGTGCGGCGGGCTGGGGGCCCTGCGCTTGGGGACCATAAAACTCCGGCGATGGCGGATGGTCCAGACCGAATTCGCGCACGTCGCCGACAATGCCTACAATCTGCGCCCAGTGCTGGCCGCCATCAGCAGAGATTCGTTTCCCGATGGGATCCTCATTTGGCCAAAGCTGGTGCCTGGCCGCTTCATTGATAATCACCACGTCCGGCGCTTTGAACGCGGGAGCGTCGGTATCCGCGAAGAGTCGCCCCGCCTTCAGCGGAATGCCGAAACTCTTAAAGTAGTCCGGCGAAACAGACGCGTAAGTACTCACTGGCGGCGCCTCGCCCGGGCGCAATTGCCGACCTTCAATCTGAAAATTAAACGAGACCGCAGCCGCGCCGGCGGTAATGATCTCGGGCTCGAAGGGGTATCTGCTGGAAATCGCCGCGGAGACCACGCCGGGTTCCGTCTTAACGCGATCGAGAAGCTTTTGGACCACCAGGCGCGTCTTCTCATCGTCATCGTATTTGGACCAGTTAAAGCTGGTTCTCATCGTCAGAACGCGTTGCGGCATGATTCCTGCGTCCACTTGCTGCAGTTTGAAGAGGCTCCGCAGCATCAGCCCGGCGCCAATGAGCAGCATGAACGAAAAAGCCACCTGCGAGACGATGAGCGTGCTCCTCAGCCGGTCTTGCCGGCGGCCAGTTCCGCTGCCGGCGCTTCCTTCCTTCAGGCTCGCTGCCACGTTGGCGCGAGAAAAGAGGGCCGAGAGCGTCCCGAAAATGATGCTAGTGCCCAGCGCCGCAGCTAAGGTGAACAGCAGCACGCCTGAGTCAATGTGAATCTCTCGCGCCCGCGGTGTCATCCGCCCTACGAATTCGGCCAGCAGCTGAATACTCGCGTAAGTGAAAAGCAGTCCTAGCAAGCCTCCCACGATCGCCAGCAGGAAGCTTTCCGTCAAGAGCTGACGCAACAGCCGGCTGCGGCCAGCACCCAACGCGGTTCGAACGGCGAGCTCTCGCTCGCGCTGGACCATTCTCGATAGCGTCATATTCGCAACGTTCGCGCATGCGATGAGGAGCACGAACGCCGCGGCAGCAAGCAACAGCAGCAGCGTGGGCCGCGCCTTGCTCGTCAATTCTTCCAGCAGGGGTGCGGCGGAAGACGTGAAGCCCACGTTGTCCGGGTACGACTGCGGATACGAGGACTTCAATCCGGCGGCGATGGTGGCCATGTCTGCATTGGCCTGTCCCGCACTGACTCCAGGCTTCATTCGGCCGAACACTTCCATCATGCGCATGTCGCGGCTTTCGGTGTGCATCTTGTTGGAGCGGAAGGGACAAGCCGAAGTGGGCATGTACACGTCGTTTTCATTGGGGTATTGCGGAACCAGCGGAAGGACTCCAACGACGGTATGTATCTTGTCGTTCATCTCGAAGGTCTTACCGACAATTTGCGGGTCCGAGCCGAAATCGTTCTTCCAATACTCGTAACTTAACAGCAGCACGGGCGGGGCGCCGAGTTTGTCGTCGTCCGGCAGGAAGGTTCGCCCGAGTAAGGGCTTCACGCCAAATAAATCAAAATAATTGTAGGAAACCACGCCCGTTCGGACGCGTTCCGGGTCTCCGTGACCGAACAAAGTGAAAGACATAGCGTGAAATTCGACTAGCCCAGATAGCGTCCGATTTTGTGCGCGGTAGTCTTCAATTTCTTTGACAGAGAATCTCAGGTCCTCGACGCCAATCTGCTTTTCCCTCTGCCGGATGAAAATTAATTGCTGCCCACCCGGATAGGGAAGCGGCCGCAAGAGAACAGCGTGTACGACGCTGAAGATTGCAGTGTTTGCGCCGATGCCCAGCGCGAGCGTGAGAACCGCCATTAGTGTGAAGCCGAGATTTCTGCGCATGACGCGCACGGCGTAAGCACAATCGCTCGTCAGGATTTGCCAGTGCTCGCGCGGTGCAGTAGTAAAAATCCCGACGATCGTCTCTTTCCAAAGCTTGGCCGCCTCGAAAATTCCGCCATGCTGTTCCACTTCGCGGCGCTGTTCCCGGAACACCCCTTCCATTTCGCCCTGGTAGTTGGTGCGAAAATCGAAGGGCAGTACGCGAACCAGAGCACGAAACAGTCTTTGCGAAAAAGGCTGAGTCTCTTTTTCCATGACGATTCCTCGTTACGCGAGTTTTGGTTTTCGGAAGAGTTTCTTGGCGCGAGCCTGCACCAGCGCTTCTTCCATGCGCTGGGCTTCCGCAACCGCGACTTCGCGCCCAAATTCCGTCAACAAGTAGTAGCGCCGCCGCTCGTCGTCCAAGACAACTTCAGGCCGCCGGCTCGATTCCGCGATCAGCCCCGCGCTTTCCAGCCGTGCCAGGTTCCCGTATAGCGTGCCGGCGCTCAGCCGCACTTTGTCGTCGGTGCGGCGTGCTACTTCTTTGAGGATGGCGTAACCATGTTTTTCGCCATCGGCGAGGGCCAGCAGGATATGGAACATGGCCTGCGTAAGCGGCAGAAACGACTCTGTTTGTTTTTTTGGGCTCATGGCCTTACCTCAGCCTCCGAGTGAACACTCGAGGTCAAGTCTATCGTCAGGTGGAGGACTATATCGTTAGACGTTATAGTTGGCCTGCATGTTCCGTGCCCCAAGGAAAAAAGTCTAAGCTGTTGTTCTTTCGAGGGTTGCTTGTAGGTCGAGCGAGCGCCCTGCTGACTAAACTGTCCGCTTGTGGGATGGCCTTTCCCTCCAGCGGTCAATTTAGGGGTCGCTAGCTCCTAACGGCCACGCGCCGCGGCCGTCGGTGGCTCTTCGGGTTCGGCGCAGGAATGTCTCAACCGCTTGCGTTGCAGCCGATCTGCTGCCAACAGGGGGAATCCTGTCGGTACTTTCGGACTGCTCCCCCTGTGCCTACCGAAAACATCATGGCGTTCGAATAGCCCCAGAATCAGCAACATCCCAGTCGCTTCTGTGGGCGTCACCGATCACGTGGGCGCCAGCAGGTAGTCAGCCTCCTTTCTGGCCATTTTTTGCCATGTAATAAGGGCATCGCTGTGACGCAATTGGCGCGGTACCCCTGACGGGGCTACGCCGTTATCAATCAATTCGTCGCTCGCCATGTGTCGAAAGGCGTGAGCGCGGCACGCTCGATCCCCGAGCTCTTTGGTGTTTCTTGGAGTTTCAGGGTGACCTTGTTTCTCACCATCGGCTTACCCAATTTGTTGCGGAAGGGCAGCTCTGCTTCCTTTGCCTTGCTGTATTTTTTGCCAGTTTCTTGCGTTTCCCCTCGCGCATTAGTCTGGGGTCGGGCTCGCATCAAAGGAGATTAACAATGAGCGAATTGGTCGTGGTGACTTACCCGGACGAATATAGGGCAGCAGAGGTACTGGCCGCACTTCAACGACTACAGAAGGAACTGTTAATTGACCTGGAGGATGCCGCTTATGTAACCAAAGAGAAAGACGGAAAGATGAAGCTGCACGAGACCGTTCCGATGACCAGGATCGGAGCAACGTACGGTTTGGCGAGAGGTACCTTTTGGGGAGCGTTAATTGGTCTGTTGTTCCTTCAACCGGCCCTCGGTGCTATTGCCGGCGCTGCGATCGGCACAGCGAGTGGAGCGATTAGCGGTAAGTTTGCCGACTATGGGATTCCGAACGATTTCATCAAGCAGCTTGGAGAGGGCTTACAAAATGGCACGTCGGCACTGTTTGTGCTCGTTCGGCGGGTCACACCCGACAAGGTCCTCGCTCAGGTACAGCAGTACGGCGGGACCATCTTGCACAGTTCTCTCTCAGAGGAGGCTGAGAAGCGCTTGCAGTCGGCACTCGCGGCTGGACGGAGCGCTTGAGTTCGAACAAAACAGGGGGGCAGACAAAGGGGCGCTTCGAGCGGCAAAACTCGCGGATCGGATGACGAGTCTTCTACGACCGGCGAAACAGAGAATCAGAGTCGGAGCGGCTTCTAGGAAGGGTGTGAGCAACTCCGATGCGCAAGTTCACGGCAGCCTGCCCATTTAGAGCAACAAACACGCCGCTACCGAATTTCTGTGAAATGTGACCGTCAGTTATGCTATCACCGAAACTGCTTCTCTCACCTATCGACTTTAGCGATTGCTCGCTAAGCGCGTTGGATGTGGCGAAAGATATCGCGAAGCAATGCGGCTCAACGATTCTGTTGCTGCACGCCGTGCCCGTCGTGCCGCAGCTCACAAAAGATCTGTCCGCTCATGGGGTTTACGAATTGGAGTTGCTGGAAACTGCGAGGCTACGCTTAGGCGACCTGGCGGAAAAGGTGCAGCAGACAGGTGTGCATGCCCGCAGTATCGTCGGCCTTGCAAATGATGCGGCGTTGGAAATTACGCGGACAGCTGAAAGCGAACAAGCCGATTTGATCGTTATTTCGACGCATGGGTTGACCGGCTGGCGGCGCTTTGCATTTGGCTCTGTGACTGAGAAGGTCGTGCGAACGGGGCCCTGCTCTGTGCTGGTTGTTCGTGGTGTCGCGACGGCGGATGCAAAAACAGCCTAGACTTGGCAGCAACCGGTCCCTAAAACAGCGTGAACCAGAGAAGAAGAATCGCGCGAAGATGCTGAACCTCCGGCGTTAGAATGCCAGCCTACGGCTATCTCGGTTCCACCGGTTGGCACGGCGATCGCCCTCGATTCGGTCGCTAAGCGGGTCTGCAAAAAACTGAGGGACTAGATCACCTTATTTCTTGAAAAATTTAAGAGGGACGGCGGCCGTAATCACGCTAATGGGACCCTTGGTACGTACTTCCAAATCTCCCCCGAGCTGCTTCAAGCGCGCGCGCAGATCTGCGAGGCCGGGCTCCCCCGCTGCATCGGTGCTCCTGCTGTCAAGGATACCGCGAGCAAGTTCCCGGCTATGATCGCTAACTTCCAGAATCAAATCACTTACCTTCACTTCTATGCTAACGGTTACCGTTGGTTTGACGGAGTATCGAACAATGTTCACAAGACTCTCCTGCACGATACGGAACAAGGCGAACTCGGTGTCGTACGAAATACGGACGAGCTCTTGTGGGAAATTGACCGCCACCGGGATTCCCGTTCGCTTCGTGAAGTCACTCAGGTACCCACGCAAACCTACGAGCAAGCCGCTCTTCTCTACCAATTGTGGATGCCAGATTCGGGATGCGTTTCGCAGGATGCCGGATACGTCTTCGACAAGCTTCAGGCTGTCTTCCAGACTCTTGGCCGTCCCCGCGTCTAGTTCACGGCTTCTGTGCCTCAGAGTGTACAGCTTTCCGAGCAGTGCACTGAGCAGGGGACTGGTTTTGTCGTGTACGTCCACCGCGACACGTCTTCGTTCGTTGTCTTGTGTCTCGACCAATCGTGCGAAAGCGTCTCTGAGAGCTTCTTCAGCAATTTTCCGAGCCGTGCTGTCAAAGACGAAGCCGTGCAATCGATCGATCTTCCCAGAGTCTTCGGCGATGGCTTGGCCCTGATCCAGCACCCAAGAGATGCGCCCATCCGGGTGGAGGATCCGATATTCGAGAGCGTACGGCGCCCCGTTCCGAACAGCCTCCTCCAGCACAGCCGAAAGGGTGTCAAGATCATCGCGATGGACAATGCTGGCGTAGCTACGCCGTTGCTCAATGAAATCGGAAGCCCGGTAGCCGGATAACCTTTCGATGTAATTACTGACAAAAGACATGTCCCAAGGCGCGTCGGCGCGGCGCCGGTAGATAGCGCCCGGAACGTTTGTAACAAGAGTCCGGAATCGAATTTCGCTCTCGCGGATCTCCTCGGACTTGTTGAACAGCTCAAGGAAGATCAAAACTTTGGCCTTCAGCACCTCGGGCAGATACGGTTTGAAGATGAAATCCACGGCCCCTGCGGAATAGCCTCGCGCCAGTTGCTCTTCGGTGGCGTCTGCGGCAGTAATGAAAATAATGGGAGTATTTCGGGACCGCTGGCGTTTCCTGATGAGTTCGGCGGTCTCGAATCCGTCCATGTCGGGCATACGGACATCGAGGAGAATCACGGCAAAATCCCGGTCAAGAAGTAGCCGGAGGGCTTCTTGACCCGAGCGCGCGCGGACTAGATTCTGACCAAAATCCGCTAGGATAGTCTCAAGCACATCCAGGTTCTCCTCGCGGTCATCCACAAGAAGGATGTTTGCCTTGGGCGTAAGGCTTTCAGAGTCAGGGTCTGACGCCGGCAAAAGCTTAGTTTTTTGGTCCATGGTTGTGACTAAATTATCTCTCTCAGAGAGGCGCCATCCTTGAGAACACTGGACGGCCGGAGTGACCTCCCCCGAGAATATTGGGCGAACAGATTCGCGGAGAACGTGGGCATCCTCTTTCCCTCCAACACTTGCAACAAGTAAACTCCAGCAGATTCCTGCTCACGGCCTGGCGTACAGCCATACCCTAAGGAGGGAAACAAGGCGAACGGGGTCAACCGGCTTCGGGATGTAATCCGAGGCACCGGCCTCGATGCATCGCTCGCGGTCTCCGGGCATGGCCTTGGCTGTTACCGCGATAATAGGCAAGGAGTTGAAACGTTCCATTTTGCGTATCTCACGCAGCGCCTGGTAACCATCCATTTCGGGCATCATGATGTCCATGAGAACCAAGTCGATTGCACGATTGGAAGCGAGCTCCTCAATTGCTTTCCTCCCGTCTTGCGCGCAAACGACATTCATCTGGTTCATCTCCAACACGCTGGAAAGAGCGTAGATATTCCGCATATCGTCGTCCACAACAAGGACGGTCTTTCCGGAAAACGCCGGCCCTTTCTCAGATGCGCTTTCGAGCATCTTGCGAAGCGGCGCCCCCAGGACTGCAACGGGTCGGTGCAGAAAAAGAGTGACCGCTTCAACGACATGCTCAGGAGAAGTTGCATCTTTGACTACGATTGCGCTGGTAAGCGCGGACAGATTCGCTTCTTCTTCTGGAGAAAGGTCCTTTCCAGTATGAACAATGATCGGCAACTGGAGAAGCCCGACTTCAGATTTTATTCTTTCCAGTAATTGGATGCCGCTCATATCGGGCAGCATGAGATCAAGCACAAGGCAATCGAAGGGCTTCGATTTGAGTTTCTCCAGAGCCTCGGCCGCTGTTCCCGCTGATTCCGTGGCCACGTCTTCACCAGCGAGCAGGTCGATCAAGTTCTGCCGCTGGATGTCGTTATCTTCCACAATGAGCAGATTCTTCGGCTGCCGGCTGAGGAAGACCTGAACCTTCAATAACGCCTGAACAAGGTCCTCTCTTTCGGCAGGCTTCTTCATGTAAGCAAAGGCCCCGCCCCGCAGGGCACGTGCGGGATCATCACCCCCTGAGAGGACCAGCACCGGGATATGACGTAATTCCGGGTTGTGTTTGAGGTAGTCGAGAAGCGCATAACCTTCCATATCCGGCAAACGGAGATCGAGCGAGATAGCCTGCGGGCGAAACTTCCGGGCCATCACGATAGCCGCCTCGCCCGTAAAAGCAAGCAGTCCTTTCATACCCTGCTCCCTGGCAAGATCAAGGAGCAAACTCGCAAAAGAGATGTCGTCTTCCACAATAAGTAAGGTTTGATCTCCAGCTTTCAGGTTCTCGCGGTCATCGTGGACATCTGTCGGGAGCAGGTCAAGGATGGCCTCTCCCGCGACTGCCGGTTTGGATTCCGCAAGGGCCTCTTCCCGCTTACCGATCGAGGCTGCCTCTTTTAGAGCCTTGGCCTTAACTGGGACGTATCGATCGGGCAGGTACAGCGTGAACGTGCTTCCTTGGCCGGGAGTGCTTTCGAGCTTGATCTCTCCACCAAGCAGCTTGGCCACCTCTCGCGAGATCGACAGCCCTAAGCCAGTCCCGCCGTATTTTCGACTGGTCGACGTGTCCGCCTGCTGAAAGGGCTCGAAAATGACGCGGTACTTGGCCGGCGAGATTCCGATCCCCGTATCCCTGACCGAGAAAGAGATGACTTTCTCGGCGCGACTCAGGATTTCATGATCCCTTGTCCACCCGTGCGTAGCCGCTCCGATATGCAGCTGGACGCTTCCTTCAGAAGTGAATTTGATGGCATTTGAGAGCAAGTTCCGAAGCACCTGTTGCACGCGCTTGGCGTCACTTTCGAAGGTAGCTGATAGTTCTGGATCTGCTTGGATCTCGAAGTCCAGCTTCTTTGAAACCGCCAGTGGCCGGAAATTGGCCTCCACCTCGTCTTGAATGTCCTTGAACCGGACCTGCATCACGTCCACCGACATCGTGCCCGACTCGATCTTGGAGAGATCCAGAATGTCATTGATGAGCGACAGCAGGTCGCTTCCCGCCAAATTGATGGTTTTGGCGTGTTCTACCTGCTTACGCGTGAGATTGCCCTCGACGTTTTGATAAAGCATCTTGGACAAAATAAGAAGGCTATTCAACGGCGTGCGCAGCTCGTGCGACATGTTGGCCAAGAAGTCGCTCTTGTATTTGGACGTTAACTGAAGTTGTTCAGCTTTCTCGTTGAGTTCGGCGTTCGTTTGCTGGAGTTCGGTAGTAAGCGCCTGGGACCGCTTGAGCAGGTCTTCCGTACGCATGGTGGCCGCAATCGTGTTGAGCACGATTCCGAACAATTCGGTCAATTGATCGAAGAACGTCTGGTGTACCTCGCTGAAAGCCTTGAAGGACGCCAGGGCAATCACGGCTTTTACTTGTTTCTCGAATAGCACCGGAAGCACGACCACGTGCGATGGCTTGGCCTCCGCCAGCCCCGCGTTAATATGCCACGCGTCTTCCGGGAACTTATCGACGACAAGTTTTTTGCGATCCAGCGCACTCTGACCGATCAGCGTCTCTGCCAACTTTAACCGGACCTGCAGATCACGGCTTCCAGCATACGAAGTAACCAGCAAAAGTGGTTCCTCGGGACTTTCTCTTTCGTCATACGTATAAAAAACTCCTTGATGCGCATTCACCAGGGACGCCAGCTCGGAGAGAATCTGTTGCGCAACCGTTTGCAGGTCGCGCTGCCCCTGAAGCATTCTGCTGAACTTGGCTAGGTTCGTCTTCAGCCAGTCCTGTTCCGCATTCTTTTGCGTGGTGTCGCGGAGGTTGCGAATCATCTCATTGATGTTGTCTTTGAGGACCTCGACTTCGCCTCGTGCCTCGACGGCGATGGACCGCGTCAAGTCGCCTTTGGTTACAGCCGTTGCGACGTCTTTGATCGCGCGGACTTGGGTCGTAAGGTTGGCAGCGAGCTGGTTCACATTGTCTGTTAGGTCCTTCCACGTGCCGGCCACATCCTTTACCTGCGCCTGACCCCCAAGTTTCCCTTCCGTGCCTACCTCGCGAGCCACGCGCGTCACTTCGGAAGCGAAAGCGTTGAGCTGGTCCACCATGGCGTTGATGGTCTCTTTGAGTTCGAGTAATTCGCCTTTTACTTCGACCGTAATTTTCTTCGCCAGATCACCGCGTGCGATGGCCGTGGTGACGTCGGCGATGTTGCGTACCTGGTTCGTCAAGTTCGAGGCCATGAAGTTGACGTTGTCCGTCAGATCCTTCCACACGCCACCAACGCCTTCTACCTGCGCTTGACCGCCGAGTTTTCCTTCTGTGCCAACTTCGCGGGCCACGCGCGTCACCTCCGACGCAAAAGCCTTGAGCTGATCCACCATCGTGTTGATCGTATCTTTCAGCTGGCGAATCTCCCCTTTCGCGTCCACCGTGATTTTTCTTGAAAGGTCGCCTTTGGCCACCGCGGTGGTCACGTCCGCGATGTTACGCACTTGGTTGGTGAGGTTCGAACCCATCGAGTTCACGTTGTCCGTGAGGTCCTTCCAGGCGCCTGCCACACCCTTCACTTGCCCCTGACCTCCCAGCTTGCCATCAGTGCCAACTTCGCGTGCCACGCGCGTCACTTCCGACGCGAACGAATTCAGTTGATCCACCATCGTGTTGATGGTCTCTTTGAGCTGCAGCAGCTCGCCCTTCACTTCCACCGTAATCTTTTTGGAAAGGTCTCCTTTAGCAACTGCCGTGGTCACTTCCGCGATGTTGCGCACCTGGTTGGTCAGGTTCGACGCCATTAGGTTCACGTTATCGGTCAAGTCTTTCCAAGTGCCCGCCACACCCTTCACCTTGGCTTGACCGCCAAGCTTGCCTTCGGTGCCCACCTCGCGCGCCACACGTGTCACTTCCGATCCAAAGGCGTTCAGCTGATCCACCATCGTGTTGATGGTCTGTTTCAACTGCAACAACTCTCCTTTAACGCGAACGGTAATTTTTCGCGACAGGTCACCGCGCGCCACGGCTGTCGTAACTTCCGCGATGTTCCGCACCTGGTTGGTGAGGTTCGAGGCCATCGAGTTCACGTTGTCCGTCAAATCCTTCCACGTACCTGCCACGCCCTTCACCTGAGCTTGGCCGCCCAGCTTGCCCTCCGTGCC
>DATAIH010000024.1:0-32833 GCA_036262755.1 Candidatus Acidiferrum sp.
TGGCGCTCCTGGGAGCGCTGATGCTGGCGATCACCCGCGTGCCTTTCGCGTGGGTCGAACCAATGCTAGTGGCAGGAGGCGCAGTTCTCGTGTTGCGGGGAATCGTCGCCTCGACGCTCCTTCTCCGGCCGCGGTGAAGAATTTCGGCGCTAGCCGAGGAGCCATAAGTCGTGAAACCTTGGCCGCCCGATGCCTCGGACTTCTGCTTTTCTCGGATATCGTCCGCGATTACATTCCGGGCCACAGTTCGCCGTGGCATGCGGTCGGTGGTTGTTTGTGGCCATCGAACGGGAACTCGGGGAGCTGTCTTACGTTCAAGCCCGCCGGGCTCTAACCAAACACGTCTGGCGACGGTTTTATGGGTATCCGGTTCGGTGCGCACGGGTTCACCGCAAACGAACTGCATTAAGGATGTACTCGGCGGGCGCACCACGGATGCGGGAAGAAATTGCTGCGTAAGATCAAAGGATGTTTTGCGGGTACAACCGGCCGCCGGCTTTGGTTAGTTCGAACCCACTCGAGAATGGGATCATCAGCGCTCCCGGGACCGCCTCTGGAGCTCTAGACCTCCGGCTTGTTTCTCGGGTGACGGCGTGGGTAAGTCTCCTCGCGAATGACACGGGCTTTCTGAAACGCTCAGGATGCTAAGGATGCCTGTAGCATCGCCCGGGTATAACCGACATTAAACGCATAAGCTGCGTACCCTCCGCCACCCGGGTAGTATGGATCGAAATCAGGCCTTTCGCGGTCGTAGTCGAGCGCGCGGGGATGCTCGGGGTAGAGGAGCCGCGAATACTGCTGGCGCACCAGTTCTTTCATTACTGCATACATATCATTGACGCCCTCATCGATGAAGACTTCCGTGTACTTTCCGTTGGGTGTCTGCACCCGAACATTGCGATAGTGAACATGATTTATCACGTCCTTGCTCCCGAAATAGCGGCAAACTTCTACCGGGTCCTCTCCCATCTCGCGTGTCACGCCGCAGTCAAAGGTGATTCCGTTGCACTTACTCGGCACAATGCCGATGAGGCGATTCCATCCCGCGACGCTCCCCATGATCTGTTGCGAGCCGCGGCTCAGAGGCGCGGGCGGATCGTTGGGATGAAGAGCAAGACGAACTCCAGATTCCTCGGCAACCGGAATCACTGCTCTGAGAAAATAGGTTATGTTGCTCCACATCTCTTCGAGATTATGCGCGCCTTCTTCGGGCAGCGGAGGCAGGTCTTTGACCCGATCGTAATCGAAGGCTGTCAGCCCTGCTCCGCCCCGTCCCGTCTCCGCATAGTAGCCCTCGACAAGCCGGTGGGCATAAAAGTTGTATTCGATCACCGGCAGCCCTACCCTTCCCGCTGCGCGAATGGACTGCTGAACCTTCTCGATCTCTTCATCGCGGCCGGGTTTCCCGTAGAGAGTCTTCGGAAACCCGGTGATCATCATGTTGCCAAGCGAGAGTCCCCCGGCCTTCAGCTTGTCTACAAGTGCTCGGAGATCAGGTTCCAGCCAAGGGATGCGCGGGCCGCCCATGAGGACATCATTCACTCCTAGCTGCTTCACGCGCCGCATCCCGGCCTCATCGACAGTGCCTGTAGCGAAACTCGATCCGGCCCTTGAGAGTTCTAGCGCGATCTTGGGGATGCGTGACATCTCGGATGCGTCGCGATCCGCGATAACGGAGCCCCGCATTCCGGTTATGGGAAGCGACAAACTCGTCGCTCCCATGACTTGAAGCAGCTTCCTCCTGGACAAGTCGTATTTCTTCAAAACAGTCCGCCCCACCGCATTCTCAATAGGGATTCGGTCGATTGCAAGCTCCGCGCAACCATCCGCGGATTGACGTCTGCGATCCATACATCTTCGCTCAACACGAGGATCCCTAACAGAATCCCAACCACGCCCTGCGATTTTTAGGCGCTTGTACGCTCAATCTTGAATCGCGAAGGCCATAATGTTCGGCCCCGCAGCCACGGCGATGAATTGTTTGCCATCGAACATGTAGGTCATAGGCGACGCTTTCCAGGTCTGATTGGTTTGAAACCTCCATAGTGGGTGGCCGCCGGCCGCATCCGCGGCCATCAGGCTTCCGCCCTCTTCGCCAAAAATCACCAGTCCGCTGGCAGTCGTGAGCGTGCCGCCCCACGAGTTGGCGGGTCCTGGCTCCGGCAGCGTCCAAGCAATGTCGCCCGTAAGGATATTTATCGCTTTCAGAATCTGCTGTGGCTGGGGGTCCGGGGTAGTACGCTGGGACCCGCCCAAGTACGCCTTCCCGGGCGCCCAATCTCGCGCATCGCTCTTTGTGTAAAGGCTGCATTTTTCAAAAGTCTGGACGTAGTAAAGGTTGGTCGCGGGATTAAACGAGGGGGAAAACCAATTCGTCGCCCCATCCTGAGACGGGCACACTTTCGTGCCCTCGGCGGTGGGTTCCTGGCCGGGAAACTTGATTGGACGCCGGTCGGGTCCGATCCCGCTTGACCAGGTCAGATACTTGACAAACGGTTTGGCCAGAAGGAGGGTGCCGTCGCGGCGATCGAAGACGTAGAAGAACCCGTTGCGATCGGCATGCAGCATCAGCTTACGAGGCTGGTCCTGCCATTCGGCATCCACCAACACTGGAGTTTCCGTGGCATCCCAATCCCACAAATCGTGTGGTGTGAATTGATAGTACCAGTTCAGTCGCCCGGTCTTGCGTTCTAGCGCCAGAATGCAGTCGGAATAGAGATTGTCCCCCTTGCGAAGATCTCCGTTATATTCCCTGCTGGGATTGCCAGTGGGCCAATAGACGATATCAAGCTCGGGGTCGTAACTCCCTGTAAACCAGGTCGGAGCGCCGCCATGCTCGATATCCTTGCCTTGCCAGGTTTCCGATCCCCGTTCTCCTGGCCTCGGGACGCTTGAAAATCGCCAGATCTCCTTGCCAGTCTTCTGATCGTGAGCTGCGACGAATCCGTTCGCGCCGTGCTCGCCCCCACCGACTCCCGAGATGACCAATTCCCCTGCCGGAAGAGGCGCCGACGTCGCAAAGTAGTTTTTGCGCCAATCCGCGAGTTCCGAATCCCACAGCAATTCGCCGGTGAATCGGTTTAGCGCAATGATGTGCGCATTGCTGGTTTCCATGAACACGCGGTCGTTCGCCACGGCGACGCCACGGTTTGCATCGCCGCCTACAGACAAACCCTGTTTGCTCCGCCGTTTGTAATGCCAGATCTCCCGACCACTTCCGGCATCGAGTGCGAAGCACTCGTTGGGACCAGTGACATACATCATTCCGCCTACAACGACGGGTGTAACCTCGAGGCGGCCTGCACCGGGAAGCGTGAACATCCAGGTCATCGCGAGATGTGCAATGTTGTCCTGACTGATTTGTGTAAGTTTGGTGTAGCGGTTCCCGCCGGGATCGCCATTGTAAGTAGGCCAATCAGTGTCAGAGGTCACTTCGCGAAAGCGCATTCCGGCGCGGCGCAGCAAGATTACGCGGTGGTCAGCGGTCCGCAACTGCAGGTCGTCAAAACCCTCGCCGACGACGTGTCCTTCGATGGTCTTGCCTTCGGTGGTCTGAATCTGCAGCTTCCTCCCGCCAATCGGACGGGCCGCAGCGCGACGCTGGATCGTATGCAGAAAATTCAGCAATTGCGCCATTTCAGGACTTGGGACGCGGCTTGGAGGCATGCCTCGTGCGGGCAGGCCGTTTCGGATCAAACTCCCCAACTCCCGGTCGTTGTATGCCTCGAGACGCAACCCGATCGGCGGGCCTATGTCACCGCCGTTGCCGTCTGCCCCGTGGCATCTGCCGCAGTGGGACTCGAATGCCTGGCGCCCGACATCGAGGGCCTCGATATCTTGTAGGGCAAGCCCTGAAATCATCATAAGGAGCCAAACCAGCATGGATCTCACATCCGCTCAAACTGATTGATCGGTTGGAGGTCTTGAATGATGATCATGCGGTGCTCCGTATCATCGCTTTTACGCTCTTTGAATAACTCCGAAACGGCTACGGCCTGATGACCGTGCCGTCCCGCCTCCGTGTGGTGCCCCAGGAATAATCGAAATTTGGCGGACCGGCCGGAAAGGGAAATTTCGTCGCGAGTTTTTCGTCAACCTCGATGCCCAGTCCCGGCCTCTCCTGCGCCAGCATGTAGCCGTTCTTCACTTCTGGGCAGCCCACAAATACCTCCCGCGTCTCCTTCGGGAATCCGCTGCCTTCGTGGACACCGAAGTTGTAACTCGTCAGCTCAAGTGCGAGCTGGGCAGCGTGCGCCACCGGCGACGCATCGGCCGGTCCATGCCAAGCCGTTCGGACGCCGAAGAATTCGCTTAGGGCCGCAACCTTGCGCGCCGGACTCAAGCCCCCGATTTGCGAAATGTGGATGCGAATGAAGTCAATGAGCCGCTCTTTAATGAGCGGCACGTATTCGTGTTGCGTGTTGAACAGTTCGCCCATCGCAAGCGGAGTGCTGGTCTGCTGCCTCAGCAAGCGGAAGTGATCGTTGTCTTCCGGCGGCAGAGGATCTTCCAAAAAAAACAGGCGATAGGGTTCGAGCGCCTTGCACAAGTTGATTGCCTGATTCAACGTCACACGCTCATGCACGTCGTGGAGGAGCTCCACTTCGTCGCCCAACTTGACCCGCAAGTACTCGAATAACTTGGGGACCACCCGCACGTACGGTGCCGACTCCCAGATCTCTCCCGGGTTCGTCGGACCGATCACTTCGCCCGGCGTGCCGCTAGAGGCAGGCGTCGGACGACGTGCCCCGTAGCCGGCATAACCGGGTGTTGCGACCTGCACACGCACGTGGCGGAAGCCCTGCCCCATCGCTCGCCGGGCATTTTCTTCCACCTCGGAAAAGCTGCTGCCGCTCGCATGAAAATAACAGTCCGCGCCCTGACGCACCTTGCCGCCGAGCAGTTGATAGAGCGGCATGCCGGCGCGTTTGGCTTTGATGTCCCAGAGAGCGATGTCCACGCCGCTCATGGCATTGAACAGCACCGGCCCATTGCGCCAGTACGAGCTCACGTAACTCGACTGCCAGATATCCTCGATTTCGTCTACATTGCGCCCGATCAGAAATGGCTTCAGATACTGCTCGACTGCCGTCTGAACGACAAGCGCACGCTGCGTAAAGGTCGCGCACCCCCAACCCGCGAGTCCGGGCTCCGTCGTTTCGACTTTGACGATGGCCAACCGGACACCATTCGGCGCTGTCAGAATGGTTTTGATATCTCGGATCTTGACGGGGGCTGCGCCCGCCACCGCCTGGGCGTAACCAGAATCACATTTTGGCGCAAGAACCTCGGCCAGTAGCGATGTAGGAGCGAGGAGGGACGCGCCGCCAGCGAAAGAAAGAGAGCCTATTGCTTCACGACGGTTCATAGTGCTTGCCCATGCTACTTGCTTGTTGAATGGGCGTACAGGGATTTTCCTAATTGGTGCTCACAGACCTCATGAGCATCCAGCAAGACCGTGCAGTCACCGCGGTGACTCGGACATCGAGACGACCCTCAACGCGTTCGCGCACGCGATTCCTGGATCGCGGCGGGGACCGTGGACCAAGGTGGCAGGTCTGCTATCAAGTGTTCTCAGGGCTGGTTGAAAGGGCAGGATGAAAGAATGAACTGATTGAAGGCAACTTGCGGAAGAAGTGGTGAGCGCGGAAGGAAGCTCGAAAGACCTCAACTTTAACCGTAGATATCGGATGCGTGGTCTTTCCAATACTACGAAACTTGCCGAACCCTGGTTCCAACTGTTTCACTCAATTCTTTGATGTTTGAACTGGCGCGCGCCGCTCGAGTATTCCGCAACGACGTGGCCATCACCGACAAGCTTGTATTTATACGTCGTCAATCCTTCGAGGCCCACCGGGCCGCGGGCATGAAGCTTACTTGTGCTGATACCTAGCTCTGCGCCAAGTCCGTAGCGGAAGCCGTCCGCAAAACGCGTCGAAGCATTGTGAAAGACTCCCGCGGCATCGACTTCGTCCATAAATCTACGAGCGGCTTCCCCGTCTTCCGTGACGATGGTCTCCGTGTGGCCCGAGCCATATTGGCGAATGTGCGCGAAGGCTTCATCGATATCGGAAACAATTCTGATGGAGAGGATGAGATCCGAGTATTCTGTCGCCCAGTCGGCCTCCGTTGCCCGCACCACCTCCGGCTCCTTCAACAGGGCCATGGTTTGCGGACAGCCCCGGAGTTCCACGCCAGCCAGCACTAATTCGGAAGCTACAAGAGGGAGAAATTTCTCCGCGATGCCTTGATGTACCAGCAAAGTCTCGGCCGCATTGCAGGCGGCTGGATATTGAACCTTTGAATCGACCGTGACGTTAATGGCTTTTTTCAGGTCCGCCGCACGGTCTATGTACACATGGCAGATTCCCTCGCCATGTCCCAGAACTGGCACGCGGCTGTTTCGCGCTACAAACTCGACAAACCTGCGAGAACCCCGTGGAATGATGAGGTCGACCTCGCGATCCAGCGTCAACAGCTCCATCACGTCCGTGCGCGAGTGCAGAAGCTGCACGGCATCTGCCTGCAGGGATGAAAAGCCTGCGAGGCGCCGCCGCCAAAGTGCCACGAGGGTTTCATTAGTTTGCGCCGCCTCCGCTCCCCCCTTAAGGATCAATGCGTTTCCGGACTTCAGTGCCAGCGCTGCCACCTGTGGAACCACGTCGGGCCTCGATTCAAAAACAATGCCGACAACGCCGAGTGGGCAAGTCTCCTTGTAAAGGACCAGATTGTCGTCGAGTTCGGTTGCAGCCAGCCGCTGTCCCAGCGGGTCGGGCAGACGCGCTACGTCCCGCACCCGTGCGGCCATCTCTTTAATTCCCCGGGCATTCACCTGCAAGCGGGCAAACATCGCTGGTGACATTTTTCCCGCAGCAAGTGCAGTTTGCGCTGCGCAGCAGTCTCGCTCGTTCGAATCGAGGACGCCTTGCGCCCCGTCTTCAATCGCTTGCGCAGTTGCCATGAGCAACTGGTTCCGGTCATCATTCGAAAGCTTGGCGAGGCTGCACGAACTGGCCCTCGCTCTCTTCGCAAGCTCGAGGACGGGTGTCTGAATAGTTTCTGTGGAGTGGGAACTCACCGGTGCCCCAAAAGGACAATATTGTCGCGCCTGACTAGTATATGGGGAGACGCTAGGTTCTGCTTAGCCGCGCGAGAGTTCCTCCTCTTCACTATCTCGTCAGCTTCTTCGCTGGTGCAGGTCGCAATTCCGCGCGCAATTTCCTGACCATCTTTGTCGACAATGCTCACGACATCCAACGGGGAAAAGTGCCCGTCGACCCGTTCGACCCCGGAGGTGAGCAAGCTGGCCTTGCCTTGCGTGATCGCCCGGCGCGCACCCGCATCAACAATTACGCGCCCTCGCACGTCTGCCGCATAAGCAATCCAGCGCCGCTTGCCCCGAATTCGTCTGCCTTGAAGGAAAGCCGTGCCGATTCGTTCGCCAGCGAGAATCCGGTCTAGAATGTCCGGCCTCGCCCCGTTCGCAATGACCGCGATTCGCCCGCAATTCATCGCGATCTCTCCCGCCTCAAGCTTCGTCAGCATCCCTCCCCGACCGCCAGCTGCAGGACCCGCAGCGAGCGATTTGAGTTCTGGCGTAATCTTCGCAATCAATGAAATTGCGTCGGTATTCTCCGGATGACCAAGATTCATCGGCTGCTTTCGAAGGAGCCCGTCAACGTTTGTCAGAAGGATGAGCACATCCATGTCCAGGCCGCTCATGACTAGCGCCGCCAGCCGGTCATTGTCGCTGAAGGCCGCCCTCCGGCCTCCCTCGCCACGGGATTCGATCTCGGCAGTGGAGACAGTGTCGTTTTCATTGACAACGGGAAGCACCTTTAAGGTGAGCAGCTTCTCCATGGTCCGACGGAGATTCGTGTAACGCCGCCAATTGCTGAAGTCTTCGCTCGTCAAAAGGACCTGGGCAATCTTGATGTGCCATTCGGCGAACATTTCTTTGTAGGCATTCATCAATAAACCTTGACCTACAGCGGCGCAGGCTTGCTTGGTCACCAAATCGTCGAGCCTCGAGCGGTGTAGGCCGACCCAACCCCTTCCCAAGCCAATGGCTCCTGACGATACCAGCACGATTTGCTTCCCTGCGGCGTGCAGTCGCGCAATGGACGACACAAGCGGCGCGACGTAGTCGCGGCGCAAAGTTCCGTCTGGCGCGGTCACGGTACTTGTGCCTACTTTAACGACAATTCGAGACGCACTTCTCAGGAGTCTTTTCCGCTCCAGTTCTAGTTTAGAATGATTCCCTTGCATTCATTGCCTCAGTGGATGGCTTTGGCGCATGCGAACCCCTTGACCACCCAAGCCATCTGAGTCTTGCACCCCGCTTGTGCATCTCGCCGGTCAGTTAAACAGACCAAAGCTCTACTTTTGAGCTACCGGGGAGCCCACAACGGCTTTGTTTTCATTGTATTACAGCGATTCTCGCTGGGCCGTGACTTTTCGGCGGAATGGTCCCTAGAGCGAACGCTTCGGCTAGCACGGTCTCCTCGACAGTTCGCGGCCTCTCGCCATCGGCTCCCGCCAAAGCACATGGCACCATTCGCCAAGCGTCAGACCGTCGGTTTCCGCCAACACTGCCAGCCGCTCGCTTTCGGCGTCAGTCATCCTGCAACCCACGGTTCGCTCTGCAGTTGATCGTTGGGCATCGAAGAATAACGGTTTCATGTGGGTTGGTGAGCGCGGAAGGAATCGAACCTTCAACCTATGGATTAAGAGTCCATTGCTCTGCCAGTTGAGCTACGCGCCCACGATTTTAGAGTTTACCACGGTCCGAGGCTTGCCCTGATCCCCCACTCATGACCGAAAGACCAACCAACTGGTCCTAAGCAAAGCGAAGCAATATCCTACAGGACAAAGCCCGATTACCGGATCATCGCGCGGCTAACAGTCCCGTACTCTGAACAATCGAGCCAGCGGCTCCAAAAGGAGATTACTAGAATTTTACACGGGAGCCCGAGAATCTGTCCATGCGTCCCGCACCACGCGAAATCGCAGAATCTCGGGCTATCTCTTGCGCAAGGCGGCCGCAAGATCGCGCGCGACCTCGCGTGCGTGCGCCAGATTCCGCGGATCGAAAGAAATGGCTGAAACGCGAGGGTGGCCCCCACCGCCGTATTTTTCTGCGAGCGAAGCGAGGTTTTGATTGGCGGTCCCCTGGTTCCATGGATTCGTGCCCAGAGAAACTTTCGCACGCACCGCCGAAGCGCTAACGCTCACGGAATAAACGCATTCGGGATGCAGCAAATAGGGGATAAATTTGTTGTAACCCTCCAGATCCAGATCGCTGACGTCAAAGAAAATTACACCGTCGCGCGCTTCGATGCGCCGGCGCAGAACTTCGATGGACTGCCGATGGCGTTCGAGCAGAGGGCCGAGGTGTTTCGCCACCAGCGGCAGGGCGACCATTTCACTAAGCGGGCGATAAGCTAGGTCCGGAATAATCTTTGCCGGCAGGCCATTCTCCGGTGCCGCCTCAATCACCAAGGCCAGTTGTGTTGCGGGCTCGGTCAATTCCACGGCCGCTTGTGGAGTGGGATACTGCGCCCCGTCAATGATGTCTCCCCAATGAATCAGTTCCGCGAGGGGGGCGGTGTCAAATCCAAACTCTTGTTTCGTCACCGTGGCAATCAGCTTGGTGCACGACTTGTAATCCGGGGCGTAGAACATGTGCTCCCGCGTTTGCGCTCGGAATTGCTCGGCGTCGGCGGAAGTCAGGAACGCGCTCTGATGATGATCGAACCACCACGTCACCTTCGGCGAATTGGAATATTTGAAATCAACGATGACATTCTCATCGCCGTCGAAGATGCCATCCTCCCAGGGTTGGGCGGCGCGGTGGGTCATCCCGGTGAACTCGAACGCAGCGCTCATGTCAAACTTCTCTCGGTAAAAGCGGTAAAAAAGAGCAGCCGAGGCCGTGCCATCAAAGCAGCGATCGTGGAAACAGAGCCTGACCTTTTTCATTTTGACGTTTCGTTGCCTCGCCCCTCTCACGGTCATGAATGGGAGAAGGAACAAAGCCAACCAAGATGTACGCCTGCGCCACGATTGTCAAGAAGAAACACCGGGCGGCGGGCCGGAGGACTCCTGGACGCCGTCGGAATGCAACCCCACTGGAAGTCTAGCCGCGACAATGACTTAGCCAAAGCTTTAGTGGTCTGCCAAGTGCTTGTCGATTCTGCGCCCGCTCATGAAGAGCTAGGTCCAAAAAAGTCCCATGTCGATTGGACTGGCCCTCGTTCGACGTTAAAGTAGAGCGAGGTTTCGCGGGATCCACCCTCCGAAACCCGCCGCAAACCAAAACCCAGGAGTGGCACGCATGCGATTCATGATGATTGTGAAAGCCAACAAGGACTCGGAAGCGGGCAAAATGCCGAGCGAGGAGCTCCTCTCGGCGATGGGGAAGTACAATGAAGAGCTGCTGAGGGCTGGCGTGCTTCTCGACCTCGCTGGCCTGCAACCTAGCTCCAAGGGCGCCCGGATCAAGTTCTCCGGAGAGCAGCGCGCCGTGGTTGACGGCCCCTTCACGGAATTAAAGGAACTGATCGCCGGATACTGGGTCATCCAGGTCAAGTCGCGGGAAGAAGCTCTGGAATGGGCCAAGCGCGCTCCCAACCCGTATGGGGAAGGCCAGGAAGGCGAAATTGAGGTTCGTCAGTTCTTCGAGTTGGACGACTTCGCGCCCAGTAAAGCGGTCGATCGTGCCGCCGAAACGGGAAAGACGCTTGCTAAGAATAAGTAGTGTGGACTGTCGATTTCAGCCCTTATAGCTCGTCATTCGGATAAAGGGCCGGATTAAGCGCCGTTTGCGGCTGGCCCGCACCTCAGCCAAAGGAGACCGAACCGTGCGATTCATGATGTTGCTGCCATGCCCGGCGGAACCGCTGGAGAAGCTCACAGCCGCTCCCAACAAGGAAATCGTTTTGACCATGAGGAAGTACAACGACGAAATGCAGAAAGCTGGAGTCCTCAAATTGGCCGAAGGACTTCACGCCACCTCCAAGGGGTTCCGCATAAAGGTGTCCGCCGGAAAGAAAATCGTGACCGACGGGCCTTTCACGGAGGCCAAGGAAGTAATTGCCGGCTTCTGGATCATTCAAGTGAAGTCGACCGAAGAAGCCCTTGAGTGGGCCAAACGCTGCCCTTTGCCCGAGGGCGGCTTGATGGAAATTCGCCAGATCTTTGAAGATGCGGACTTTCCGCCGGAGCTGCAAGAGAAGAAAGCATAGGCATAATCAGCCCATCCCGCAGAGAGGGATTTCCAACGCGAGGCTGGCCATTTTGCCCGGCTTGACGCACTGCAACATCTGCTCATCGCCTGCATTGGCGCCGATGGTCATGCCCTTTCTTGAAGCGCCGCTGCCCGGGGCCAAGTGAGGAGCAATGAATTTCCTGTCGATTTCGCGGGGCGTCATTCGTCATATCAATAGGGCGGAAATCAGACCCGTTCCAAAGCACGGGGGGTGATCCCCGCGGTGAAAATTCCATGCCGGCTCTCAGTGTCTTCAAACGGGCGCCGGGAAGTCCGCATCCGGCGGCATTTACAAGGAGAGAACCATGCCGAAGATCAATCCATTCTTGTGGTTCGACACGCAGGCTGAGGAAGCAGCGAATCTCTACGTCTCGATCTTCAATAATTCAAAGCTCGTGAATATCAATCGCTACGGAGAGGCCGGGCCCGCACCGAAAGGCAGCGTGATGTCGGTGGTGTTCGAGCTCGATGGTCGGGAATTCATCGCGCTCAACGGTGGCCCTCTTTTCAAATTCACGGAGGCCATATCCTTATTCGTAAATTGCAAGACGCAGGAAGAAGTGGATACCTATTGGGCAAGGCTGTCGGAAGGGGGCCAAGAAAGCCGGTGTGGCTGGCTCAAGGACAAATACGGCTTGTCATGGCAAATCATTCCCACCGTCCTCGGCGAAATGCTCAGCGACCGCGATCCGCAGAGAGCCAAACGAGTCGTGGAAGCCATGCTCAAGATGAAAAAGATTGACATCGCCGAGTTGAACAGAGCCTACGACCACAATTGATGCGACGGAAGCTCGCGGCCTCCTATGGCTCTGGACGTTGACCTCGCTTGCACGGATGAATTGAAGATGTTGTGATGGATAGTCGTGTCAATGTCCGAGACCCATCGCGTCATCGACGCCGTCTGGAGGATCGAGTCGGCCAGGCTTATCGCCGGCCTTGCGCGCATCGTCCGCGACGTGGGCTTGGCCGAGGAACTTGCGCAGGATGCTCTGGTTATCGCGCTCGAGCGATGGCCAGAGTCCGGCATTCCGGATAATCCCGGCGCCTGGCTGATGGCCACGGCGAAGCACCGCGCCATCGATGTCTTCCGCCGCAACAAGCTCCTCGATCGCAAGCACGCGGAGCTTGGCCGCGAACTCAAGACTCAGCAAGAGCTGGCCATGGCCAATTCTGACATTCCCGAGGACCACGAAATCAGCGACGACCTTCTCCGTCTAGTGTTCGTCTCCTGCCACCCGGTGCTTCCCGCCGAAGCGCGCGTCGCGCTGACGCTTCGCCTGCTCGGCGGCCTCACGACACAGGAAATCGCCCGCGCTTTCCTCGTTCCCGAGCCGACCGTCGCCCAACGCATCGTTCGCGCCAAGCGCACTCTCACCGAGGCGCGCGTTCCTTTCGAAGTTCCCCGCGGGCCGGATCTTGCGGCGCGGGTGTCGTCCGTTCTCGAAGTGATTTACCTCATTTTCAACGAAGGTTACTCGGCCACGGCCGGCGATGACTGGACGCGTCCCGCGCTCTGCGAGGACGCGCTCCGCCTCGGCCGCGTCCTTGCGGAGCTTGCGCCGCAGGAGCCCGAGGTGCACGGCCTCGTCGCGCTGATGGAGATTCAGGCTTCGCGGTTCGACGCTCGTGCCGGACCGCACGGCGAACCTGTTCTGCTGCTCGATCAAGACCGCGCGCGCTGGGACCAACTCCTCATCCGCCGCGGTCTCGCTGCACTTGAGCGCGCCGAAAAGCTTGGTGGCGCCCTCGGGCCATACACTTTGCAGGCGGCCATCGCCGCATGCCACGCTCGTGCGCGTACCGCTGCGGAAACTGATTGGAACCGCATCGCTGCCCTTTACCACACCCTGTCGCAGCTGATGCCCTCACCGATCGTGGAACTGAACCGTGCCGTCGCGGTCGCGATGGCCTTTGGTCCGGCCGCAGGTCTCGAACTTATTGACGCGTTGACTTCCGAGCCGTCGCTGAAGGCCTATCACCTGTTGCCCAGCGTTCGTGGCGACTTACTCTTCAAGCTCGGGCGCTTCGCCGAAGCGCAAGGGGAATTCGAACGTGCGGCCACGCTGACGCAGAACGCCCGCGAGCGCGAGTTGCTCCTGGATCGGGCGGCCGTGTGCTCACGCAAATAGACCTCTTTCAACTCAAGGAAAGACTTGACTCTGGACGGTACTCCAGGGTGTAGCCTCGAAGAGGAGCCAAGCCATGCAAATCGGCGCGGTCGCAAAAAAGATTGGTTTGAGCGTCGATGCCATTCGCTTCTATGAGCGCAACTCTCTGCTGCCGCGCCCGCCGAGGACGCAAGGTGGCTTTCGCCAATATGCGGAGAGCGACGTGGAGACGCTTGCTTTTATCCGCCGTGTGCAGGGTCTGGGCTTCAGGCTCCGGGAGATCCGAGGGCTGCTGCAGCTCCGTGGCAATCGCCTGCAACCGTGCGCCCCGGTGCGCCGCAGCTTGCAAGAAAAGCTGGCCGACGTGCGCAAGCAACTCGCCGAGCTCGAAAAGCTGGAACACGAGTTACGTCTCGCTCTGCGTAGCTGCGACAGAGAACTTCGCCATCGCCCTGCTCATTGCCCGATTCTCAGCGAAGGAGGCGCAAGGAAATTGGAGAACGATAAATGAAGGTGGAGATTTTTTACATTGCTGACTGCCCCAGTCAATCGGCAGCAGTGGCACTGGTCAAAATTGTCCTGGCGGCGCAGGGCGTCGAGGCGGAGATCACTGAAGTGCTGGTAACCGACGAGCAGACGGCCCGCGAATTGCGATTCCCCGGTTCACCCACGATCCGAATCAATGGACGAGATGTCGTCGAACCGCCCGAGACAGGCTTCGCTTTGAAATGCCGTTTATATCCGGGCTCCTTGCGAATCGGCCTTCCGCCGCCTGAATTGGTGCGCCTCGCCGTCGCGGCTGCCAGGGAAGGAGGCAAGCCGTGAAGCAGGGCGCCGGCATCTCGGCAGGCGTGGCTGCGATTGTCAGCTCTTTGGCAACTATCACCTGTTGCCTCCCGCTAGGATTCGCCGCGGCCGTCGGCGCGGGGGCCGCGAGCGCGTTCTTCGCGGCGTTACGCCCCTGGCTCCTTGGTCTTTCCGTGGCGATGCTTGCTTTCGGTTTTTGGCAGCAGCATCGCGCCAAGCAATGCGCTGTCCGTGGCAGGTTCGTGGGCAACGTGTTGCTTTGGGCCGCCGTGATCGTGGTCTCGAGCATGATTCTCTTTCCCCAGCAGATCGCGGGTTTCATCGCCGACAAATTCTATGGAGCGGGGCGATGAACACGAGGCGGGCTATCTTCTGGGCAGCGGCAGCAGTTTTCCTGCTCCTCGCCATTGTCTATCTTTGGGGACCTTCGAAAGTCCCGTCAGGACAACCACGTCTTCTCACGCTCTCCAGCACAAATTTCAGCGACTTTCAGAGCGCATTTGACGCGCAAACCGATGGGGTGCGCCTGGTTCTGCTCCTGTCACCGACTTGACCGTACTGTCTGCGGGGGGCCTCCGCAGCCCAGGAATTCCTTGCTGGGCATCCCGGCAAAAACCCGCGGGTCCTTGTCGTTTGGGAGCCCATCCTGCCGACCGATTGGCGTCCCCCAAGCGGACGCACACTCGCGCGAATCTCCGATTTGCGCGCCCAGCAGTTTTGGGATCCGAAACATCTCGTAGCTCAAGCGTTGGGAGAGACCGCAAAGCAAAAGCCTCCTCATCCCGAGCCGAACTGCTGCGTGCAAAAAGGATTCTACTGGGATGACGCGATTCTCTACGCCCCGCGCGACCGCTGGGAGAATGGGCCGGCGTCCGTTTTCTGGAATGGCCCGGTTTTTCGAGTCATTCCTGGTTTGGAGAAAGCTCTTGCTGAGCAGCCTTGATAACTCGCGGCGAGGTCGCGGAGGGATGAGGAGACCGATGCCGGGGCTTTTGCGGAGCGGTCCGCGGCCTCAAGTAGGGCGCTAAGCAGAGAACTCTGCTGCAGTTCACCGCTGGCAATGCGCTACTGGTTCGCCGCTTCATTGATTGCGTGGGGAGTTTTGGGCGCAGCCGGCACCTATTGGTATCCGCTACACTGGTACTCTGCCCCCACAATTCTTTTTGCCGCGGGGATCGGTTGCATAGCCAACTGGCTCAAGCATCGCTCGTTTCACTGCGCCATCACTCGACCGCTGTTCCTCATCGCGGCGATTCTCTTCCTGGTTGGCAGCTTGGGTATCGGCCGCGTGAACCTGAGCTTGGTATGGTCACTGCCCTTCGTCGGAACGGGCGTCGCGTTCCTGCTGGAGTGGAAATACGCAAAGCGTTCCGCTTCGCAAGGTTCGTAACCACCGCGCGACCGTCCCTTATTGGGCGGCAACCTTGGTTTTTTCGGTTGCCGGCGCGATGGCTTCCACGTTGTTCTTCTTCATCAGATCGTTCAGAGCCACGAGATCTTTCGATTGAATCTCGCGCCAGATCGTCAATTGTGTCTCCAATTTCCCATTCAGCTCGTCGAAAACCACGTAGGACTGCGCCGTAGGCGCGGCATCCGCGCTTTCCACCGTGTCCTGCAAATCCATCAGTTGGTTCGTCACCTGGATCGGATAGTTGAGCGGATCTTCTCCGCTCTTGGATTTGGGCTGGACGATTTTCTCTTCTACCGCATCGATTTTCTTTCTCAGCACTTCCGCGGAATCCAGCACCGCCTTGGCCCCGGTGTCTGCGCTCAGCCGTTTCTTCAGCCCGTCAAGCTGCTCGCGCACGCTGCGCATCTGGTTCACCGCTTCGCTGCCTGCGCCGACGCCGTCAGAAATCCGTGTGGCCAGCTCGTATTGCTTCTCCAGATCCGCTTGCGAGACGTTCACACGGGGATCCTTGTGGATCTCCGCGGAAGCCGTCAACGACTTGCCCCCAGCCGTCAGCTTGATCTGGTAAGTTCCCGGCACCACGAGAACCCCGGCCGCCCGACCGCCCCAGTTTACGGCTCCGGGCACGCGCGCCGCAGCTTCGCCGCGCATGTCCCAAACAAAGCGGTTGAGCCCTTCTTCGGCCGGTAGTTTCTGCCCGGGCCGTGAGATGCCGAACTCCTCTTCCTCCGGAGAAGCGGCTTCCGCCGCTCTCTTGCTCGAAAGTTTCCGCACCACCTTGCCGTGGGCATCGAGAATCTCCAGCTCCACGGCATCTTTCGGCTTGGACTTCAGAAAATAATCAATGATGACGCCAGTTGGCGGATTCGCTCCCACGGGGACCGTCGCCGGCAAAGCGAATCCCGGCCCGCGGTAGCGAATCGCAGCCGCGGGCTGGTAAAGATGCGCGTCCTCGCTCATGGTTGTCGCGTGCATCTGCCGCAGGGGCGAAATGTCGTCGAGGATCCAGAAGGCTCGCCCGTGTGTGGCCACGATCAAGTCGTCGTTCTTCACCGTCAAATCGTGAATCGGAGTCGTGGGCAGATTCAGCTTCAGCGATTGCCAGTGTCCTCCGTCGTCAAACGATGCGTAAATACCATTCTCCGTACCCGCAAACAGTAGCCCTTTCCGCTTGGGATCTTCTTTCACAGCGTGCACATAACTGTTTTCCGGGAGCCCGGTCGTAATCCTGCTCCAAGTCTTTCCGAAGTCCGTGGTCTTGAACGCATACGGCTTATAATCGTCGAGTTTATGCCGGTCGATGGCCACATAGGCTGTGCCCGCGGCGTGGGGAGATGCATCGATGAGGCTCACCAAGCTCCATTCCCCGAATTCCTTCGACGTCACGTTCGTCCAGTGCTGTCCTCCATCGCGCGTAACCTGCACCAACCCGTCGTCCGTACCTGCCCAGATCACGCCTTTTTCCACGGGCGACTCCGCGATTGTAAACACCGTGTCGTAATACTCGACGCTCGTGTTGTCCTGCGTCAAAGGCCCACCCGAGGTTTGCTGCTTGCTCTTATCATTTCGCGTCAAGTCCTCGCTGATCGGGGTCCAGCTCATTCCTCCATCGCGTGTTTTGAAAACCGCTTCCCCGCCGTGATATAGCGTGTTGGGATCGTTCGGTGAAATCAGAATCGGCGCGGTCCACTGGAAACGATGCTTCAGTTCTGCCGCGCCCGAGCCCATCGGGTTTAGAGGCCACGAAGAAATGTCCTGCTCCTGACCATTCGATTTGTCGAAGCGGGTAATCAAACCATCGTAGGAACCGGCATACACCACTTGCGGATTGCGCGGGTCCGGAACCACGTATCCCGACTCGCCCCCGCCAACGTCGTACCAGTCCGGCCGGTCAATCGCAAAGCTGTCGCTGCGGCTGGCGATGGCCACGGTAGAGTTGTCTTGCTGTGCGCCGTACACCTTGTATGGCACGGAATTATCGGCTGCCACGTGATAAAACTGCGCCGTCGGCTGGTTGGCTTCGGTCGTCCAGGCCTTTCCTGCGTCGTGCGAAACCGTGGCGCCTCCGTCGTTCGAAAGGATCATCCATTGCGGATGCGTCGGATCGATCCACAGCCCGTGATTGTCCCCGTGCGGCGCGCGAACGGCCTCGAAACTCTTCCCGCCGTCGGTCGAGCGTGAAACTCCCGTATTCAGGACGTACACGGTATCGGCACTCTTCGGGTCCGCGAAAATGTGATGAAAATACCAGGCGCGTTGCGTGAAGCGGTGATCCGGGTTGAGGAGTCTCCAGCTTTCCCCCGCATCGTCGCTCCGGTAGATTCCGCCCTTTTCCGCTTCGATGATCGCGTACACGCGATTCCCGTCAGCCCCAGAAACCGACACCCCGATGCGCCCCAGCGCTCCGCTCGGCAGCCCGTGGCCCTCGAGCCGCTTCCACGTCGCTCCGTCATCGCCAGAGCGATACAGTCCGCTGCCCGGGCCGCCGCTGATCAGGGTCCACGGTGTGCGTTGCGCTTCCCACAGCGCCGCAAACAAAATGTGCGGATTATGCGGGTCGAACACCAGATCGATCGCGCCCGTCTTGTTGTCCTTGTACAACACCTTCTGCCACGTCTTGCCGCCGTCGCTCGAGCGGAACACACCGCGCATTTCATTCGGCCCATAAGCGTGTCCCAGCGCCGCCACGTACACGATGTCCGGATTCTGCGGATGCACCACGATCGTGGCGATGTGCTGGGTATCCTCGAGGCCAATGTGCGACCATGTCTTCCCACCGTCCACGGACTTGTACATGCCGTCGCCATAGGAAATATTTCCGCGAATGCACGATTCGCCCGTGCCCACGTACACCACATTGGGATCCGAAGGCGCCACGGCAATCGCCCCGACAGACATGATGCCGGTCTTGTCCGTCATCGGCGCCCATGTCAGCCCGCCGTTTTCCGTCTTCCAGACGCCGCCCGCCACGGCTCCGAAATAATACGTTTCCGGATCCCCGGCCACGCCCGCCACGGCCAGCGCGCGGCCGCCGCGAAATGGCCCAATCTGCCGCCATTTCATGCCCTGCAGCGCCTTGTCATCCAATGTCTGCGGATGGACTGTTTTTTGTCCAGCCACAAACCCCATCGACAGCAAGAACGCAGAGTAAACCGCAAATCTTTTTAGACTGCTCATCGCCCTTCTCCCCCCGAAGAATCGATTTGAAGAATGGTAAACCGCAACCGACCTTGTTCGTCATTCGCAAACTGATAGACGCCTCGGCGCCCGAATCCGTTTCGCGCATGCACCTGTACGGTGCCATTCTCGGTTGTCGGCGCTTTTTTTTCTACTCGAAAATGGGAACGGAGCTATTCATATCGAAGTGCCACGACGGGATCAAGGCGAGAGGCACGGCGTGCGGGGGCGAAACTCGCCACAAGCGCTACGGCAGCCAGAAGCACGCTTGCACCAAGCAAGGCCCCCGGATCGTTGGGCCGAAGGCCGTAGAGCAATGAGTCGGCGCTGCGCGCAGCGGCCAGCGCGAACACTACGCCGATAACAACGCCTATGGCCAACAGAAGCACAGTTTGCCGCAGGACAAGGGTGACTACGCTACTCCGGCTGGCGCCCAAGGCCATGCGAATCCCGATCTCGTTGCGGCGCATGGCAACGATATAGGAGATGACGCCATAGAGACCGATGGCCGCGAGCGCCGCCGCCAACACACCGAAAAACCCGGAGAGCATAGCCATGACGCGCTCCATCACCAGTCCATGCAAAATCTGCTTTTGAAAGTCGGCGAACTCGGCGACGACGTCGGGATGGCTCTCGGCCAGGCGCCGCTTTACCGCAGACATGACCGTAGCAGGAGGCACGCTCGAGTAGATGATCACATGGCACCAAGGACCTTGCCCGGGAAACTGCGTGGCGGGCGCAAAAGTCATCGGCGGCGTTTCTGTGCGCAGATCGTTGTACCGCGTGTCCGGAATAATGCCGACGATTTCATATGTCGTCGCGGGATAGTCCGGCTCCGGACTCGTAAGCAAAGTTTGGCCGACGGGACTGGTGTCGCCAAGAAATCTCCGTACAAAAGTCTGATTGACCAGCGCAACCCGCGGCGATGACGCCGTGTCTTGCTTGGTGAAGCCCCGCCCCTTCACGACCGGAATATCCATGGCCGCGAAGTAGTCCGGACTCACCCAGGTAAATTTGGACGTGCCTTCCTTCGAGCCAACGCGCACGCCGTGCTCCCAACTGCCTCCATCCAGCGGAACCCGGGTGGTTGTTGCGGCGCTCAAGACGCCCGGGACCGATTGCACTTCCTCCAGCAATTCGCGCCGGAAATCCGCCCAGCGTTCGCGCGGCAACGGCGATTGCCAGTAGCCGAGAAATGCCACGGTAATGCCGCGTTCGCGCATGCCCGGATTCAGCCTCACCAGGTTGCGAAAACTGCGTACAAACAGCAGGGCCCCTACAAGCAGCACCAGCGAAACGGAAACCTGGACCACCACCATGACGCGCTGCAAGGAGAAGCGACTGCGATCGGTTGTCGTTCCGCGGCTTCCTGCCCTAAGTGCTGCGCCCGGCTGCCTACGCGACGATCGAAACGCGGGCGCAAGCGCAAAGAGGATGCATGTCAAGGTCGCCACGGCTGCGACAAACGACAGCACGCGCCAATCCAAGCGAAGCTGGTCTAGCAGAGGAACGTTTTCCGCCGTGCTGAAGAGCAACACAAGGCTTCTGCTGAGAATTCCGGCAAGCCCAATGCCTAGAATCGCACCGCTGCCTGCCAGCAGCACTCCTTCCGAAAGGAGTTGCTGGATTAAGCGCCACCGCGGCGCTCCCAACACAAGACGCACAGCCATTTCGCGTTCCCGCGCACTGGCGCGCACCAGCATGAGATTCGCGAGATTCGCGCACGCAATTAACAGAACCAGGCCAGTAATTCCCAAAAGCAACCAAAGGGATGTGTAGTCCGTTTGGGCCAAGGAACTCGCTCCTTGCGAAGCGGGGAAAGCCGCCAGGCGAAAATGTTCGTACATCTCGGTGCTATGAGTGTCGCGCCCCGGCGGAACCGTGGCTTCAAACAGGCCGGGGCTGAGCGCCTCCAGTTCGGCAGAGGCGCGCACAATAGTCCAGCCCGGCTTCAATCGCCCCATGACGGAAACGTCAAAGACGTCGCGGCGCACGCCGTCCGGTGGCATACAAAACGGAAGCGCGATGTCGAAGCTGTCTCCCACCACCATGCCGAAGAATTCCGGCGGTGTTACACCGACGATTTCAACCGGGAAATTATTGACAATCAGCTTAATGCCGCTGGCCGGATCACGGCCTCCCAGTTCCCTTCGCCAATAGGAATAGCTCGCTACCCCGTAGCGCATGGGACAAGGTCCTTCGTCTCCCCGCAATAGCAGCCGCCCTCGCAAAGGCTGGACTCCCAGCACTTGAAAAAAGTCGCCGCTCACCCAAAGGCCGGTGAAGTGGCGCATTTCGCTTCCCCGCCCAACGTATCTTTGGTTCACGCTCCAAGCGAAGATGCCGGAAAAGGCTTGCTGTTTGTCGCGGATTTCCTGCCACAGTGGCCGCGTCAAGTCCCCGTAGTCTTGGTTGATTCCCATGCCGCGATTGCCGCCGACAATGCGCACCGCTGCGAGTTGTCGCGGATTGGGAACCGGCAAATTGCGCCAGCGAACCGCATCCAGCAGTTGAAAGATTGCCGTGTTGGCGCCAATCCCAAGCGCCAAAGTCAACACGGCAACCGCCGTGAAGCCCGGCGACTTGCTCAGCATGCGCAGACCGTAGCGCACGTCTTGAACGGAGGCCTCAAGGAAGCGCACGCCTCGAGCGTCACGACATTCTTCTTTGGCCAGTTCGATTCCGCCAAATTCCAGCCGCGCCCGCCGCCTGGCCTGTTCTCGGCTCATCCCACCTTGCGCATATTTCTCAACTTGCTGCTCCAGGTGAAACCGCAGCTCGTCCTCCAGTTCCGTTTCGACGGACTTACGCCGCAACAATACGCGGATGCGAAACCATAAGTCACTAAGCATGGACTACGCTCTCGCCTCTCTGCGGCGACGTGCTTCTCGCGCCCCTCTCCTTCCCCCGGTTCCTCAACTTCGTTCACCTCCTTCTTCATTCATACCGCAGCGCCACCATCGGATCGACACGCGTGGCCCGCCGCGCGGGCATATAACACGCGGCAAAACCGGCAAGCACAACTACCATTGGAGCTAGCACTAAAACCCACGCGCTGTGAAACTTGAAATTGTCAAACCCCATCGCAACCAGCTTGGGCAAAGCCAGCGAAAGCAAAACTCCCATCCCCGCGCCAACGCCAACAAGGGCCATGCCTTTTCGAATCACGAGGCGGAGTAGCGCGCCAGGTTCTGCGCCCAAGGCCAAGCGGATCCCCATTTCTTGCGTGCGTTGTTCCACCAAGTAGGAAAGCACGCCGAAGATTCCGACCGCTGCCATTAGCAGCGCCAGAAAAGCAAAGGCGCCCATCATCCCCGCCATCAAGTCATCTCCCTCGCTAGAATCCGCGATCACGCGATCCATGGTTCGCATTTCGGTGACAGCTTGATCCGGGTCGACGGCCCACACCGCGCGCCGCAATCCATCCGAGAGGCTGGCCGGATCTGTTCGGGTCCGCACGATGAACCTCATCAAGGCGTTAGGGTGTGTCGCAAAGGGAACGAAGATCTCGGGCCGCGGCTGAACTTGCCCAAGGAACTCCCTCACATTTCCCACCACGCCAACGACCTGTCTCCATGGGTCTTGGTCCTGGTCTCCAAGATCGAGCTTGATATGGCGTCCCATTGCGTTTTCCGTGCCAAAAAATCGCCGGACAAAGGCTTCGTTCACGATTACCACCTGTGGCGCATCACCGGTGTCCGATGAAGTGAATTCCCGACCCTGCAGCAGCGGGACTTCGAGCGTCGCAAAATGCCCGGGGCTGACGGCAAACCATCCGCATTTCGGCCGCTCCTCGGGTTTTGTCAGCGGTAGGCCTTCGACCGTGAACGAAACACGGCCCGGAAAACTGAAGGGAAGCTCCGTTGCCGCGGCAGCCGACTCCACGCCCGGAAGAGTCGCAACGCGGCGCAGCACATCCTCGAAAAACTGCTTCTGGCGCTGGGGCTGAAGGTAGGGAAGGCCGCGAAGGGAGACAGAAGCCGTCAGCAAATTATGCGAATCAAATCCGACACTTGCGCGCACTTCTTCCAGGAAGCCTTCGACGAACAGCCCCGCGCCAACCAACAGAAACAACGACAGAGCCAGTTGCCCGACGACGAGCAGGCGTTGCAGCCGGAGCCGCTCGGGGCCGGAAGTCGTACCGCGGCTGCCCTCCTTTAAGCCCTCGCTTGCCCTTCGACGAGCAATCTCCAGTGCCGGCGCCAGACCGAACAGAATACCGGCACCAAGCGATATCCCGAGGGTGAATTGCAACGCCAGTCTGTCGACCGAAACCTCTTTTGCCATCGCCTGCGCATATTCATTCCAATTAAACTGCGAACGAAGCGCGGCCACCCCCCAGAATGCTCCCAGGGTTCCCAAAGCCCCACCGACGATGGAAAGGAGCAAGCACTCGGTAAGAAGCTGGCGTGCGAGGCGAAATCGTCCTGCGCCGAGCGCGGAACGAATGGTAAATTCCCGTTGCCGCGCCGAATTCCGCGAGAGCATCAGGTTTGCCAGATTCGTGCACGCAATCAGCAGCACGAATGCCACCGCGGCCATAAGGAATGCCGTGGCCGTTTGCGCATTCGAGTCCGTAATGCTGTACCGCTGAAGAGACATCACGCTCGCGCCCCATCCTTCGTTCGTGTCTTTATGTGCTTGCGCAAGTCGGTCGGAGATGAGCCGCATTTCAGCGGTGGCCTGTCGCACTTGCGCGCCGGGTTTCAGCCGCCCGAAAACCCGCAGCCATCTCCGGGACCGCGCCGCCGGACGCAGCTCATCTGCTGAAAATACCAGCGGGACCCAAAGTTGGGCTTGAAAGTCCCAAAGGCGAAACGTGTTCGGCATCACTCCGACAACCGTAAAAGGGACGCCATTGATCTTGACCAGACTGCCGACCACGCGCCGGTCGCTGGCAAACCTGTCCTTCCAGAGCCCGTCGCTCAAAACGACGACTTTGTTGCCCCCGGACTGACTTTCTTCCGGCAGGATCTCGCGTCCCAGCGCCGCGGCTACGCCGAGGACTTGAAAGAAGTTGCTCGACACCCGGGCCCCTGCCACACGCTGCGGAGCCGTGCCGCCGCTGACGGTGAAGTCGTCAAAAACGGCTGCGGTCATGTTGCTAAAAGAGCGGCTCTGGGCACGCCAGTCGAGATAATCGAGCGCCGAGGCCGGAGTTCGATCTGGCGCGTAAGCATCTTTCGCAGGATTGAAGCTGCTGATGACCATCACGCGGTCAGGATCGCGAACAGGCGGTTTGCGCAAAAGCAAACCGCTGGCCACACTGAAAATCGTTGTGTTGACCGCGATTCCGAGCGCTAGCGTGATCACGGCAACGGCCGTGAAGCCCGGCGATTTACGCAGTAAGCGCAACCCGTAGCGCATATCTTGAAGCAAGGTATCGAGGAACTGCACCCCCCGCGCGTCGCGGCACTCCTCTTTCGCCTGTTCCAGCCCACCAAACTCCATCCAGGCCCGCCGCTTTGCCTGTTCTCGGCGCAACCCTCCCTGCACATATTTTTCAACTTGCCGCTCCAAGTGAAACTTCAACTCTTCGTCGAGTTCCCCTTCGACGGCCTTGCGCTGAAACAGCGCCCGCAACCGAATCAGCACCTCGCTCAACATGCCGCACCTCATTCGTATCGCAGCGCCACCATCGGATCCACCCGCATCGCCCGCCGCGCCGGAAGATAACCCGCACAGAGCGCCACCGCAATCAGCAGCAGAGAAACGCCGGCAAACGAAACTGCGTCTCTGGGGTTCAAGCCGAAAAGCATGGAGGAAAGCAATCGCGAAATCGCCGCCGACACGGCGGTTCCAATCACAGTTCCAATTAGCATCGGTCCCGCGGTCTCTCGCAACACGAGCCCAAGCACTTGCTCTCGCTGCGCGCCGAGCGCCATCCGAATTCCGATTTCTCGCGTGCGCTCCACAACGCTATAGCCCACCATCCCGTACACACCCAGGCATGCCAAAAACAGGCCAAGCATGCCAACGATGCTGGAAAGTATGCCGCCGATGCGGGAGATCACGAAGTACGGGTCAAACGAAACCATCCAGTCGACTGGCGCGGCAATGACGGGGAGATTGGCGTCGACACGCTGGACGGTACTGCCCAGTCCAGGCAACAGACCGGGCGCGCTGCCGCTCGCGCGTACCAACAACGTGCTGGCCCACTGGCGGGCCTGCGAAAGCGGCAAATAAATATATGAGTCGTCCACCTTGTTTAAAAACAAGCTGCGCAGGTCCGGTACTACGCCAATCACTTCGCTACTCGGAGAAAAGGGAACCCGCTCCCCGGCAAAAGGAGGTCGCGCATCGACCGATCCGATCAGCAAGCGCTTGCCGATTGGGTCCTGACCGGGCCAGAAACGCCGCGCCGTGGCCTCGCTAATGACCACCACGGGAGCTTCCGCGTCCGCCTCTTGTGCCGTGAAACTGCGGCCGCTCACGACAGGAATGCCAAGCGTCTCGAAATAATTCTGCAACACATAGCTGTAGCCGACACTAGGCCGTTGGTCCCTACCCTCACGATCAAGCGGCGGCCTGGCCTCGTCCGTCGTGACCTGCACAAAACGGTTGCCGGCAGGGACCGGAGCGCGAGAGGCTTCGGTAACCTCCGTCACGCCAGGAAGGCTTGCAATCTCCTCCATGAGCCGGCGGTTGAGTTGCAGCAATCGCTCTTGGCTATAACCCAAACTCTTTGACTCCAACATCTCCAGGGACAGCAGCACCAGGTGTTTGCTGTCAAACCCTGGATCGACCCCCAGCGCCCGCTGCGAGCCCCGCAGCAGGAGCACCGAGTTGATCAGCAGCACCAGACATGCGGCGACCTGGAGAACAGTGAGCAAGTCACGGAGCCGCGACTTGCTCAGTCGCTGCCCCAACATGCTGCCGTTATCCTTGAGCGCTGAGTTGACATCGACGCGCAATGCCTGCAATGCCGGAGTCAACCCAAACACCACTCCGGTAAGCAGGGAGATGAGCACCGTGTAGCCAAAGATGCGGACGTCGGGAGTGACCTGCAGTGCGATCGCACCCCAGTAGGAAGGAATCGCAGAAGAAATTTCCACGACCAGCAGGTGCAGCGTCCACGAGGCTAAGGGAAGACCCGCAGCCCCGGCAAAAAGAGCGATCAAAGTGCTTTCCACCAGAAATTGTTGCAACAGCCTGCCCCGGCCGGCTCCCAAGGAAAGGCGCACGCCGACTTCGCGGCGCCGCGCGGCCGCTCGCGCCAGCAGAAGACTTGCGACATTGGCGCACGCAATCAGCAAGAGTAGTGCGACCGCGCCCATCGTAGCGGCTACGATGGGCCATGTCTCCGAATTGATTTCCGCAAACGCGCGCTCGCTCGCCACCCTTACGCCAGAGTTGCGCTCAACCTCGGGGTACGCGGCCCGCAGCTGTGCCGCGAGAACGTTCAGTTCCGCTTGTGCATCGGCCAAGGATACGCCTGCCTTCAAGTGCCCATACACAATCCCCGCGCCTGCGTTGCGGTTCTCCAGGCTCTCGCGGGTGCCGTCTCCTAAGAGCGGTCGCGCCGCAATCGGAGCCCACAGAACCGGAACACTCGAAACCGTGCCGAGATAGTCCACCGGCGTCACGCCAACGATGGCAAAAGCCACTCGATTAAGGTGAATCCTGGAGCCCACCACGCCCGGATTCGAGTGAAACTGGCTGCGCCAGAAGTTGCCGCTCAGAACGACAACCGGTGGAGCGCCAAACTTGTCGTCCTCAGGCAAGAGCAGCCGGCCGGCCGCAGGCCGCGCTCCGAGCAACTGAAAGTAATTGCCGGAAACGAAGAAGCAGGTGAGTGGTTGCGCGCTTCCCTGCAACAATTCCGGCAGGCGAAAGCCAATTGTGGCCGCCACGCCTGATGCTGGTTCCCAGCCGACGGCCGGAAGGTCCGGGGTGACGACTTCAGTCCCGCCGCCAAACATGGCCAAATCGGAGAGAGCTTCGCTGTGGTCGCGATAATAGGTGTAGTCGGGATAAGAAAATGCGCCGCGATTTTCTCTCTGCGCTTTGCGGTAAACGCCCACCAGGTGGCCCGGATCTTTGACCGAGCGCGGCCGGAGTGCGAGAGCGTCAAATGCAGTGAAGACCGTCGTGTTCACGCCGATCCCCAGTGCCAAAGCGAGTATGGCTGTCGCCGTAAAGGCGGGAGACTTTAACAGCATGCGTAGACCAAAGCGGATGTCCTGGAGCAAGGCCTCGAGGAAACGCACTCCCCGCGCGTCGCGGCATTCCTCTTTCGCTAGTTCCAGTCCGCCAAACTCGATGCGCGCCCGTCGCTTGGCTTCTTCCCAGGTCATTCCGTCATGCACATATTTCTCGACTTGCCGCTCGACGTGAAAACACAGCTCCTCATCGAGTTCCCTCTCGACCGATCTACGCCGGAACAGTGCCCGCACGCGAAACCACAGATCGCTGCACATGGCGACTCCTTGGCCCTAAACCTGGGGTCATCTGCCTTTCTTCCCGTCAACTCGCGTCAGCCAGGCTCAACTCCTCATCTAACTCGATTTCGACAGCTTTGCGCCGGAACAGGGCGCGAAAACGGAAGGCCGCATCATTGAACATCCCTCACCCCTATGCGGTACCCAATACTTGCGCCACCGCTGCCGTCAGCTTTTCCCACGCGTCTTTTTCCACTTCGAGTTGCTGCCGCCCACCCTTGGTGAGCTCGTAGTATTTCGCTCGCCGGTTGTTCTCCGAAGTTCCCCACCGTGCCTTGATCCAGCCGCGGCGCTCGAGGCGATGCAATGCCGGATACAGCGAGCCTTGCTGCACCCGCAGCACATCACTCGAAATCTGCTGGATACGCTCGGAGATGGCCCACCCATGCTGCGGCTCGAGCGCGAGGGTTCGCAAAATCAGCAAATCCAGAGTTCCCTGCGGGAGATCAATGCGTTGCACGCCCATGTGCTCCCCTTTCGCTTCTACAAGGAAACCCTAGCACTTCTCTTGTAGAAGTACAAGGGGAAGATCCGTGGGCCGTCGAACCATCCCTTTTGGACTTCCTTATGACGGTTAACTCGTGCCTGGCGACCAGCCGGCAAACCTCCTTGACTTATCTCTCGGAAATGCCGTACCTAAATCATTGCCCGGTTCTTCATCCAAATCTTGCCAGGAGGCTACATGCCTGAGGAAAAGAACTTCGTTGCGGGTCTCGTTGACTTCTCGTTCCAGCGGCAACTCATGGGCCGCATCGTAAGGGTTCTTTACATTATTGGCATTCTTGCCGGCGGCATCTGCGTCGTAACGTACGTGGTCCTGGGCTTCCAGAATTCTCCCGCCGACGGAATCATCTCTCTGGTCGCGGGAATCGTGTCTTTCTTCGTGGGCGTCCTCATTTGGCGGTGCCTGTTGGAGTTGGCCCTCCTCGTTCAGCGCATCGCTGAAGGTATTGACCGCGCCACACATAGCTAACAGACGATCGCGACAAACACGAAATGGCATCCGGCGACTCATCTGGCCCAGCCCCCGATTCCTTGCGTTCCGCGTCACCGTTCCAATGGCCGCGCGACATTTCTCCCGCGGAACGCAAGTCTCTCATCGCCGGCGGCCTCGGCTGGATGCTCGACGCCATGGACGTCATGCTCTACTCGTTCGTGCTCGCTTATCTGATGACCGAGTTCGGTATGAGCAAGTCCACGGGGGGCCTTTTGAATTCCCTCACGCTGATCGCTTCCGCGATTGGCGGACTCCTCTTCGGCGTTCTCGCCGACCGCTTCGGCCGTACCCGCGCCCTCATGGCCTCCATCCTCGTCTATTCCATTTCCAGTGCTGCCTGCGGTCTTTCTCGCTCTATTCCTCAACTCGCGGTCTTTCGCTTCCTGCTCGGCCTGGGGATGGGAGGCGAGTGGAGCAGCGGCGCCGCGCTCATCGCGGAAACTTGGCGCGCTGAGCACCGCGGCAGGGCTCTCGGCCTGATGCAGTCCACCTACGCCATCGGTGAAGCGGTGGCGGCTGTTACCGTTTTGCTTGTGTTTCCGCACTTCGGCTGGCGCGCCGTTTTTTTTGCCGGTGTCTTACCTGCACTTCTGGTGTTCTGGATTTACCGCGGTGTCCCCGAACCTGAGCTGTGGAAGAACCGAACGAAGGGAACGAAGTCCGCGGTGCTCCGCAAGCTTCTCCACAGGGATGTCCTCCGAAATGGCCTCCTGGCCACGACCATGAACGCCTTCAGCATGTTCGGCTACTGGGGACTGTTTACCTGGATTCCGAGTTTCTTATCTCTCCCTGTCTCGAAAGGTGGCCGTGGCCTGAGCATCGTCCTGGGCACCACGTTTTATTTGGTGCTCTCGCCCGGTAAGTGGCTGGGCTATGCCTCGTTCGGATTTTTTGCCGACGCTTTTGGCCGTCGCAAACCCTATTTCACCTACTTGCTCGTCGCTGCGATTCTCGTTCCGCTCTACGCCGTCATCCGAATCCCGTTCTTCCTTTTGCTTCTTGGGCCTTTCGTAGCGTTTTTTGGCACGGGATTCTTTTCCGGCTACGCCGCCATCGCCAGCGAACTGTTCCCTGGAGAAATTCGCGCTGCCGCGATGGGTCTGAGTTACAACCTGGGTCGCGGGTTGTCCGCGGCGGCGCCCTTTGCCGTTGGCGCGATCGCCTCGCAATTCGGATTTCTTCCTGCGTTTCTTCTGCTGGCGGGAGCTTTTCTTGCGGCGGCGTTGCTCGCCCTGCTACTTCCGGAAACACGCGGCCGCGAACTGAGGTAATCCGCGGTCTTAGGATCTGCTTCGCCTTCGGGGTCCTGGCCTAGCTGCTAGATTGCTGCGCCCTGCGCGCGCATATGGGCGCCGCCGGCACGTAGCGTGTACTTCAGTGCAAAATAAGGCGCCTGCCCTAGGAGTTTCTGAAATTCCCGTTCATCGGAGTAGCGCCGCCGCGGAATTCGGCGAGCCAGGATGCTGATCTCCAGCGGGTCCCGCCGGAAGGGATAAGGCTCGAGCGCCACGGCACGGTCTCCTTCGGGGTGCAGATTCCAGTCCACTTCCTGGCCGTGATAATCGGAGGGAACCGCGTCTATTGTCGAGGCTTCCAGCGGCCCCATGCAGAAGTAGAGCGAGAGCCGGTCTAGCGCTTCCAACCGCAATGAATTCGCCTGCAGCCATTTTTCATCCGCGAAATCTTTCGTCTTGGGGTCCGCTCGCAAATCCACTTTCAATCGCAACTGTTGTAGGCGCAGCGTCTGCAAAAAATCATTCGCCGTTTGCGATTCATGCGACTTCACGTATTTCGCCGAAAATCCCGGCATCGTCGCCCGTGTGCGGTCATACAGCCCCACGCAATGCATGCTCACGAGCACGCCCGCGTAGCGGTCCACTTTCACGACGCGCTCAATCCCCCGCTGGTAAAGCTCGATGTGCTCCCGCGTCGGAATGGACATGAAGCTGTACGGCAAATACGTTACCGGATCGATTTCCGGCAGCAGCTCCCACTCGTTCCATCCGTTATCGTGTTCGGTAGCGGCCAGTGCGAAAGATTCTTGCGGCTGCGGCAGGGCAAACGTGTCGTTTCCCAGTTCGCGGGCAAAATGCCCCGCCAGCACCGCGTGATCGGTTTGCCGAATTAAAACAAGATGGTCGCCCTGTTCTTGAATGATCATGACGCTGCCCTCGTACGCAGCGACCGATTATGAGCATGCCTAAGGGCAAGGCAGCCTGGCTTGATGGGGAACTTGTCAAGCTCTCTACGGATGAATGGCAACATTATCCCTCTGACACCTTCCAGAATCCAGAAATATCGCGAACTGAACAGACGCGCGCTGGGGCTTCCCGTCTCTCATCCCCGCCCCGGTAAAATCCTGACGGGGGCACGCGAGACTCATGGACAAAATCCAATATGTTGCAATTGAAGCAGTTACCTCAAAATAACGCCAGTTCTCGCACCGAACTACGTCGGTCCTCAAGGGCCGGTCACTCACGGCAATTCGCAGTCTTCCGGCAGAAACGCCATGTCTCGCTCTGCCTTCTTGTTGATAGTGATAGTGCTACCGGCCGCCGTTTCACTGCAAGCCCCAAGCGTGAGTGACCGGCCTTCGTTTATCGGCGGAGCGCAAGCGAAGCTAGCAACGCTGTCCTATGCCTCTCGGTTTCAGATCCCGGCTGGGCCGACCGCCACGAAATGTTGACGGAACCGCAGCCGGCGCGCCAGTTGGCGGGCAATAGCAACGAGGTTTAGCGTGGCGTCGGGACGCTTTATCGCGCCGTTCCTGCTTGATCCAAAAAGCGGCAAAGGATTTTCGAACGCACGCAGGGTGGGGCGTCCAGGTTGTGGCAGCGGGGGGCTGCGGTTACCTGAACGCCACCCAACGAGGGCTGATGCGTAACGAGCTAGTTGCTTCCGGAAGAGGAAGAGGCGGCGCCCCGCTTGGGAGTTGCGGCCAGAAGAGTTTCGGTTCTGGGCACCGAAAGAGTGTAGGCGTAGTTTGCGGTTTCAATGCGACTGAGGAAATGCTGGTCACCCAGGGTCGCAAAGGCTAGCTTCGCTTTGTCATGAGGAATGTCTTGCGTCTCGGTGGGAAACATAACGACCGCTGCACCGTTTTCTCTGTTGCTGAGTAGCAGGATTCTGGACTGGGAATCGCTGAGACGCGAGATTTTGTATTCGCCCGCCGGAAACGTTTGGCCGGCGGCTACGAATTGAAAGGGGATTTTGACTACGATTTTATCGAGTTCTTGGGCTTTCGCGGAAATGGTGAGGCCGGCGACACCAGCCAGGACCAAGAGCAGACGCACGGGTACCTTTTTCACGGTTTCTCCTTTGCACGTTTCGGTGTCGTTGCGCGGTAAACGACGCTTCGGGCGGCTATTCCTCGGGCGGCGCTACGAACCACTCTTGCAACAAACTCCGCAAAACGCTTACAACCGGAATGACGCCCCCGTAGACGAAAGGTTTCGCGACTCCATACGAAAAGAATCGAGATGAGCTATGAAATCTTTGCATGTAACTTTTTTCTGGCGAGTGCAACGTTTCTGAGGTAGGCGGCATCGCAGCTTGCGCTGCGCCGCAAAAAAGGCTGTCGCAATCGGAGAAGAGAGCACGAAGGAGCGGCAAACCGCCCTTAAAGCGTGTCATCAGTCGCCGGTGGCCAGAAACGGGCGTTCCGATAACTGTTTGTTTTTGAATATGCTCGATGCTCGATGCTCCGAGGATGCTAGAATTGTGGAAACGTGAAGCGCCCTCGCAAACGAAAGCATGAGTTCAATCCACCTGCGGAAACATTCCGCTCCCAAGTCGAATCCCTCGTTCGGTTGTATTGCGTAGCGCCAGGACCATTTACCGTATCGGCACTTCTAACAGCCGCGAAGCCTTTTTAGAGGCTACTCTTATCCTATGCCTTGGATAGACCAAACTTGGTGGACAGAAGCCCACGCGACATGGACTGGGGCGGTTGCCCTTATCCTCATCTTCGTTTTGGATTCTGTTCTAGCCTGCTTTCACCTTCGAGAGAACCAAGAAGCACGACACGAACGTCGCCTTGCTGAGATTGACCGACAGCGGAGTGAAGTGACATTGGGAGAACTAACTTCAATGCTCCGCAGTCTGAATGAAGAGCAGCTATGCACCGTGCTGTGGGCGAGCAATTTCAGGCATGCCGGGTTTGCCTTTGAGAAGGACTTTTGTGCCCAACTGCCGGAATATCTCAGAAGGAAATGTGATCCCATCATCGAGGAAATCAAGAAGCCAATTACGCCGGAGGCACACCAGAAAGCACGCTTCCTGCTGGTTTTTCGATTCCCCTATCCCAAATTCGACGCAGTGCTTGAAGACGTTAGGAGACTGAATTTTGGAGGCATCCATTTAGTGTGGGATGAGGATGGAAAGCCGATAAAGGTTGTCAGGAATTGAAAAGAAAGCCTTCCGTTCGCCGCACTCCTCTCTAAACTCGCGTTTTGTCTGCTACCTCCTGTATGGCTACTAGCTACGAGTCCTTCCCAAAAACCGCGCCATAACTGCGCCCGTGAGTGCCTGTTTTTGGAAGCTCGGTTATGTCTGTCTTAATCCTCGCGGAACAGGGGATGGGGCTGAAAGGACTCCGGCGGTTCTTGCTCGTAGCGAACCACT
>DATAIH010000025.1:0-86924 GCA_036262755.1 Candidatus Acidiferrum sp.
CGGATAGCGCGTCTTCGAGTGATCGAAATTCTTGTTAGCCTTGGCGTCCTTCCAGTCGTTTACGGTGTGGCAGTCCTGACACTGCTTTCCAAACCGTCCCTTGTGGTAGTCCTCGTGACAGGTCATGCATTGCGTAGACGCCCCGAGAAAAGAGCCAGCGGCATCCTGCCGTTTCAGGAGTCCGCGGATCTCCGGGAGCATGTGAGCAGGCGTATGGCACTTCTCACATTCGACACCGGCATGTTTGCCCTCCAAGGGATAACCGGTCAGGCGATGATCGAACTGTTTCTTTGACGGCTCCCAGTGAATAAGCGAGAAATTCTCGCCGTTGTGGTCCAAATGGCAGCGCACGCACTCCTTGCCGTTGGGATTCTTCATCTCGAGCCGCGCATGGTATCCGTTGTTTTCAGAAAGCAAACGCGCGATTTCCTTGTGGCAATCGAGACATTTGAACGTGGGTGCGCTCGTACCAAACTGATGGCAGCTGGCGCATTGCGACGTGCCATTCAGTGACTGATGGGCCTTGGCAAGCGGACCGGGCGAGATCTGGGACCTTGCGGGTGAAGCTGAAAACAACAGCGCTAGAAATAGCAGAGAGAGCCTAATAACGGTCAGAAAGTTCGGGTGATGGGCGGGGCCGCTTAGGAGCCGCTCACACGTCGCCAACACACCCTCCTTGGTCCCCACTTTCGCACCGGGACCGTACAACCATAACATGCGATCGACGATTCTCAACTTGTGAGCATTCTCCTCGACTGCCCATTGGCGGACATCCCGGCCCGGGACGGCCCTCGATGGTAACAGGAGTGGGCTAGAGACGCACATTCTCTCAGATACAAATCTTCAGGAAACCTGACCAGGTGAACAGTTAACCCTTGCCCCTCCTGTCAGTTGACAGGAGCGGCGCTCGAAATATCCCTTTAGAGCCACCCCGGACGATTCTCTGCGATCGCCACAGGCCACGACCCTGTTCTTAAATTGCCCTTTTGTACAGATGACAGTTTGAGGTCAGGAGCGTAAGCTGCCGCAATGGCGGATGATGCACCAATCGATCTGCGTAGACGTTACGCGCGCCCGGGCGAATTGGAAGCTCCCAATTCCGTTCTCGACTCGAATTCGTTCAAGCAGCGCCTTGGTGGACAATTAAACTCCGACCGCCAGAGCGCTGAGCGCGATTCGCGTGAATTCCCCGTCGGCGGGGGGTCGGAGCCCGTCCGCAGAAACCCTTCCCCCCCAGCCGGTGACCCGCACTCGAGGAGCATTGTCCGGCTCCCGCGTGAACTGCCCCCTGATAGAGATTCGAACGCGAGGAGAAACCCTCGACCGGTAGAGAGCGAAGCGCGCGTGAGCGTGGACTTGAAGCAGCACTCGAGGAGCATTGTGCGCCTCGAACTGCCCCCTGGCAGAGAGTCGCACCTCGGCCGAAATCCTCGACCGGTAGAGAGAGAACCGCGCGTGGGCGTGGAGCTGAACCAGCCCTCGAGAAGCGCCGCCCCGCCCTCGCGTCAGCTGCCTCCCGGCAGAGAGTTGCATCTAAGGAGAAGCCCCTCCCCTGCAGGGAGTGAAGCGCGCCTAAGCGCGGACCACTCGAGAAGCGCCGTCCCGCCCTCGCGTCAACTGCCCCCGGGTAGAGAGTCGAACCTCCGGAGAAGCCCCGCCCCCGTAGGGAGTGAAGGGCGCCCGAGCATGGACTTGAACCAGTATCGCAGAAGCCCCGCCCCGCCAACCGGCCGAGGAACGATCATCAGGAGAAGAACCTCAGCGCGTTTTGAACTTTTGCCTGAACCGCCGTCGCGGTGGAACCGCATCGGTGTAAGCGCGGTGGCACAATTGGCCTTCTTGGGTCTCATACTCCTGAGCCCAATGTTTTTCCCCCAGCAAATGGCGACGGCGCTCAAGTTTGATGTTACTGAGTTGATGCAACCGGTCACACACATTGAGATTCCCACAGCCACTCCACCTCCGCCGAGACCTAAAGTCCAGCCGCGACCGAAGCCGATCGTGCCTAAACCCAAGCCGCCCGAGGTTGCGCCGCCGCAATTGAACCCCAAGCAGCCGCACGTGTTTCTGATGCTGAAACCGCAACTGCCCAAGATTCATAAGGTGGAAACAAAGCCGGTGGAGCTCAAGCCGATTTTTGCCGAAGCCGAGATCGTGCTGACCTCGAACGAGCCAAAGCGTCCTAGGGATATACAGATCAAAGCTCCCATCCTCCAGCCAATGCGTGCGAAGGAAGACGTCAACGCTCCCAGCCTCGGCTTAGGTGGTCTGCCGGCGACGGTGGCGGCTGCCGCGAGCAAAGTGCAGACGGGTGGCTTCGGTGACCCTCATGGAGTCCGTGGGCCCGCGAATCCCAGCAAGGCTGGGAACATCAACCAGGCTGGCTCGCCAAATCTGCCTGGCGGCCCGGGCTATGGCAACGGCACCGGCGGCGCCCAAGGAGCACGGGGAACGCTCGCGTCAGCACCGGGTCCCAAGGGTAACGGGGCCGGGACGGGCGCAGCTGCGACCGGAGGCGCGACCACCGGCGTCGCTATCCTGAGCAAGCCCAATCCCTCGTATTCGACCGAAGCCCGCACTATAAAACTAGAGGGAGACGTGGTGCTAGAGGTGATCTTCCTCGCATCAGGCCAGCTGCAAGTGATCCGCGTAGTGAGCGGCCTGGGACACGGTCTTGACGAAGCCGCGATTCAGGCAGCAAAAATGATTCGCTTCCGGCCTGCGGAGCGCAACGGACAGGCGGTAGACTTCCACGCGCATGTGCGGATTGAATTTCGGTTGGCCGATTAAGCTTCCCTAGGAGCCAGGTCAGGGTTCGCACACTTCGAACGGCGCATGTGGCTCATGGCGAAAGTCCAGCATATCGCTCTATCGCACTAAAATTAAATCCACCCGAGATTCCCATTTGGCGTCGTGGTATGCGTGCGTGCTCTGGTGGAGCGAAGGACCTCTTGCCGAGACATTGCGGCAGGTCGCGAGCGTAGAACCCTCAGACTGGCGGCCCCTGATCTTCGAGCCGAGCCGTGCCGTGCCGGCCGGTGCTGATTTCTTCAAACTCCAGGCTCGTGTGATTGATCTTGATGATGCGGTAGCGGCCGAGGACGATGTCGCCTTCGGCGACGATGTAAACTGCGTCCTCATCCGAGAGAAATGCGCGGCGACCGGCGCCTGCCTGAGCCTGCCCTTCGCCGAAATATTTAAGCGGAAGCTTCGGCGGCGGGGGCGGCGGGGGAGGCGGCGGAGGCGCGGGCGCAACGTAGTCAGCATCACCAGGCGCCGGCACATGAACAGGCTTCGGCGGAGGGGGAGGCAGGTCACGATTAAAGATGTCCCGCGGGCTGGGTTTGTACTCCGTGTTCCGCGCCTCTTCCAAGCGTTCCCAATGGATCTGCGGGTTTTCCACTCTCATTGGTTTGTAGTTGCCGGCAACTGTCTGAGCGCGCGCCGCCTGCGCCGGAGGGCGGATGTAGTAATACCACACGGACACGCCCGCCAGGGTAACCGTAACCAGTACCGCAATCTCGGCGCTTTTTTTGTTTTTCATCCCGTCACGCCGCATTCTTGAAGTACGATCTCAAGCTCAACACCACGCGAAGGGGCCCGGCAACCTTCTGGGCGCCCGGCTCCGACGCGAGCGTCAGCGTATCGATGATGTACAGGCTCTTGGAGCGCTGCAAGCCGTTCAGGAACCGGACCACGCCTTTGTAATCGCCATTCACCGTAACGTCCAGTCCAAGCTCGACCATGTTTCTCCCCGGAAGCTCCTTGGGGTGGAACGCGAGGGAACCCGTCTGCAATCCAGCCTGCTTCGCGACTCCCGTCAATTCGTCCGTGACGGAGGAGTAGCCTGCGCTGCTCGAATAAAGCGAGTTTTCGAATCGCTCACAGTCCGCCTTTGTCTGCGGGATGCTCTGCTGAATGGCCTGGGCACGCTTGATGTCTGCTTTGAGGAGCTTTATTTGCGTTTTCTCTGCGGCCAGTTCGCTTCGCGAAAACCTGCCAGCCGATTCGATCGCATACAGCGCCAGAACCGTATCCGCGGCGATCAAAATAGCCAGCCCTGCGATAATGATGTTCTTTTGCAATGAAAATTCGATCTTCATCACGCCCTCGAATAGATCACCGTTAGCTCTAGTTCTACCTGGTCGCCGCTGGTCTCACGTGTTGCCGGGCGAACGTTGATTAATTGAAAATGAGAAAACACATTGGATTGTTCCAGAGCGTGGATAAACTTGCCTTTGGCATCGTCGTCGGCGGCTCCGATCGTAAGCTTGACGCTAACCTGTCCGTTCACCTGTTTCGGCTCGATGCTTATCACGTGCACTCCGATCGGCACGATCTTCTCAAGATCCATAAACATATTGGTCCAGTTAAAGCTTTTCGCATCGATAATCGTGTTGATGAAGGAGGCGCGGTCGTCAAGTTTGGCATTTTCTGGTTGTGAAAAGAAACGATCGAGCTGCTCCCGCTGTGCGGTCAGCGCGTCCATTTCCTTTGAAACCGCGGCGCTCTCCGTACGGAATGCGGTTTCCGCCTTCCAAAGAACATACACGCGCCAGGCAAGCGCGAGGCAAACGACCGCAGCAACGGCCCCAAGGGCGACAGAAAACACCCGGAAGCGACGATGCGTTCGAAACGGCTCGGTGGCTAGATTGACGTTAAGTATCATTTTTTCTCAAGCTGCGTAAGGGAATGATTACACCATTCATGCACGATACCACATCCAGCCCAGCAACCCTTCGAGTTCGCGGTCGGCCAGGCCGCGGGCCGGTTCGGGAACCCGCCCGCTTTTGATGGCTGATTGTAAAAGGGAATGCACCGGGCAGCGAAACTCTTCTTCGAGCGCAGGTACAAAGTCGCGCATCCGGGCTCCCAGCCCCGAGACCGCCACGGACTGAATCTTCTCCTGCCAGGTATCTTGATAGTAAGCGGCCACGGGAAAAATCTCATCGAGCAGCATTTTCGGCAGAAGCTCGCGGCTGTCGGCCGGCAGCTCAGTGCAGCGATACCCGCACAACACGTCCCCGCGAACGATGGCGGTGGTGAGCGCCTTTCCCGCAATGCGTACCATCAGTGTGGGCTTCTCATCATCCAACAACGCCACTGCCGCGATCGAGGAACTGACCACCACTCCGGGGCGGAGTTTCGAGGCCCGCACGACCGCCTCATATTCCCGGACAATCGGGAGCCGCGCGAGGGCGGTCACGACATTCACGCCATTCTCCCGTGGCGCCTGTCGTGTGTAGGAAACGAGCATTTCCTCCAAATCGAACGGCACGCTTTTTCTCACCCTCCAGCGTAACAAGGGCAAAGCTTCCTCGGATGAACGCGGGAAATCTTCGAAGTGCTGGACAAACACGCGGATCACCGGATCGGGCAGGAGCAGGGCGGCGTCCCCCTCCCGCACCTGTAACCGGCTACACACCTTCTCGACGCTTGATTGAACCGCGGCCGAATCCACAATATTGGCTTCCACCGCCGAAGGTACGAGCACACCGGGCCGCAGCGGCTCAACCGCAAGCTCCTCTAACTCTCCCCCTCGGGACCAACGGACCCCTGATACTCGCTCGGGCGAAATCTCAATCGCCAGCGGCGGATGCGGCATGGCGTTGAACCAGCGAGCCATGCGGCGAATCCTCTTGCTCTTGTAGATGCCCCGCCGAAATGTGGCTCTAGTTGCCAAGGATTTCACCCCACCCCATGGATTTTGCAGTCATCAGGGCTCCTCCGCTTGGGCTGCGGGATCTCATGGTGCTCATATGTCATTAACGCTTCCGCCATACCGTACCTTAGACCCACTTGAGAGATAGACTATTTGCGCAGGCGCAAACTTCCCATCCGCCCTCTGGCTTAACTTAGGGGCTTTTTCTTTGAACGGCTTACCGCCGGCTTGGCTTCAGGCTTGCTTTCCGCCCCCGTCGCGGGCCTCCAAAAATCCGGATCGCCGGCAGCAAACTCCTTGGGCACGTGCGACGTTTCAGGACGTACCGCATATAAATTGCTTTCGGTACTCGAGTACGATTCGCGGGCAATTTGCTTCAGGCGGTCGGCGGTGTCTTCTCCTTCATTTGCTTCCAGCACCTGTTCTTTCTGCGCTAGAAAATCGTCATACTCCTTGAGTTCGGAAAAGGGCAAGAGAATAAGGAAGGTGGGAGAGGAGGTGCCTTCGTTCACCTGGTAGACGATCAAGGGAACCTGCGCCTGGGCCTTCGCGCGCCCTTGTTGCCAAAGCTTTATGGACTCCTCAAAATCCCTTCCATGTCCGGGGAAAAGGCGTACTTCGAGGACACGCATAAAGCGTGTTTCCGAGAGATCAATATCCTCCGCCGGAGTGCCCAAATCGTCGCGCCGCACGGCGACGATGGTGCGCTCGCTGCTAACCAGGGAGTCTATTTGCCCCTGTGTCTGCGCAAGATCAGGGTGGGCGGCATAGAATTGCCTCCAGCCACTGTGGGCCTGCTGCAACTGTTCGAAGGAATCAAACGGGTCGAAGGTAAGCGTTTCGCGCGTTCCGGTCATCGGTTGCAGGTCAATCCAGAAGCTAGGGGCTTCCAAACGATCGCAAACGCGGGAGATAGAGGCCACCAGTTTTTGGCGTTCGCTGGTCTTCCCGGGCTGGATCTCCTGGTGAACCAGGACCAGGAGATTCGGGGGCGCGGCGGCCGGGTTCGCCGCCTTCATTTCCTGTCCTGACGAGGTAGACACCAGAGATAGCCAGAGGAGCGCCCCCAGAAAGCTTCTGATTGGTTTCATACGATCACTCTCCAAGAATTCGAACGATGCGACCTCAGGAAATCCCTTCGGAAATGCCAGCAAGCGGTGGGCCATCCTAAGGGAAATCGTCGCCGCGGCAAAGTCTCCGCCGTCCGAGTCAGCCCGAATGCTGCCTACTGGCGCTTCTTGTGTGCCAGCTCGCCTGCTCCGTTGTGGGGCAAGGGGGCGGGGCCGCGGAGGACGTCCGAGGGCAGCCCGTTTGTTAGCCACCCGAGGACCACTTGCTTTCCGTACTGCCTGGCCAAAGCGGCTACGATCGAATGCGCCGAAGCAGAAGCCCTCTCCATATTTTCGCGTGTGTCTCCAAGCCGCAAAATCTGCTCGATCTGTTCGAAGCTCATCGTTGACGCAGTAGTTTCGGGAAGGGCGGGATTTGCTAAATAGAGGGTCAAACCCTGGCGAAACCAGAGCGGGGTGCCACGCGACGCCCGCGTCTCCACCAAAAGGTGACAGAGCTCCTGCCGCAGCGTGGGTTCGAGAATCGACCGGCGGCGCAAGTCCGCGAGAGGTTGCAATCGAATCGTCTGGCCACGCGTCGCGGCGGCCACCCAGGCGGGCTGGCCTGTGGCGTCGCGATAGCTCTCGAGCGTCGGAAAAACCTGCAACCTCACGTGAAAGGGAAGGCCCCAGCCGACGTCGCTCTCGGCCCCGTGCAAGAGGCGCTCGGCGACGGGGAAAATACTCGAATCCGCCCCGGGATCGGTGCTGATCAGATCAAAACGCTCGTCCGAACGCTCCTGCCAGGCTTGGCCCTCGGAAGAGCTCACTTGCGTTCCGGGGTAGTAGAAGCCGAGGATTTCTTTATAAGTTTTGCCCTGTCGCGCCATCTCTTCGGCGCCCGTCTGGCAAAGGCCAACACCGTGTCCGGCGCCGCGGCCGGAAAACAGGACTCTGCCGGGGGAATTTCTAAGGTCGTACAAGTCGCTTTGAATTTTGTTCCATCCGAGAACGCGACCCACGGCGAAGCGAAGGGAAGGTCCGGAGAGCGGAAAACTTGCGGGATTGCCCCCCGACAGACTCACCGTGCGCACCCGTCCGCTGCTGTTGCGCGAACTGATTTCGAGCCTTAGCCAGTTCTGCGGGGGTTGCAAACTGAATTTGCGGAGAGCTTTGTTAATTTGCTCGTGGGTGAGCGTCGTTTGCCATCGCACGCCGCCTCTGGTCAGACAATAAGGGTCGGGATGGACCGAGAGGTAAGGCTCCGAAATCTCCGCCCAGGTTTCGCTGCCGGCGGCTGTGGTGCCTCCGCAACTCTCGTGATAAAACGTCGCGGCCACCTTCCCCTGATAGGAAACGTACTCTCCGCGCGTCGCTTCGGCGGCAAGTCGAATTCCCTCGGTCACACTCCTCCAGTAGAAGACCTGGCAGTGGGTGGTGTCGCAGAAATCGAATCCTTCCTTCGAATGCTGGCCGCTGAACCGTTTTGCGTAACTCCTGGCGGCCACCGCCATGGCTTTCAGCGCTTCGGGATTCCGGAAGTCGCCGAGCTCGCCCATCACCACGTGTTCGACGTACTGCTCGATGGGCATGCTGACCAGAATGACCAGGCCGCCGGCGGGCGCCTGAATGCGCAGCGGAAACGAGGACGAGAAATTCGGTCCATCGGCAGGTTGCAACTTGTAAATTCCGGTGATCAAGAATTCCTTCTGCGCGTCTTTCATCGCCGCAGGCGTGCTTGCTTTCGCGGACTCGACGGTCAAGCTTTGGCCGCTCTGCTCGGGACACGCGGGACAGGATCTCCAATGCAAGTGCCCCTCGATGGCCGAGACCGTCAGAGTCGTAGGGGGATGCGCCGCGTAGACTCGTACCTGGACGTCTTCGGCGAGCAGAACGAAGGGAGCGGTAAGCAACAAGAAAAGAAATGGGGCCCTGATTTTCACGGTTTCTTCTTTATTTACCGATATTCCTCGAAGACGGGGGTGCGCGACCATTGCAACATCGAGCTGCGACACGTCCGCGGTGCGGCCTCCATCGAGCCGCCTGCCCCGATGCAAAGCGGCCGAGGACAAATGAATCGTTGTTTGGTATCCAGTTTCCCGGAGTCCGGGAGTTCCGTCAGCACGAATGGCTTGCGAGTGGATCCCGGCTGAACGTCTTGCTTGCAGGCGAAGGCCGGATTTCTTGCGGCTGGGATTTTGCCAGACTCGACGCCAATGACCACGATGGTTCCCGCAGTGCCGCTGAGAGAGCGGTCGGCGTCGCCTAGCACGAATCGCGTTGGCGGTAAGGCCGCGAACCCGACGGTGAGCCTGACGATCACCCTGCCATCTTAAGAGAGACTCGCGCCGTTTCTAGGAGCTTCTCGCGAAGAGTTTCCAAAGGGGCAAGATTCATCGCCCTTCACCGAGCCAGCGAACTATTCTCGGATTCACTGAACAGGCGAAATAAACGAAGGGGCGGAGATCACTCTCCACCCCTTTCGTTCGTTCAAGCTTTTCTGCCCGGAGCCCGGTCTCAAACCAGGCGAGCCGCCGGGCGCGGGAGTATTAGAACGCGAGCCGCAAGCTGAGCGACATCACACGCGATTTCTGCGTGGGCTGGCCCGCACCGCCGTCAACAAACTGTGCCTGGCCAAAGGTGCCGCTACTAAGATCGGAATCGATGCCGTCAAAGTTCGGATGGTTGGCCAAGTTCTGCGCTTCCGCGCTAAAGCGCAGACTCATGGATTCAGTTATCTTGAAGGTCTTGTGCAAGCCAAAGTCCAAGTCCACAAATCTCGGCCCATGAAAAACATTGCGGCCGAGCGTTCCAAAGCGCTCATACAGCGGACCAGAGGTTGGATATCCGGGCATAACGAACATCGAGTTCGGCGTGCCGACCGACGCCGCGCCCGTGCTGGTACATGCAGGATTGCTTGCCGCGCAGTTGGCCCCGGCCACCCCAAAGTTCCAGTTACAAGTGGCAATGTCAGCGTTTGCGGGAGTCCACGGCGCACCGCATCCCATAACGTTATTATCCCTAAAGATGCCGTTGGCCGGACTGCCGTTGCTGTAGGGATTATTCATATTGCCGATGAAGGTGGGGTGGTCGTTGTTGACGCGATCCAAGTTGTAGTCGCCACCCAGGTTGAACGGGATACCGTTTGCATCCAGTATCAAGTTACCAGCCGCATCCGTAGCCGGGTAGGTTGAACGGCCATCGATAACGTCGATTGGATGGCCCGAATAGAACTGGAAGAAGCTCCCCAGAGACCAGCCCCCGAGAGCGTGACCGACCAAGCCCTTTTCCGACTTCAGGAAGGGCAGTTCGTAGGTCACATTGAATTTATAGGCGTGTCGATGGTCTTCGGCACCACGCCCATAGGACAGGAACGGCTTGGCATTAGAGATGTAGTAGTAAGGCGCACTGAAGCTGCCGATGTTGGAGCACCCCGCGAACAATTCGGAGTTCACATCCAGCAATTTCGAGTAGGTGTAGCCTGTCTGGAACTGAAGGCCATGCCCCATGCGCTTAGTGGCTTCCACGATGAGAGCGTTGTAATTGGAGCTGACGCTGTTCGACCGATAGTTAAAAGCTGTGTATAGACGGTTAGGACGTCTGGGTGTCAGTGAGGCATTGTAGCCGTCACCGTCCACCCGGTTGTAATACTCAAGCATAGGCAAGTGACGGCCCAGCGACCCTTGATACTTCGCACTCAACAACAACCCGCCCAAGAACTGGTGTTCCACTCCTAAGTAGAAGTTCTGACCGGAGGAGTCGTGCATGTTCACGTCCATGGCGCGGACGGAGACCCGCTTTCCCGGGTAGGGGATCGGACCGTTTGGACCGTTTGGATTATACCCGGCGCCAATGGAAGCCGGATTGGAATAGAAGATAGGATCGCCGCCCGTCGCATCGAAGTCGATCAGGGCATAAAACGGCGGGTTCCAAGCTCCGTTCGACCAGATGTTGTCGAAGATGCGATCATAGAAGATACCGTAGCCGCCCCGGATCGCCGTGGTGCCCTTCCCAAACGGGTCGTAGGCGAAACCGAAACGAGGACCAAAATCATGGTTTTGCGTATTCCACATCCTGCTGACCGGTCCCACGCGTGCGTTCCCTATACAATTGTTTGCATTCGTGGCGATGTTGCACCCACCGAGGTTGATGAACTGCGAGATAATCCCATGATCCTCGCTCGGGGCGCCAAAGCGTTCCCAGCGAAGTCCCAGATTTAGCGTTAGATGGCTGGTAACCTTCCAATCGTCCTGGCCAAACGCGGCGTAATCGTGGGTCGTGTAGTGGCGGTAAGCGTTCGCCTTGTTGGGAGCAGGAATGCGCGGGTCAATGGAGGTCTCCTCGAGGTAAGGATAATCGCCAGCGAAATTGGAGTGTGACACGTTGGCCGGAGCGAGGCCAGTGATGGTGCCATCGGGCTGCTGAGTACCATCGCACGACGCCGTCAGCACACCACCGGGGCAAGTCGGTGATAGCGTGTAGAGCTCGCCGAACTGGTACTGCCCCGGGAGTCCCAAATCCCAATTCCGGTAGAGGATGCCGTAGTTGGCGCTTCCGCCAAATTTGAAAGCGTGGCGGCCAGCGGTCCAAGTCAAATTGTCCTGCAACGCCCAGCGGTCTTGCGTGAAACCGACAACCTGGCCGCCTTCGCCGGGGCCGAAGGAGTAAGTGAGGCCACCTTCGTTATGATTGTGAACCATGATACGAGGAGCCGTTTGCTTGGCTGGATCTCCTTCGGTAGAGGGGTTAAAGAACCGGTTTTGGGAGAGGGTTAGCTCATTCGCGACGCGCGGGCTGAACGTGTGCGTTTCCGTAAGAGCCAGGTTGTGCTGATTCTGTAGCGTAGTTGCTGGGATGTTGCCGCCGTTCGCCAAATAAGAAGTCACGTTGCAACTGCTGCCTCCGCCGAATTTGTCCACGAAGGTCAGCCGCGCGATGTTCGCCGCAAAACTGAGGCGGTCCGCACCGCTGAAGTTATGATCGACGCGGCCATAGTAACTGTCCGTCGTGGTCGTTTGGGGGTCAGAAACAGAAAGGCACCCGATAAGGTTGGTGCCGCCAGTGCCAGCCTGGCCTGGACAACCATTCGTGGAAGTAGCGGGAGGATACGCCGCGAGGACAGCATGTGCAAGCGCCCCGCCGTTGGCCTGCACAAACTGAAGTGCTGTCGGAGTAGGCACGAAGTTATTCGCGGCGGTTACGCCCTGAAGCAACTTGAAGCGGTCGTAGGCAAAGAAGAAGAAACTCTTATCCTTCCTGATCGGCCCCCCGATGGCCCCGCCAAACTGGTTCTTGATGTATTTCGGCTTGGAGGGAAGCGGGGCGGACGTGCCCAAAGCGGCGCCATAGTCACGGTTATAGAAGAAGTCGTTGGAGTTCAACGTGGCATTTCGGTTCTGTTCGTAGGCCACACCGTGAAATCTGTTCGAGCCGGACTTCTGATTCGCGCTAACCAGGGCTCCCGCGCCGCGGCCGTATTGAGCGCCCATGCTATTGGTGAGGATCGTAAAATCTTCGACCGATTCGAGCGGTGGGTTGATATTGATGGCGCCAGCGCTAAAGTTGTTGTTGTCTTCCGCGCCGTTCAGCATGTAGGAGGTGCCGGCTTCGCGAGCGCCGCCCGAGGTCGGAGACATATCGAGACCGGGGCTCACCGAAGGCGCCATAAATGGGAGCACATCAAAAATGTCGCGGTCGACCAGCGCGGCATGCTGAATCGTGGAGCTGTCCACCTGGTATCCGAGATCGGATGTCGCGGTCTGCACCAGCGGCGCCTGCGATGTCACTTCGATAACTTGTTGGGCTTTGGCCAATTCCAACTTGACGCTGAACGGTACAGTCTGACTTGCCTCCACCACAATTCCCGCTGTCCGAACCTCGGCAAAGTTGGTGGCCTTCACGTCAACCGTGTACGTCCCCGGCGGAACCAGCGGAAAACGGTAAGAACCGTCCGAGCCGGTCGTCTGGGTCTGCGAAATATTCGTGCCGACGTTCGTGATCGTCACAGTGACGTTGGGCACCACAGCTCCCGTCGGATCCGTCACGGTCCCTGTGATGACACCCTGGACGCTCTGTGACCAAACCACTCCGCCACTGGCGAGAATGAGCAGAGCAACAACGATCATTGCCAAAGTACGCAGTCTCATGCTATCTCCCTGTCCCAGGCCTTCTCGGCCAAAGCCTCAGAGACAAATTTAGATGTAGTTTTTGCAAGAACCCGAAAAACCACCGGTACTATCCTGAACCGCACAAAAATGCCAGGCAAACACCACCATTGCCGGCCATTCAATTACTAATCCACCGCAATGTCAAGAACAAACTTAAGTTCCGAGTCAGAAGGGATTTACATGAATTGAGGGCGGTAATAACTATGGCTCGTAACTGAGTTCTAAAACTTCCGTGATTCAGCCCGTGTTTATGCCAACGTGCCCTGATGTGACCGTCCAAAGGCTCCGCGGTGACGGATGACTCCAGGAACTCGTAACCTAACCGCAAACTCCCGTGCCGGTCCTCCGAACGTGTACAATGCTACTTCACAGAAAATCAGTAGCCTTGCCGAGGGTCTCGAGATTGAACCGGGGTTCATGCCCGGCCACAGAAAACCGATGCTGAATCGCCGCTCGTTCCTGAACGCGTCTTTGTTTTCCGGAAGTGCTTTCTTCCTCGGCTTTGCGGGAGTTGCTTGGCCGAGTTCGCTCCCGACTCAGCAAAGAGATCCGTCCCAGCAGGGCAAGCTGGTTGGCACACAGGACTTTGTCGACGAAAGCTCGGCACCACTGGACGTCGCCGAAGGCGCGGAACTCGATGGGCGCCTGTTTTCGGACCTATCCACGCTCGGAGCCGAAAATCCGATCACGCCCACGGAAAAATTCTACATTCGCACATGCGCCTCGAAACTGCTTCCCGACCCCGCCACCTGGCAAGTGAAACTCGCCGGGCTTATCGACCGGCCGATAAATCTGGGAATCGACAACCTGAGGAAAGCCGCAAAGCCCATGGGAAGGCATTTAATGGAATGCGCCGGCAATGTCCGCCAGGCGCGATTTGGACTTTTGAGCGTGGGAGAGTGGGCGGGCGTCCCGGTTTTAGAGATTCTGGACAAGACCAAGGCCACATCCCACTCGGCGCGTGTCTTGATCTCCGGTTTCGACCGCTACTCGGCCGAATCCAGAACTTCCGTTCCCGGGGCGAGTTGGGTCTTCTCCCGCGAGCAACTCGAAAACGCGGGGGCGTTTCTCGCGACCGAGCTGAACGGCCAACCGTTGCCGAAAGATCATGGCGCCCCGGTCCGTCTCGTGGTACCGGGTTGGTACGGCTGCACCTCGATCAAATGGGTAGACGAAATCAACTTGGTCGAACGTGGCGCTGATGCGACTTCGCAGATGCGCGAGTACGCCGCGAGAACGCTTCAAAAGGGTGTCCCGCAACTGGCCAAAGATTTCGCGCCTGCTTCCATCGAACAAGCCGCCATGCCCATTCGAATCGAGAAATGGAGCGTTGCCGGCAAGATACACTACCGCGTGGTGGGAATCGCCTGGGGTGGTTCCCAGCCCGTGAATGTGCTCGCGATCCGTTTCAACCCGGATGAGGATTACGTCGCGGTGGACAATTTCCATCAAGTCGCGAACGATCCCTGGACTTTTTGGACCCACAACTGGTCGCCCAAAACTCCGGGAACGTATTTCGTTCATTTGTCGGTGAAGCAGCCAGCGGTCGAGGCCCGTCGCCTGGATTCGGGATATTATGTTCGCAGCGTCGAGATTACGGAAGTTTGAGAGGAACGGTCTTCTGTGCGATTGAATTGGAACTGCAGTCGAGGAGAAAGAGTGAATCGTTTGATCGAGTTTGTGTTTGCGACATTGTTGTTGGCAGGCATTGCTGTCCCCTTCTCCTCTGCGCAGGAAACCGGGCACGAGGGACACCAGGGGGGCAGCCCCGTGCCGCGCCAGATTCTCGAGCGCCCGGTCGCTTTGCGAAGCGGAATCGGGACCTTACGCGAAAAAGTGACTACTTCCTCCCAGGAAGCCCAGTCCTTTTATGACCAAGGGCTGGCTTACCTTCATTCCTATGTATGGATTGAAGCGATACGCTCTTTTCATCAAGCCCTGCGCTTGGATCCCAACATGGCTATGGCTTTTCTGGGGCTAACGGATGCGTATATCGGTTTACATGACCCGGCCACGGCACGCGCCGCTTTTGAGCGGGCGAAGGCATTGGCGCCCAAGGTCAGCAAGCGGGAACAAATGTGGATTACCATCCGAGGCGGCGAACTCGATTATCTGGAAAGCAACGAAGACCCGGACAAGTATGTCGCATACCGAAGATCCATCAGCGTTGCGTTAAAGGAATACCCGAACGACCCGTGGTTGTGGATTCAGCGCGGTTTGGCCGACGAAGGTTCACCGGTGACCCACGGCCAGGTGGGTGGTGTGGACACCATCGCGTTCTACCGAACCGCTCTCGCGCTGGCCCCGGACAATTTCGCCGCTCATCACTACTACGCCCATACTTTGGAAAACCTCGGGCGGACCAAGGAAGCGCTCGAAGAGGCGGCCATTTATGTGCGCATGGCTCCCGCAATTCCCCACGCCCACCACATGCACGGCCATGAACTGATGCGTCTGGGGCGGACCGAGGAGGCCATCGCTGAATTTCTCAAAACGAAGTCGCTCGAAGAAGAGTACTATCGCACGGAGAACATCCCAGCCCGCTACGACTGGCACCACGCCCACAATCTGCAATTGTTGGCCATGAGTTACCAATCCTTGGGCCAAATGAAAGCGGCCGAAGCCACGTTTCGCGAGGCTTTTACCGTTCCTGCTTACACGGACTTTCTTGAGTTTAACCGCAAGGCTTGGCCCGAATTTCTGCTGGCACGAGGCCGCTACGAGGAAGCTCTCAAGAGTTCGCAAGAGCTGACGAAGAGCGAGTGGCCCTTGCCGCGGCTTGCCGGGCACACGCTCGCGGGCGAGGCCCTGCTGGCGATGGATCGGCCCACCGATGCCCAGGAAGAATTGAGCCTCGCCGAGCAAGAGACGGAGCATCTACCGGTAAATCTGGTCGCGAGTTCCCCGTTTCCGAGCATTCTCCGCGCTGAATTCCTGCTCCGCGACAAGAAAATCGAGCAAGCAGAGCGTCTGTTCGAGGACATCGTGAAAACGACATTGTCACCTCCGGGCCCGGATGCTTGGAGCGCCGCGCGCTTTGAATTGGAGGCTATCGCCAAGACCGCGCGTCAGACAGGCGACTGGCAGTTGTCGGAATCCGTGGCGCGAGACATGATCGAGCATGATCCGACTTATGCCGGCGGCTATTTTGCACTCGGCCTCGCCGCCGAGCATGCCGGCCATCCTGCCCAAGCGCACGAACAGTTTGCCGCCGCCGAGAAGTTCTGGAGCAAGGCCGACAAGGATCTGCCTGAGCTGCGGCGCATTCAAGAAGGACTCTCCGCCCTCCGCTGACAGGAGGGTTACCCTTCCTTCTTTGCCGCTCGTGAGCTACGATGCGGGGCAATGACGGAGGGCCGCGGTAACCGGTCTTATTCTCGCTGGTGCTCTTGTGTGGGGCGCACCGCACTAACCGCATCCCTAGGCTTTCTCCTTCTTGCGGCGGTCGCGGGACAGAATCCGGTCCGCTACCTTCGTTTCGATGAAGTCCAGGAAACGCTCCGCCTAAATGCCGATTCCGGTCTTCCTGGAAGCGAGATCCAGGAAAGCGACGCGTGGGACACGTGGATCCGCGCGCGAGATGCGGAGGTTCGCGGTCGAATCGACCGCGGCATCGAAGATTCCATCAGCAACTTGATCCTCTATGGGACGTCGTTCACGTCGCTTCCGCGCGTCCAGAGTGTAGAGTTTGCGGTGACGGAATCCGGCGAGCTTCGGCCGGCCACCATCGCTCGTATCCATGCCTTGGCGCTCGCCCTTGCTTCTGCTGCCAAGAATGAGCGGGTTCGTTTCGTTCGAGATTTTCTCGCACACAAGGGTATTGGCAAAAATTCCGAAGAATCCTTTTTCACGGAGAACCTTCGCCGCTTCACCGCCGAACAGGCCGCATATCAAAGGAAACTCGAGGATGCCGCAAACGACCAAGACCCGTCCGCGGTTTACCTGGCGCGCGGAACGCTCTTCGAGACCCGCGGGCTTTCTGTCGACACTTCACTCCTGCCGAACTTTGCCCTCGAAGAAACGCTGCGCGCGATGATTCGCAAGGGCGCGTTAAGGGCCGAGAGCATGCGCCGAAATGCGGTTATCGGGCCGGGGCTGGATTTCACCGACAAACGGGACGGCTATGATTTCTACCCCTTACAGACGCTGCAACCCTTTGCCGTGCTCGAGGCGGTCAGACGGCTTAACCTCGGAAAAGCAGAGTACCTGGAAGTGCTTTGTTTAGATCTGAATCCGGCGGTCGTCGCCCACGTCCAGCAACTTGCCGATCGGGGACGAGCGGGGCAGGCCTACACGGTCGAGCTTCCCCGCGACCCTCGAGCCGCGTGGAGTCCAGAAGCGATCTCTTACTGGAAAAACTTTGGCGAGACCCTCGCATCGCCTACGAAGCCTCTGCCTGTGCCTAGTTCTTTGGGCGACGTCGCGGTTCGCGCCGTGGCCATCCGTCCGCAATTCGCCGCGCACTTCGAGGCCTACAATGCCAACATCGTCGCCGAGACCCTGGACTTCAAGCCCGGAGAAGGCTTCGACCTCATGGTCGCTACCAACGTGCTGGTCTATTACAACCGACTGGAGCAGGCTCTCGCCATGGCCAATATCGCCCGCATGCTGAATCCCGAGGGCATTTTCTTGGCGAACAATGTTCTCCCCGTGCAGCACACCGCCGGCCTTTCCTACCTTGGCCGTCGAACCACGACCTTTACCCCCAGTGGCGATTACGGCGACGACGTGGTCGTTTATCGTCGTCGATGACGCCGGGCGAACGCGGCAAACCCTCGACGCGAAAAAGGTCTTCGCGAGGTCTCGACCGCTCATCGGTGGTAGGATTGCTACCCTGTCACGTGGGTGCCAGTCAAAAGCCGCGTCTTATCGTGGGCGTTTCCGGGTCGAGCGGGCTGCCCTACGGGATCCGCCTGCTCGAGGTCTTACGCAAGCTGGGCACCCACGAAGTTCATCTGCTTCTGACCGACGCAGCCAAACTGAATATTTCCGTCGAAACGGATTGGCGAGTTAAGGACGTCGAAGCGCTGGCCGACGTGGTCCACAAGGTGACCAACATCTCGGCAACCATCGCGAGCGGCTCCTTTGCGACCGAAGGGATGATGGTGGCGCCGTGCTCGATTCGGACGCTCTCGGCCATTACTCACTCGTTTGCCGACAACCTGCTGGTGCGCGCCGCCGATGTTACCCTCAAAGAGCGCAGGCGGCTCCTGGTCATGCCCCGCGAGGCGCCGCTGCATACCGGGCACTGCAAACTCCTTTACGAAGCATCGCAACTCGGCATCATTGTCTTTCCGCCAATGCCCGCCTTCTACGGCCGTCCGCGTACGATCGATGACATGGTGAATACGACGATCGGGCGTGTCCTCGACCTATTCGGAATCGATAGTGGACTCGTCAAGCGATGGAGGGGAGTCGAGCGGAAATCCGAGGGATAGCTGCCCGTCTAGTCCACGGCTACAAGCTACTTTATAGCAAGAAAGATTCGTAACCTGTTGGCCCGGAAGGGCTTCGGCCGCGTGAGGTCGATTTTCTTTTCTGGATATCTGTGACGATCCCTCCGAACTGCCCGGTCTCTCGGGACCTAGTCTTTTTGGAGTATTGCCACGAATAGTTCGATTTCTGTCTAATCCTGCGAATTTCTTTACACTTGATCGGCATCCGGGAAATGGCGTTTATCGGTGCTGAGCGTCGGGGTGTACGACGCAGGCTTCAGGAGGATTCCGGGAGCCTCCAAGGAACGGGGGAGATCATGCGCAGAGCCATCCTTTGCTTCTCGCTTTGCTTGGCGCCCGGGGCATTTGCCCAGAGCAATTACGGGTTGGTGAGCGGCACGGTTAGCGACCCCCAGCAGGGCTCAGCGGCGGGGGCCCCGGTCGTGCTCACTTCGAGAGAGACGCATGCGGAGAGGCGCGTCAACACGAGTTCGCAGGGTATCTTTCAGATCACCGGGGTTTTGCCTGGCGACTACGATCTTTCCGTTACGGCCGCGGGATTCGCAGAGCTCACTCATCCCCTCCGCCTGGAGGTCGGCCAGCAGCTAGAACTTCATCTGTCTCTTAAGCTAGCCTCCGCGTCCACGGCGGTCCAGGTGGACTCGAGCGCGGCCGACCTGCTGCACACCGTCGACTCGAGCATCGGTGAAGTGATCGAGCCCGCCGCGGTCAGTAATCTACCGCTGAACGGCCGCATGCTCATCGACTTGGTGCTCACCGTTCCCGGCGCGCACCTGAGCCACGGCGCGCAAGCCGGCGACATGAACCCGCTCTACTGGCGCCCCGGCCAGCGCTCCGCGGTCAGCATCGGCGGCAACCGACCCAACGCGAACTATTTCTTGCTCGACGGCACCACCAACACCGATCCGACATTCAACACCATGAGCCTCAGCCCCTCGCCGGACGCGGTCGAAGAGTTCAAGGTCGAAACCGGCAGTTATTCCGCGGAAATGGGGGGAGCCGGGGGCGGACAAATCAACATCGTCACGCGCTCGGGAAGCAACGCGTTTCACGGGACCATTTATGATTTTCTGCGCAATGGAGCGATGGACGCCTACACCTTCGGCGCCATTGGCTCGTCAAAGTTTCTGGTGCAGAACAATTTCGGCGGATCCCTAGGCGGTCCCTTCGTTCGCAACAAAACGCTTTTCTTTTTCAACTACGAAGGCTACCGGCATTCCCAAGCGGATTCCATGACCGAAACGGTTCCCACGCCCGAGGAAATCGCCGGTAATTTCCAGAATAGCGGCGTCACTATTTACGACCCCTATCACCTGACGATTCCCGGCCAGCCTGCCAGCCCAACGAACCCTCGCACCCCGTTTGCGAATGACACCATTCCCGCCGCGGACCTGAGCCAGGCGGCCGAGCTGTTTTTAGAGAAATACGTCCCTCGGCCAAACCTGCCCCTGGGCGCGATGCCTTGCGGAGGCGCCATGATGCCTTTGATCCACACGCACCCGCGCAGTATGTCCAGCAATGGAGCACGTCGCTAGAGAAAAGCCTGGGCCGCGAAACCACACTCGAAATCGGCTACCTCGGGGCGCGCGGCATTCACCTGCAGCGCGCCGACCTGATCAACAATGCGCTGCCGGGTCCGGGCCCTCTCGGTCCCCGGCGCCCACTCAAAATTCTCGCCTTCGTCAATGATTCCGTGCTGCCTTCGGGCATGGCCGTCTCCCCCACGCCTCCCCCGGGATGCCCCGCGGGGGCCATTTGCACGCCTGTGAGCGGCATCAACCTGCTCGCGGACTCCGCGGAAAGCTGGTACGACGCCGGCTACGTCAATCTCCGCCGCCGCTACGCGCACGGCCTCAGCCTGCTCGCGAACTATACGTTTTCGAAAAGCCTCTCGAACGCACCGGATTTTCGCTCGCCGATGTTCGAGGCCGCGATTCCGCAAAACGACAGCGACCTCGCCGCGGAGAAAGGACTGGCGTGCGACATCCGCCATCGGTTCGCGCTCAGCGCCGTTTACAATATTCCCGGCTACCGCGGCTCGCGCCTGGTTCGCGCGCTTTCTCACAACTGGGCTTTGTCTTCCCTCTACCAACTGCAAACCGGCTTTCCGCTCACGATTTCCGTTTTTGGCGATACCGCCAACGCCGGGACGGTCCTTGGCGAAAACCCGATTCGCGCCAAGCTGACCGGTCAGCCGATTTTGGGGCCTGGCACGCACACCGGTGCCGAATGGTTTAACCCGCTAGCCTTTGGCGTTCCCCCGGCCTTCACCTTTGGCGACGTGGGCCGCAACACGGTCATCGGCCCCGGCACCCAGACGCTCGACCTGGCCCTCGCGCGCGAATTCAACCTCGTGGAGCGGGTGAAATTCCAGTTCCGCGCGGAATTCTTCAACGCCTTGAACAAAGTCAATCTCGGCACGCCGGATCGTTTTGTGAACACCCCGCAATTCGGCACCATCACGGAAGCGGCCACGCCGGGCCGCCAGATCCAGCTGAGCGCGCGCATGTCGTTCTGAGACTTTAGGGAGAGCCGAGCTAAGAGAGCGTTCCTTCGAGCACCTCGCGGAGCAGTTCCTGCTTTTGCGCGGTGAGCTTCTTGCCTTGAGCTGTGAGGTAGAACACGTCGATGGCCTTGTGGCCTTCGGTATCGATCAGCGCGACTTCAATGTTGCATCCCAGCCGCGCCAGCGCCGAACCGATCTCGTACAGCAATCCGGGATGGTCCTGCGTCACGATTTCGAGCAGCGTCGAGTGTGCTGAAGAGGATTCGTCGAAGTTGATGTGCGTGGGAACCGTCACCTTGGGCGTTCGCGCCCGCCTGGCACTCTCACGGCCCTTGAGCAGCGGCTCGAGCGCAGCCTTTCCGCCGAGCACGTCCTCGAGGCTTTTCCGGAAGCGCAGCATTTCACTGGGATTCAGCTCGAGCGTGCGGTGCAAATCGGTGAAGTAAAAGGTGTCCAGAATGATGCCCGCGGCGTTCGAAAACGCATCGGCTTTGTTGATATTCATGCCCCAGCCCGCCAGCACTCCAGAAATCGTGGCGAAGAGCGCGGGGCGGTCGGCCGTAAGCAGGGTCAGCACAAAACCGTGTCGCGTCGCAGCCACCTGCGTCTGGACCGGCTCCTGGCTTAGTTTCGCATACAGCGCGAAGTGCGCGGCGATTTGCTCCGGCGAGTGCACCGCGAGATAGCGCCGCGGGAATCCTTCGAGGAACCGCTCGATTTCCTGGGTAGAAGCTCCGCCAAGGGCGCTCGAGCTGATCCGCCCGAGCAGGGAGACTTCGTCGTGCGCGTGCAGCCGGTCGCGGTCGAGCGTGCGGCTGAAGTAATTCGAAGTCGCGACAAACAACTGCCACAGCATTTCCGCTTTCCAGGGCGTCAAAGCTTCCGGGTTCACCGCATGGATGTCGGCGTAGGTGAGCAGGCACAGCCTTTGCAGCCGTTCCTGGTTGGTTACCGACTCCGCAAATCCGGCAACCGTGGCGGGGTCGAAGATGTCGCGGCGCTGCACGGTACCGGACATGTCCAGATGGTGTTCAATGAGCGCCTGAACTTCCGCCCGTTCCTCGAAAGAAAGTTTCAAGCGCCTGGCCGCACTGTCGAGCGCCGCGAGGCTACCGGTGGTGTGATTCTCGACCGGCATGCCTTTGCCGACGTCGTGCAGCAGCAGCGCGAGAATCAGCAGGTCGCGCCGCTCCGCGGTCTTCCACAGTTGCGCAAAATGCGCTCCGCGCTCGTCGGGCGGGTCGGCCAGTTCCTGCAGATGCTCGATGGTGCGCAGGGTGTGCTCGTCCACGGTGTAGCGATGATAAAAATCGCGCACCACCAGCGAATCGATGAGCCCAAATTCCGGAAGGATTTCCGCGAGCAGCCCGAGCCTCTGCATGGGGCGCAAAGCCAGGCCCGGGTAATCCGAGCCCAGAATCTCGCGCAGCGTCTCCCACGGCATCTCCCTGTTTTTGGGCGGAAGCTCCGGATGGATCAAGACGTAGCCAATGCTGCGCTCGGCCTCGCGGCTTAGCGGCGTTCCGGTGCGCGCGCACTCGGCGAAGAACGAATAGGTGATGGCGCGATCGCCAAGAGCGGAAAGGTCGGTTACTTCGAGCAGGCCATCGCGCACCTGGAAGTATTTGCTGGGGCTCACTTCGTACTTGGCCGCTCGAGCGGCATTCCTAAGCCGCTGCCGCAGCGTCAAAGGAACCGGCGCGCGCTGCTCGAGGTAGCGCAGAAGATGCCGGTTCAGGGTTCGCGCGTGGCGAAAATACTGCCGCATCCATTCCGCAGGCGTTCTTTTGACGCCGTCGCCGATTCCCAGGGCCCGCTCCGCAGCGGTTTCCTGCAGTTCGTAAGTCAGGGTGTTATCGTTGCGGCCATTGCTGTAGTGCAAAAAGCAGCGTGTCGCGCTCAGAAAATCGACCGCCGAGGCGCAAAGCTCCTCTTCGGCGGCGGTGATCGAGCGAATTCCCTTTCTCTCGTCCGCCAGTCGACGCAGCCAAGTGGTCGCCTGGTAATCGCGCATTCCCCCCGGCGACTCCTTTACGTTCGGTTCGAGGTGAAAAATGGTGTTGCCGTAGCGCGTCAGGCGGTCCCGGGTAAGTCGATGCAACTGGCCCAGCAGGAAGGGCCGCGCCTGCTTTTCCGAGCCGGGAAGCACCCTCTCGTCCAGTTTTTCAAAGAGCGTGGAATCTCCATCGAGAAATCTCCGGTCCAGCAACGCCAGATGAAACTCGGCGTTGTCCTCTTCGATGCGCTTCGTTTCTTCGAGCGTGCGTCCCGCCGAGCTGACGCGGAACCCCAGATCCCACAAAGTCCGCGCAAAGTCGGAGATCAGCGGCCGGAATTCCTGCTCGGTGCGCTCGCTCGCAAACAGAAAAAGAATGTCGAGGTCGGAATAGGGGAAAAGCATGCGCCGCCCATAACCGCCGAGCGCCAGCAGGCAAAGCCCGTCCGGGTCGCGATTTTGCACCCGCAAAACGTCGCCGAAGATCTGCCGGACATGATGGTCCGCCAATTCGCAGATAGCGTCGAGCGTGTCTCGCGCACTCGTGCCGGCTTCAAACTGTTGCCGGATTTTCTGTCGTTCCGCGTCGGCCTGCGGGCCGAGCACGGACAGCGGCATGGGCGATTCTTGCATGTCCTTTAGAGGGCGGGATTCCCGAATCAAGACCCGGGCGGGCAGCGATTGTCACGTAGCCTCGCGGTCAGGTTGCTCAGAGGCTCTGGAACGACGCATACCTAGAGCGCATTTTCTCCGCGCTCCTCGTTACGGATCCGGATGGCTTCGTCCACCCTCGATAGGAATATCTTACCGTCACCAATCTTTCCTGTCTTGGCAGACTTCAAAATCGTGTCCACGACACGGTTTACCAGCGCGTCCGGCAAAACCATTTCGAGCTTGATCTTGGGCAACAGATCCACGGTGTATTCGCGTCCCCGGTAAACCTCGGTGTGGCCCTTTTGGCGGCCGTGGCCGCGCACTTCGGTAACGGTCATTCCTTCGACGCCGATCTCGCGCAGCGCGTCTTTCACCGACTCGAACCGCGAGGGCTGAATGACTGCCTCAAGTTTCATCATGGATGTTTCCGCTCCGCCCCTCGGTTACCCCGCGCCGCCCGTGGTCCTGCCGAGCCAAGCGAGGGATCTGCTGTTTTCTTGTCATCCTGGCTGCTCGAAGTGATTCGAGAAACGAGCCGTCCGGTCTCTAGCAAAGCTCTCAGGTCTCCAGGTTATAAGCCTCTTCGCCGTGTTGGGTAATGTCCAATCCTTCCTGCTCATGCTCTTCCGGTACGCGCAACCCGGTTAGCAAATCCACGATTTTGAGCAGTACGATCGTTCCCACGAGCGCGAAGCCCCAGGCGACGAGCACGCCCACGAACTGGTTTCCCACCTGGCTCCAGTGACCATCGAGCGCGCCCACCGCTTTTCCCGCGCCAAAGATGGGATTCACGACTTGCTGGGCAAAAACGCCGGTCAGCAGCGCACCAATCGTACCGCCTGCGCCGTGCACACCGAAAGCATCGAGCGCGTCGTCATAGCCAAAGGCCGCCTTCACCTTGGTCACCATGGCGAAGCAGCACACGCCGGCAACCGCTCCGATCAGCAGCGCCGGCATCGGCCCCACAAACCCTGCCGCCGGGGTAATGGCCACCAGCCCGGCCACGGCGCCGGAAATCGCGCCCAGCGCGCTGGCCCGGCCGTTTTTTAACCATTCTGCCGCGCTCCAGCCGAGTGCCGCGGCAGCCGCTCCGAAGTGCGTGGCCACAAATGCGCTCGAGGCCAGCGAGCCCGCCGCCAACGCACTTCCCGCGTTGAAGCCAAACCACCCCACCCACAGCAGGCACGCACCGATGAAGCTCAGCACCAGGCTGTGCGGGGGCATGGGGTGCTTCGGGTAGCCGGTGCGCTTGCCGAGATAAAGCGCGCACACTAGCGCCGAAACGCCCGAAGAAATATGGACCACCGTGCCGCCGGCAAAATCCAGCGTCGGGAATTTGCCCCCGAGCGCGGCGTTCAGGAAACCGCCTTTCCCCCACACCATGTGCGCCAGCGGAGCGTACACCACCAGGAACCACAGCGCCATGAACAGCACCGTTCCGCTGAATTTCATGCGTTCGGCGGTCGCGCCGGTAATCAACGCGGGCGTGATCACCGCGAACATCAGCTGGTAGATCATAAAAGTCATCTGCGGGATTGTCGCCGCATAGTCGGGATTCGGCTCCGCGCCTACCCCGCGCAGGAAGGCGTGTTCGAATCCGCCGATGACCGGCCCGCTGCCTCCGAAACACAAGCTGTAACCCACGAGCGCCCACATCACGGTAATCAGCGCCATTAGCGCAAAACTCTGCATCATGATCGCCAGCGTATTTTTCCGCCGTACCAGTCCGCCGTAGAAAAGCGCCAAGCCCGGCCCGGTCATCATCAGCACCAGCGCCGCGCTCACGAGCATCCAGGCGTTGTCGGCGGAGGATTGCGCCGCGGTGATGCGCTGGTCGAGCTCGGCGAGCTTGTCGCTTGCTTTCTGTGCCGGCTCGCCGCTCCCCAAGAAAAGGGCGGCTGCCCGGGAGCTGCCTGGGGCAACGAGCGGGGGCGTTCGGGCGGGGGAAGCGGGTTCGTCTCCGGCTAGCGGTCGAGCAGCGAGCAGCATGGTCCCCAAGACGAAGACGAGACTCGCACTACACCTACACCTTCTCGACTTCATAGAGTTGTCCGCTCCGCTCGACTGGATTCAGTGCCGGCGACCCGTTTCTCGTGCGCAGAGGATTATACGCATCCCGGCTGAGAGGCGCAGTTTGAAATTTTCATAGCCGAGATTGATTTTTCTGATGCGGAAAGCGATCCTGCCTCGGGCGTTCCGGTTGCGCTCGACGGGGCACGGCCGGGTCCAGCCGAATCTTCCGTTTGTTCTTTTATTGCACGGTTACGACTACTTTCCCGCGCGCGTGCCCTTGCTCGATATATCGGATCGCCTCGGGAACTTCCTTGAGCCGGTAACGCCGGTCGATAACCGGTCGGAGCTTTCCCGCCTTCATCAGCTCTCCCAAGGCGGTCAGGTCCTCGTTGGTTATTTTCGCGCCCATCATGACGAGTTTCTGGCCCACCAAGCGCGAGAGCACAAACGCCTTCAGCAAACGAGCCAGAACCCCGATCATCCACCGGCCGCCTCCGTCCGCCGCTCCGACCATGATGTAGCGTCCTTGGGGATCGAGGATGCGCCGGAAGGCGGACAACGAGTGATTCGCCACACAGTCGAGAATCAAGTCATAACGTTGTCCGCTCTCGATGAAATCCTCTCTCGTGTAATCAACCACCCGATTTGCGCCGAGGGCTCGCACCATCTCCACATTCCTCGTACTGCATACCCCGGTCACCTCGGCGCCAAAGGACTTGGCGATCTGGACGGCAAACGTACCCACGCCTCCTGCGGCACCATTAATCAAAACTTTCTTTCCTTGCGGGATCTGGCCCTTGTCGCTCGCGGCGCCGAGCCGAAGACCTTCGAAGGCCGTCAATCCCGCGACGGGTAGGGAGGCCGCCTGCTCAAAAGTCATGTCTTCCGGCTTCCGGGCCAGCTTTGCTTCCGAAGCGCAGGCGTACTCGGCAAAGGCCCCTCGGCCGCAGCCGAAAACGTCGTCGCCTGGTTTGAACTGCGTCACTCTGTTGCCAACCGACTCCACTTGGCCGGCCAGGTCCACACCGAGTCGAGGGTGCTTTGGCTTGCCGAGCCCGGTCCCGAGGCGAAGGAGATAGGGCAAGCCTCTCAGGAAGTGCGAGTCATAGGGATTGAGCGAGGCCGCGCGAACTTGAATTAAAACCTCATCCTCCATGGGAGCCGGCTTCTCGATCTCCGCGCATTCGAGAACATCGGGAGAACCGTAGCGGTGATAGATGATTGCTTTCATGTGGATATCCTTCGGAAGCCCGTCATCGCTCAAGAGTACATGGTCGCTAAGGGCTGATCCTTGGCACCTACCGTCAGGAGCCACAGGATAATCGGCAGCTCGCAGATCGTCAGCTGTCCTACAACCCGGGAAGCGACATCCGAGGGCAGCAAGCCGAAGCCGACGAGGGTATTCGCCAGGTAGCCGAAACACGCAAGGATCAACAAGACGCCCAGAATTCGGGGGAGGAATCCCGATTTATACACAAGCACCCCAAATGGAATGAGCCAAAGCCCCCAGAAGATCTGAGCAACCAAAAATCCATCGAAATGCAGATGGAGGAATAGCATCGCCAGGGCGTCCCGCTGAGGTTTGTCGAATACCGACAAGAAATTGGCGCCGCGCACGAGTGTCAGGGCGGCGGTCTCGTTCAGCACATTCACGAGCGAGATCGGAATCGAAATCAGCATGAACGTCACCATCAGCGAAGCGTGCGCCTTGCTGACCCCGACCAGTAAGCGGTACAGGGCCCAGACGACGAAGATAAACCCGATAAACCCGGTCAGTTCGCTCAAGATCCCGAGCCGAAAAAGGAATTCCGAACCAGCTATCTTGCCGGCGGTCGAAGCGGGGTCTCCGGATACGATGAAATGAGAGGGAACATACAGGAGGCTGAATGCTCCGGGGAGGGATGCTAGCAGATACAGCAGCCCCGCGAGCCTCGCTTGCTTCTTGGTTGAATTCATGTCCTCTCTCCTAGGGATGCTGTGAGATAGGCCTCGACTTCAACCCGTCGTGCCTTTTCTTCTCTACTGGCAATCGAGCTATGGTGATGCGATTGGTCGTTTCATTCCCTTACCTGCATGTCCGCGCCCGATCGAGCTCGGGCGGGCGGGCTCACGCCGTCGGTTTGACCTCAGGCGGTTTGAATCCGCAGCGGCCCCAGCGCTCGCGGACCTTTTCGCGTTCTTCCGGCGTCATCTGTTCCCACCGCTCGGCCATGCGATGACGCATCCGGGAACCCACGTGGGGACCATGGGAACCGCGAACACCAAGGCGTCCGAACAGAATCCGGCACAAAAGCAGCAGTCCGAGCGCCTGCCAGAAGGTAATCTGCCGCCACCCGAACAGCGACGGCAGCAGCCAGTTCCACAGGCGCAGCACGATTTCGCCGCCAATGGCGATAAACACCACGATTCCCACGATCGCCAGCGGAGCGATCCAGATCATCTTTTTCCATCTCGGTCTCATGTTCCCACCCTCCCTCCGGCAAATCCTTCGTAGATGTCTCGCAATCTCTCGCGCAAATACAGCACCGCATAACGCTTGCGCGAAAGCAGCGTATTCACGCTCAATCCCGTCTCCGCCGCCATTTCCTTGAAGCTCTGGCCCTCCAGTTCGTGAGCGAGGAATACTTCGCGCTGCTCGTCCGGCAGTTCGTCGAGCGCCAGTTCCAGCTCGTCCAGAAGCACGTTGCGGAGGTAGAGCGCTTCCGGCCCGGCATCCGGCGATGGCAGCAGATCCTGTACTTCGAGCAGTTCGCCGTTTTCCCGCTCGCGAGCCGCGTCGGCAAAAGAAGCCGGCTTCTTCTTGCGGAACAGATCGGTGATGCGATTGCGCGCCACGCGAAAAAGCCAGCCGGTCACATGCTCGATGGGCATCAGCAGGCGGTTGGCTTCGACCAGCTTCGAGAAAACGTCCTGCAGAATGTCCTCGACATCGCTCGGGTCCGCGACTCGCCGGCGAATGAAATTGCCGAGGCGGGCCCGCTCACGGACGACTACTTCGGAGATCCGATGATCTTGTTCAGCCATTGGCCACGGTTTTTCGAGGGCATGGTCCATCTATTGATGTAGACGAAGGAGCGTCAGGAATATTGTAGGGAGGGCCGCGCAAGCAAACCGAGGCAAGTCACAGAACAAGACCATCGCGAGCGATGTGCGAGAGCTCGCCGGTGCTTGGCGCTCAAGCATCCGCCCTGCTTGGCATCAAGTTTCTCTTGTAGGCATTTCCCAAGCGAACGCGGATGAGCCAGAAAATCAGCAAAATCAGCGGCAGGACGGTCAAAAACAGATATAAGCCGGTGCTGAATATCGCCGGGGACAGATGTCGGCCGAGCCCTACCGAGGACAGCAATCTCAGCGGGCGGTTTGACGGTCCCATGAAAAAAGACCCTGCCGCGATGAACAGCCCAAAGCACATGCGCCAGAGATGCCGCGCGATGCGCTTGGTCCCAAAAACACCACCACCGACTAGCATGCGAACGTCTCCGGTCGCAGCAAGCAGGCCTACCGAGCCCATGAAGAAGTGCATTCCCGCGGGAACCCCGTCTTCGGGAGGCCCCGGGGCACGCATCTTTTCGACACCGGAGACCCACGTGAGGATACCCAGCGTCAAAGGAATCAGAAGCGCGACCCAATCGAGGCGGCTGGTTTCTCCGTCCGGGCGCCTGGCCGCGAGCCAGCCCGTTCCGATTAAATAAAAGGTCAGAATCCCTCCGCCAAGATTGTTTGGCTGATGCCTCACGACGGCGAGATACGCGGCGCCTGCGGCCATGGTCAGCATGCACACCACAAAAACCTTTCCCGCCAGGACATGCGCCCGGGAACCTTTGCGGAAAGAGATCGCGGCGGCGCCCGACAGCAACCCCAAGGTCCCCGCGCAAATGTGAACAAACAATATGGGCGAAAACGACATTCTTTTCTCCTTCACTCACCGCCACGTCCATTCCATCGGTCCGCATTCACCTAGACCCACGCCGCGCTCATCCGAGATGTTTCGCTTGGGCCTCAGGCCGGGCCCCGTCGGCGGCGCAACCGCACCGCTAGACCGAGGAATGCCGCAGTGACGGCCAAGCCAAGCCAGAGCCCTAGGGTGCCGAGGAACCTGCCCGGCGTGAGATGCGTCGCCGGATCCATCGGCAAGGTGCCCGGCGCGTACAGTCCTTCCGTGCCGCCCGTGAAGAAATGCCCCAGGAAGGCGGCGAAATGCGCACTATTGAACAGCAGCTTCTCGAGAGCGCAGATCCCGAGCGGCGGCAACACCGCCCATAGGAATGCCGCCCTGCGCGCCCAAGCGGACACCAGCAGCAGCCACCCGTAAACGGGTGCGCTCCACAGCACATGCACGGTCATCACGTGGTAGAGCAGCAACAGGGACCCTTGGAATAAGGACACCGCTTTCCAGTACCCGGCCACAGGCAGGCCGCTCCCCGCCAATACCGCGCTGCCGAGGAGCAGCATGATGAACTGGGTAACAAAAGCGATGGCGCAGGCGAGCAGCGGGAGCGCCACGAAAGGGATGCTGGCCTTCGCGAGCACGGTCGTCGAATCGGAAACCGGCAGCGACTTCCAGAACAGGATGCTGCGATCGCGGCGCTCTCTTTGCAGCGCTTCGATCGAGTAGAACATGGCGACGAAGATGAAAGTCCCCATCAACAGAGATGCCGCCGTGTCGTACGGCGCGATGATCGCACCGCGCTCGTTGCCGGGGTCGAGCCCTGCCAGCGCGCGCATCTCGTGCGGCAGATGAATTAGGCTGATCAGGAAGCCCACGAGGAATAGCGCGGCGACGGCCAGTGGTGCGAGATAAATCGAGCGGCTCTCCCAAAATTCGCGCCTAAGCGCCCAGTAAAAGTGCTGTGTCGCCGGAATGAGCGTGGGCCGGAGGGGAGCTGCGAGGGGAGCGTCCGGCAAGACATTCGTTCCCGTACTCATCGCGTGACTCCTGGGGTGTGCCCAGCCTGATTGCCCATCACGGCAACGAACAGGTCGGAAATGCTGGGCGCGTGCACCTCGCCAAAGGCGGCCATTTGCTGGCGATCGACGCCTTCGTACAGCAGGATGCTGCGGCCAAACCCCTGCCGCTCGTGGATCGGCTTGAGCGCCCGGGCTGCGGCGAGTTTGTCGGGATGCACCAGCACTTCCAGATAGCGTGACTCCACTTCCTCCATGCTGCGGTTGAAGACGATGCGGCCACGGTTGATGAACACCAGATCGGTGAGCACATGCTCGATTTCATCCACCTGATGGGTCGCCACCACGATGGTGCGGTTGCGATCGTAATAGTCGTTCAGCAGAGAATCGTAGAACTGTTTGCGAAAAAGGATGTCGAGGCCCAGCGTGGGCTCGTCGAGCACCAGCAATCGCGCGTCAATCGCCATGACCAGAGCCAGGTGCATTTGCGTCACCATGCCCTTCGACAATTCCCTCACTTTGCTCTCTCGCCGGATCGCGGTTTTCTCGAGGAATCCTTCCGCTTTGGCGCGGTCGAATCGCGGATGCACGCCCGAGACGTAATCGAGTGCCTGCGAAACCCGGATCCAGCGCGGAAGCACCGCGACATCGGCGATGAACGAGACGTCGCGCATGAGCCGGTCGCGCTCGCTCCAGGGGTCGCGTCCGAGCACTCGCAATTCTCCCTCATAAGGAGTAAGGCCGAGGATGGCGTTGAGCGCGGTGGTTTTGCCGGCTCCGTTGGGACCAATGAGCCCGACGATGCGGCCCTCTTCGACCCGCAGGTCCACACCGTCGAGCGCCATGGTGGTGCCATAGGTCTTGCGGAGTCCGCGTGCTTCGATCGATGCCATGGCCTCAGCGCTCCTGCGGCTTATTCGGTTTTCGAGGGCTTGACGGTGCGGTGTCCGAGGACGGTTTGCTCGCTCCGTTGAGCAGTTCATCGGCCTTCAGCCCCAGCCGCTCGATGGTTTCTGAGATCCTCGGCCACTCTTCCTCGAGAAACTTCCGCCGCTCGCCCTCAAGCAGCAGAGCTCGTGCGCCCTCGTTGATGAACATGCCCAAGCCTCGCCGGCTCTCGACGAGCCCCTCGTCCACCAGTTGCTGATAACCCTTCAGGACCGTGAGCGGATTGACCCGGTATTCCGCCGCCACGCTGCGCACGGAGGGCAGCGGATCGCCTTCCTTGAGAACCCCGTCGAGAATCATGGCCACGACACGGTCCCGCAGCTGGCGGTAAATCGGCTGATTTTCATTCCACTCACGGTCCATCCTGTTTTCCCGTCCGCCCTACCCGCAGGTCACTTTGTCACTTTCGCCCGCTCGAGGTCAAAGTGCGCGTGGACGGGCTTGTCTCCGGGCATCATATAGGTCCACTCTTCGGTGTGGTGGTTCGCGTCGACGATGGTGAACACGGCGTGATACATGTGCCCGTACTGATTGCCCCCGGAGAGGTCGAGAAAATCGAATTCGACCGTCTTTCCGTCGGGCGAAATCCTGGCGACCATCCTCGGCCGGTTTCCGGCGTCGCAATAGTGCGTCAGGAACAGACGATCACCGTCCAAGTAGAGCGTGGTCAGAGGGTGGTCGTAGTGCGTCGGGTCGTCGCCCTTTCCAGGCTCAAACATCTCATGCACCAGCGCGTTTCCTCGGGAAGTCACCCGCAGGGAAACCTCGATGGCGGGCTGGTCCCCCATGCCGGGTTGCGGAGGCTCCACTTTCACTGGGCCTTGCCACAGACCCGCGAGGGTCTTCAGTGCGTCAAAAGACTTTTGCGCCGGGGAGGGCCGAACCGCGTCGGCGGGCTTCTGCGCCTCGGACTGCGCGAAAGCCAGGGGGAGCGACATCAGAGCAAATGGCAGTACAAAACGAGCAGATCTCATGATTCCTTCTCCTTTATATCTACTTACTTTGGGCCAAGGTTCTTCGTGGAACCTCAGAGCCGCGCGGCTCATTACTGTTATACATAACTATAACACTCTGACACTTGTCAAGTCCTTTTTTGGACTTTCTTTACCGATTGCGCCTCCAGGCGGGACCAGGCACCGGGTGCAGTTTTTCTTTTGGTGGAGAAAGCGCGCTAAAAGTGGTCAGGCCGACCTGTGGGACAAACCGATCTTTTCACAAACTGTCTGGAATGCGGTTTCACTCCTCGCGGAGCAATCGGGCGGGATCGACGTGGAGCGCGCGTTCTGCCGGAATCCACGTCGCGACCAGCCCGAGCAACGACATCGCGAGAACCACGCCGCCGAGCACCAACGGATCGCGCGAAGTTGCCTGGTACACGATAGACTGGAGCACGCGGCTCGCGAGAATTCCGAGGAGCAATCCGGCCGCAGAACCGAACCCTAGCAGCTTGATGGCTCGTCCCAGCGCCGCCACTAACACTTCCTTCCACTGTGCGCCAAGGGCCACGCGAATTCCCAATTCCCGCAGTCTCTTACTGACCGAATACGCCGATATTCCAAAAATACCGGTGACGGACAGGATGGCACCGAGCGCGCCGAGCACTCCGAGCGCCACGGTGGCCATGCGGGAGCCAAACAGGAAGAAATCCATCGCGTTGGGCCAGCTCTGGATGAAAACAGGCAGGCCCGCGTCCAGGTCATGCATGCTTCTCCTCATGGCCCCGGCCAGCTGCCCTAGATCGCCGTCCGAACGCACCAGGAGGAAGCTTTCGCTCGAGGGCCATTGCAGGATCGGCAAAAACGTCGCAGCCTGTGGCTCCTCGGTGAGGCTCGCATATTTGCCGTCTTTTACCACGCCCACTACCTGGATGCGGGTTCCATTCCAGGTTTTGTAGTATCGGCCGAGCGAGTTGGCCTCCGAACCAAGCACTTTGCGCGCAAACGTTTGGTTGACGACCGCCACGCGCGGCGCACTTTTGTCGTCATGCCAGGTGAAGGTCCTTCCCGCCAGCACGGGCGTCTCGGCCGCAGCGAAGAATTCCGGAGATACTTCGTAGGTCATGCCCGAGGCGGCGATGTTGGAAGGGCGCAGATCCGAGGTTTCGTCGGTAAAAACCGCGGCCCGCGAAGTGCCGCAACCCGCCAAGGGAGGGCAATTCGCCAGTCCCACCGCAGTGACACCCGGTATCGAGCGCATCGATTCGATCATGCGCTTTTGCATCGCCGGTGCGGCATCCCGGGAGTAACCCGCCATGTCCAAATCTGTGTCCGCAAGGATCACCTTATCCGGTCGAAAGCCGAAATCGCTGTCGAGCGAGCGCACTAACCCGCGTACCGCCACCATCGAAGACGTCACCAGCAGCGCGCAAATCGCAATCTGCACCGCGACCAACACCTCTCGGAAGCTAATGCGGCGGCCGAACCTCGCGAGCGAACCGGACTTCACGATCTCGTACGGATCGGTGCCGAGCACCTGCTTGACGGGCACCGCACCAAAGAGGATGCCACTCACGAACGCCAGCAGCGCGGCCACGGCATAAACGTTGGCGTCCGGATTCAGTGGCACGTTTGTCGGAAACTCCGGAAAGGGATTCCACGCGACGAGCCTTCTGAGCAGCAGCGCTCCACCCAAAATCCCGAGGGCGCCGCCCCCGAGCGAAATCACCAGAGCCTCGGTCAACAGTTGGCGCAGAATGCCCAGGCGGCTCGATCCGAGCGCCAGGCGCAAGGCAATTTCCCGCGAGCGATCGGCGGCGCGCGCCGCAAACAGGCTTCCCAGGTTGGCGCATGCGGCCAGCAGGATCAACGCGGCGAGCAGCATCAGGGCCACAACGAATCTCCGGATCGGGCGTCCGAAAGTATCGCCGTACAGACCTGCATGTTCGAGCGATACGTTCATGCGGCCGTTGTCTTGGGGATAGGTCTTTTCGAGATAGGCGCCAATGGCGTTGAGATCGGCAGCGGCCTCCCCGGGAGTTACCCCGGCCTTCAGACGTCCGATGGTTTCGAAAATCCAGCGGCCGCCGCGATTCCTCAGGGCTTTCTCGTCCTCAAAACTGACCAGGGGCACAAAAAAATCGGGAGAGAGCAGCAGAAACGTTCCGGTAAAGTTCTGCGGAGCCACGCCGATGATCGAGTACGGTCGCTTGTTTACTTCCACCCTGCGGCCCACGACGCCAGGGTCATCCTGAAAATGACCGCGCCAATAGGCATAGCTGAGCACGATGTAAGGGGCGCTCCCCGAGCCTTGCTCGTCCGAGGAGTGGAAGAAGCGGCCGAGATACGGCCGGAGGTTCAATACGTCGAAGTAGTTCCCGCTTACCTCGTAGAGCCACGCGCGCGTGGGGTTTTCCCCGGTGTCCAACCCCACCCTGACCATGTCGTAAACGGCCAAGCCATCGAAGCTGCGGTTGCCATCCCGGAAGTCTTCATAATTGGGATACGACTGAGCGCCGTGACGCCCTTCGCCAAACTCGAGCCCGTAGAGGCTTTCCGGGTGCGGCACGTTCAGCGGGCGAAGCAGGAAAGCATCGAGTGCGCTGAAGACCAACGCGTTTGCGCCAATGGCCACCGCCAGAGTCGCCACAGCCACCGCGGCAAAACCGGGAGACTTGCGCAACATGCGGAAAGCCAAACGCAGGTCTTGCCGAAGGTGGTCCCAAAAGAGCCAGCGGCCGGATTCGTAGAAGCGCTCCTCGGCTTCGGTCACGTTGCCAAAAGCCCGGCGCGCCGCGGCTCGCGCTTCTGCCTCGGTTAGTCCCTCCTCCCGCAGGCGTTCTGTCTCGAACTGCAGGTGGGCTTGGATCTCCCTGCCGAAGTCGCTCGGCTTGCGCTTCCGTCGGAACATGGCCCACCTCCGCGATCGATGAGAATGGCGAATCCCCGCAACGCTATTCTGGCTAGCGTCGCGCTTGCCTATTCAAACCGCAATGCCACGAGCGGATCCATTCGCGACGCGCGCCAGGCGGGCACATAGCAGGCCAGCATCGCGACGAGCAGCAGCACCCCCGCTGCTACAAGTAACGTGGGTGCGTCGGTAGGGCTCACGCCAACGAGTAAGCCCTCGATCGTGCGATTGAGGGTGAGTGCCATCCCCAGGCCCGTTGCCAAGCCTAGCAACACGAGTCCCAGGCCGTTCTTCATGACCATCGACAATACCTGCCAGCGCGCCGCGCCCATCGCCATACGAATGCCAATGTCCCGCGTCCTCTGTGCCACCGAGTAGGAAATCACGCCATACAGTCCCACGGCCGCCAGGACCAATGCCAATGCAGCGAATGCTCCCAGAAGCATCATGTAAAAGCGCCTCTCCCCTAGCGACTCAGCAAGCAGCGTCTCAAACATCACGGGTTGTCCCACCAACGCGTCCCGGTCGATTTCTTGAACGAGCTTGCGCGCGGCTCGCCCCAGAGCCGGAGATGCTTGCTCGCGAATTACCAAAGTCGCGCCATCCATCCCTGCCTGTTCGAGCGGCACATAGAAGGTCGGAGCGATAGGAGCGTCCAATCCAAAGTGGCGCACGTCGCCCACGACGCCTACTATCTCTCCTTCATTTTTTTCATATCCGCCCCTCGCGCCGAAGTTAACCTTCTGCCCGATCGCGTCACCGGCGGGAAAAAACATGCGCGCCGCCGTCTCACTGATCAGCAGAACTCGGGCAGCCCCCAAACGGTCGGCATCGGTAAACGGCCGCCCCTTCCGCAGGGGAATACCGAGGGTTCGAAAGTAATTCGGCGTGGCCCAGCGCAATTCCGCCGACGGCTGGTCCTTCTCCGGTACGCTTCTGCCCTCCACGCTGAAGCTGCTGCTGAAATCGTCGCCGGACAACGGCAACGGCGTCATCGCGTCGACCGAGGCGACTCCCGGCAGGCCGCCGAGCTTCCTGAGCGCTTGGTCCCAGTAGCCCTCGAGCGCCAGGCTCGTCCGGTAGTGGGCCTCCGGCACGCTGACATCCAGCGTCAAGAGGCCTTCGGGGGCAAACCCCGGGCTTAGCGACCTCAGGCCCACGAAGCTACGGATAAGCAGCCCCGCGCCCGCGAGCAACATCATGGAAAGGGCGACTTCTCCGACAAGCAGAACGTTCCGCGCGCGCCCCGCTTCGCGCGTGGACGAGCCAGACATTTTGAGCAAGCTGCCAACTTCCGTTTTCGAGGATCGCAGCGCCGGGATCAGCGCGAACAGGAGGGCGCTCGCAACCGAAACACCCAGCGTGAATACCAGCACCGTTGTGTTCAGTCCCACGTTCGCGAGACGCGGGATGTCTTTCGGTCCAAAGTAAACAATGGCCTGAAGCGCCCAATGCGCGAGCAGCAGACTGGCTGTCCCGGCAGATATCGCCAGCATTAAACTCTCGGTCAAAATCTGCTCGACGATCCTGAGGCGCCCGGCGCCCAGCGCGCGTCGCATGGCGATTTCGCGTTGCCGCACCGTGCCTCTGGCCAGGAGCAAGTTGGATACGTTGGCGCACGCGACAAGCGCCACGAGGCCCACCGCTCCCAGGAGCACGAGCAGCGCGGGACGGATATCGCTCACCAGTAGGCGGCTCCAACGTTCGGCGTGCACCCCCCACTTCCCGTCCTTGTCCGGATAGCGCCTTCGCAATTCAGCCATGATGGCCGTCAAATCCTGATTTGCCTGGGCCGCGGAGACACCTGGCTTCAGCCGTCCCAGCACACGCAAATAATGCGCGCCTCGTTGCGTCATCACCTTGTCGTCAAATCCGATGGGCAAGTACGCATCGCTGTCCCGGAGTGGAAAGCGGAAGTCTCGCGGCATCACTCCGATGATTTTGTAAGGCTCGCTGTCGAGTTCGACCGTTTGTCCAACCGCGTCCGGCATGCCTCCGAACTCCGCCTGCCAAAAGCTGTAGCCCAGTATCACCACCTGATTGGCGCCCTTGCGATTTTCTTCCGCCCTGAACTCTCGTCCGACGATGACGTGTGCTTGTAGAGTCGGGAAGATGTCCGCCGTAGTGACGACGGCGCGCACGCGTTTTGCGTCGCCTCGACCGGTTAGCGCGCGCTCGCTGGTATGGAACGCAAACATCGATGAGAACGAACGGTTCTGATCGCGCCAGTCAAAAAAATCCGGCGGAGAGCAGGAATAAGGGGTCGTCACGCCGCCCCTCTGCCACACGGAAACCACGCTCACCAACTGGTCCGCATTGCTGTACGACAGCGGCCGCAGCAACACCGCCTCGATCACGCTGAACATTGCCGTGTTAGCGCCGATGCCCAGCGCCAAAGCGAGCACGGCTACGCTCGTAAAGCCGGCACTCTTTGTCAGCATGCGGAGCCCAAAGCGCACGTCCTGCCAGAGGTGATCCCACCACAACCAGCGCCTTGCTTCGTAGAAGCGTTCCTCGGCCCGCAACAAGTTGCCGAAAGTTCGGCGCGCAGCAGCCCGGGCGTCTTCGTCGCTTAGGCCTTCGCCCCGCAGCCGTTCGGTCTCGAGACGGAGGTGGGCTTCAATTTCGGCGTGGAAGTCGCCTGCCTTGCGTTTCGCTCGGAACATGACCTAGCCTTCCCCGGCCTCCAGAATCCGTCCGATGGCTGCCGTCAGCCGCTTCCACTTGGTGGTTTCCCTCCCTAGCTGCTTGCGGCCCGCCGCAGTCAGCGAATAAAAGCGGGCCTTGCGATTGTTTGTGGAGGTTCCCCACTTTGCGGAGATCCAGCCGCGCTCCTCAAGGCGCCCGAGCGCGGGGTACAGGGCGCCGTGCTCGACCAGGAGCTCTTCCTGTGAAGTCTGTTGGATGGCGCGCGCAATGCCCTGGCCGTGCTGCGGCCCGAAAATCAACGTGCGCAGGATGAGCAAATCGAGCGTGCCTTGCAGCAGTTCCAGGCGCTCTCGGTCTTGGGTAGACATTTAACCCAAGACTAGACCCGCTTGGGTAAGGTGTCAACCTTAATTCTCTCTTGGGCGGGCCTGCTTCTATCCGGCGCAGCAACGTGACGGGATCGCTTCTCGCGGCGCGCAGAACTGCGGGCAGCGAGGCTAATCATGCGGTTCCGAGGAGCGCTAGCCGCGGGAAGGCCGGCATTTCGAGGTCCGTGGGTTTAACTTCGTAAAACGGCGCGGCCATATACCGCACGAGTACGAGGCCGGAGGTCAAGCCCGCGGATCGTGAGCATGTTTCGTTCAATTCGAGATTGGTTACCACGCGAGACCACGGATCGCCGATGGAAATACGGAAGGCTCGCTCGAGCCTTCAGGCGCTAACCGCGATTGAGTAAGTGTGCGGTAGACTCCAGAAGCCCCCGGTTTTGGCCCGGGGGAGTGCGTCACCACTTCTTCGGACCGCCAAGCGCGGCGCCAGCGTATAATGCGGTGCGGCCTTTCCGTGTTCGGACGAAAAGAGAAGGCCCACTAACATGATCGAACGGCTGCCCATGGAGATCAAGGTTCGCGGGTCTGGCGACGTCGCCATTCTTGAGGTGCATGGCCGGCTCACCATTGGCGAACCGAGCGAACAGCTTAACAGCGCCTTGCAGTCGGTCCTGAAGAAGGGCACGCGCAAGGTCATCGTGGCCCTCGACAGCACGCCGCAAATCGACAGTTCCGGACTGTCCACGCTCGTGCGCATCTCGATCCAGCTCGGGCGCGAAGGCGGGGTGCTGCGTCTGGTCTGCGGTCCCGGCCGCGTTCGCGACGCCCTTACGGTCACGCGCCTTGTCGAGGCCATTCCTACCTTCGACACCGAATCCGCCGCCCTCTCGAACTTCGCCTGAGGTGTGCTTCCTAGGCGAACGAGCGAAGGACTGGCGGTCTCGGTACGGACCTCCTGCATGCTTTCAGGGAAGGTTTGCGTGGTGCGGGTCTGGCGGAAGTTCCGGGCGCGCCGGGCTACCCGCTTTTTTTGAGTTCGGCGAGGACCAGCTTGGCCACTTCCTTGAGGGTTTCAAAGACGCCGGCGCCCTGGATCGCCACGCATTCCAGAACCGGCTCGGCTTTCTTGCGAAGCTGCTTGGTCAGCTCCGGCACCGGCATGGCGTTCGGCAGGTCCCGCTTGTTCAACTGCAGCACATAGGGAATCGTCGCAAAATTCAGGTTGTGCTCTTTCAAGTGTTCCTGCAGGTTTTCCAGGGTCTCGAAGTTTGCGTCCAGCCGTTCTTCCTGCGAATCGGCCACGAACACCACGCCGTCCGCCCCTTTCAGGATGAGCTTGCGGCTGGCCTCATAAAACACCTGGCCGGGCACGGTATAGAGATGAAAGCGCGTCTTGAAGCCCCGCACGGTCCCGAGGTCCAGCGGAAGGAAGTCGAAAAACAGCGTGCGGTCGGTCTCTGTGGCCAGGGATACCATTTTGCCCTTCTGGTTTTGCCCCGTGTGGTCATAAACCCACTGCAGGTTGGCGGTTTTTCCGCCGAGACCGGGACCGTAGTACACCAGCTTGCAGTTAATTTCGCGCGCAGGAAAATTGATGAAAGGCACTTTGTCGTCGACCCGTGTCCGGCCACAAATTTAGCATACGCGGTGCAGGCAGGCCAGCATCCCACCCCGTGTTCCCACCACTTCCAGCCTGAATTACAGTTTCCGTGATTCCGGCCGAATCTCCACGGGCTATTTTTTCCCGATGCGGCCGTTCGGTAACCCGTGTCCAGCTCCTCGGCGCCGCAGATTTATTGTAAAGTTATTAACTCGTGTGGAAGAACTCCGCGTTTGACGCGCGCCGCCCGCCTCTGCTAGCATGCCGGTCATGGCCAAAGTGCGAAAAGCCTCGGGGGGCTCGGCACACCACTCCAAGAGCTCTGGGCACAAGTCCTCTAAGCCACAGAAAAAGAAGAACTTAGGCCCGGCACCACCCCCGCAGCGCGGCGGCGTTGAACTGGTCGATCCTCGCGTGCAGGAGCAGCTCAAGATTTATGACGAGGCGCTCAACCTGTTTCATCAGCAAAAATTCGCACGCGCCAAGCAGGGGCTTGAGGAAGTGTTGCGGGGCCCGAGCAAGGAGCTTTCCGACCGCGCCCGCGTGCATCTGAAAATTGTCGAACAACGCATGAAGCCCACCCCGGAACAGAATCCACGCAGCGCCGAGGACCACTACCAGCGCGGCGTGGCCATGATGAACATCGGGCGCTGGGACGAGGCCCGCGAAAGCCTCGACAGAGCGCGCCGGGCCGCGCCCAAGGCCGACCACATTCATTACGCGCTGGCCGCGCTCGATTGCCTCACCGGCGAAGCCGACTCCGCACTCGAGAACCTCAAGGTCGCCATTCAGTTGCGGCCGGAAAACCGCTACCACGCGCGCAACGACGAAGACTTCGCGTTTCTTCAGGAAGATCCGCGCTTCACCGAATTGCTCTACCCCGAGAAAGACGGGCTCGCCGGCTAGAAATCGCAAGCGAGTGACTCGTGACCGGGGCGTCGTCATGGCCATGCGACACCCGGCGGGTTACTTCTATTTGCAGGATGCCGTCTGAGGCTTCCTCCGTGTTGAACCCCTTTTTTGTACAATAAACATGCCGTTTGTTTCTAAGGCAAAATGAAAAAACACGGCTCTTCTAGAAAAGCGCTGCCGCCTGGCTTCCGCATTGTCGCCCTGGGCGGCGGGACCGGGCTTTCCACCCTGTTGCGCGGCTTGAAAGAACACGTCGTGCGGCGCCCCGAGGAACTCGCCACCGCCGAGCGCCCCATCGCCGATCTGGCCGCCATCGTGACGGTCACCGATGACGGCGGGAGCTCCGGGCGTTTGCGGCGCGAGAACCGCATCTTGCCGCCGGGCGACATCCGCAACTGCATGGTGGCGCTTTCCAAGGACGAAGCGCTGATGGGGCGCTTGTTTCAATACCGCTTTCACGCAGGCCGAGGCCTGACCGGCCACAACTTCGGGAATCTCTTTCTCGCCGCGCTGACCCACGTAACGGGCGACTTCATTGAAGCCATTCGCGTGACGAGCAAGGTACTGGCCATTCGCGGCCGCATCTTCCCCTCGACGCTGTCGAATGTGCATCTGGTCGCCCTTCTCGAGAACGGCCGCATGGTTCACGGCGAGACGCGCATCACCGCGAGCACGACACCCATCAAGAGACTTAGCCTCTCTCCGAGCGGCGTGCGCCCGCTCCCGGCGGCGATCGAGGCCATCGACCAGGCCGACTTGATTCTTCTGGGCCCGGGTTCACTGTATACGAGCGTATTGCCCAATCTGCTGATTCCGGAGATTGCCGCGGCCATCGCGCGCTCGAGCGCTCCGCGCGTGTACATCGCGAACCTGATGACGCAGCCCGGCGAAACGACCGGGTACACGCTGGCAGATCACATTTGCGCCATCCAGAAGCATGTGCCGCGCCGGGTAATCGACTGCGTGATCGCCAACCGCCAGGCGGTCTCCCCCGAAGTTGCGCGGCGCTACCGCGCGGAAGGCGCCGCACCGGTTGCGGTGGATTTGCCCGCGCTGCGGAACCTCGGCTGCCGGGTCATCCTCCAGGATCTCCTCGAGGAGCATGGCGTGCTGCGCCACAACACCCAGCAGCTATCGCAGCTTGTGCTGGAAAAATTTCTTCGTCAATAGACGGGCGCGGCAAATCCGCGGCTCCGGAGAAGAATTCCTCCGTCGCTAGAATGGCGTCCGCTCCGGCGCCAAAGCGGGTTAATTTAACCCGGCGCTCCAAACGCCTCTGTGTTGCGGCGTCGTTTCTCGTGGCTGCGCTTGGCGGCAATCGAGGGGAGCCCACAAAAAAAGCAAGAGGTCCTGGAAGGTGCCAGGACCTCTTGCTGATGTTCGGTTAAGCTGCCGCTGGGACGCTAGAAGATGATCTTGGCAACCAGCTGCATATTGAAGGCTTCGCCGGGCCCGATGCCAGGCGCACCATTGAAGTCGCCGATCGTATCACTGACGAAACCCCAACCCGACCCACAAGGTTTGCCCACCCCTGCCGCGCCGCAACTGCTGCTCACGGAGCCGGGGCCAGAGGATAGGTTGATTCGGTTGAGGAGGTTAAAGGTTTCGGCTCGGAGCTGGATCTTTACCCGTTCTGAAATTGGGATGTTCTTAAAGACAGAGAGATCCACATCCCCGTATCCAGGACCGTGAAGAGTGTTCCGGGCAAGCTGTGGCGTACCCGGCCCCGCAAGGGCGAAGGCAGCCGGATTCCACCACTGCGCACCGCCGGCTGCCGCTGAGAATGCATGGGAGACGGCGTAGGGGTTCCCGATCAGATACACACCGGGCAGGAACTCATCAGAGGGCTGGCCGGTGTGGAAGTTCCACAGACTACTGACTTGCCAGCCGTTGACGAGCCGATCAGACCATCCATGCGCCCAGCCTGCCCTTGGCACATCGTAGGCGAAGCTGGCGGTAAACAAGCGCCGCGTGTCGTAGTCGCTGTTCCCATAATCGACTCTGCGGTCAAGGCTATCCGAAATGGCCGCGCGATACTCGCTCATGTCGTCTAGCGCGTGTGACCAGGTGAAGGAATATTGCGACGTCAATCCGTGCCACGACCGAAGTCTGAAGGTGGTTTGCAGAGCGTTGTAGTTGGATGTACCCACACTTTGAAGTTGGATGATGGATCCGAAAGTCGTGCCGGTAGTCGGGAGATTAAACATCATGCTTAGCTTCCGACCTTCGCTACCAACGTATCCGATCTGCCAAACGGCTGCGTTGCCAAAGCTCTTCTCGACCTGCAGGTTGTAATTGTAAAAATAGGGAGTACGGAAGTTCTGGCTGACGGAATAGACACCCAAACCAGTCGGGTCATTCGGCCCGGCGCAGTTGGGATTGACGCAGGGCTGAACGGGAGCAAAGACAGAACCAGCAGTGTTTGAGAGACCCTGTGCCGCTCCCGGCGTTCCCGCCGGGCAAGGGCCTTTCGCTTGCACGGTTTGCCAGTTGTAAGAAGTCAAGCCGCAAGTGGACGTAGTGTATACCGACACCGCGGAGGGGCCGAAGGGGTTGTCCTCCAGGCCGTCAGCTTTGCTGCCACCCGGACGGAAGTCGAGGAAGGGGTTCATATTGATCTGGTCGTAAAAGACACCAATTCCCCCGCGCACGACGAGATCGTTCCTCGCTGTCGGCTGATAGGCGAAGCCGAGCCTCGGGGCAAAGTTGTTCTTGTCGGGCGGAAATATGGAATTGATTCCGTTGCCCTGGACGACCAAGCCCTTGCCCTGATCATAAACAGCCAGGTCCTTTTTGCTGCTGTGCAGGGGGCCGAAATATTCGTACCGGGCGCCAAAGTTCACATTCAGCCGCTTCGTAATCTGCCAACCATCGTTGAAGAAGAGATTGAATGCGTTGACCGTGACCCAGCGTTCGGGATTTCCAACGGCGATAGAAGACGAAGAAACGTCTCCTGCAAGGAAGTCCGCGAGCGCAAGGGTATCAAAGCATTGCGGGGTGTTATTGGGCGCCGTGCAGCTGCCTGCCCAGGGCCCCTGTGTCCCATCAAATGTAAACGAGCCCAAACCGTGGCGGTGATAAAACTCATTGACGTGACCCTGACGAACCTCACCACCGTAGCGGAGCTGATGGTTTCCGGTCGTATAGGAAACGATGTCGGTGATATGCCATGTCAGGTCAGAGCGACCCTCCGGCGGTGTGATCCCTATTTGTTCAAACCCGGCTCCGCTGGATCCGGCTCCCGCGGGTTGGATGATAATGTTTGGCGATCCATTGATGTACTGTCCGTGTTTCGTCGCATCGGGGCTGAGGAACAGACCCAGCGTCTGCGTGTTAAAACTATTGTTGAAGTCGTGGAAAAGCTGGTTAAAGTAATTTGCGCCGACGAGCACCTGATTGGTCAGCTTGGAAGTGAATGTAGAGTTCAGCACCAGGGAGTAATTGAACACGTGGATCGGCGCGACTTCAAAATAGTATTTCAGGTTCGAACTCGCCGTTCCCAGCGCAGGGCTGCCTCCCGTCGGTTGGATTTGATCTCCCTGTCCTCCGAACCAGCGCAGGAAGATACGGTGCTTGTCCGATATGTTGTAATCCACCTTGGCTACGCCGTTATAGCTGTAACCAATGGAAGGGGAAGAACTGAAAAAGTTTCCCTCGGCCGTCCCTTTACCCACGACACTGGGGTCGGTGAGGACCGACTGCGGCCACAAAGTGGATAGCAAGGTTGTGGAAAGGCTGCTTGGGGTCATGCCATGGCTCGTCAGTAGCGCTTTAGCGGCTGTCTGCCAGGGCGTGGAAGGCTCCGTGGCCACACCGGAAAGACCAATGAGATAGTCCTGCTTTTCGTAGCTAACAAAGTAGAAGGCCTTGTTCCTGATAATCGGCCCGCCCAGCGAGAACCCGTAGTTCTCGTTCCGTAGCGGAGGCGCTTTCTTTCCCGGTGCTGGGATCCAGAAGGGCGAGTGCGCTCCATAGAATTCATTCCGGTTGTAGTAATAGACCGTTCCGTGCAGTTGGTTACCTCCCGACTTAATGACCAGGTTGACCGTGCCGCCAGCATTGCGCCCGGCTTCCGCGCCCGACTGTGTCTGCGCGGAGAATTCATCGATCGAGTCAATCGGAAGCACGACACCCGCGATCCCCGAGACACCTCCCTGGTTAACCGCAGGAATGTTGTGCCAGAAATCGTTGTTGTCCACACCGTCGATCTGCCAGTTCATCTGATTGGGGCGCGTGCCGTTTAAAGAGCCAAAGCCACCCACGGAATAGCCTCCGTAACCGGGGGCCACCGCGATCAACTGGGTAAAGTCGCGTCCATTGAGAGGCATGTCCTGCACGACGTCCGAAGAAATCGTCATGTTCTGCGTTTGTGTGGTGGTGTCGAGCGTAAGAGCCGCCGCGGAGACTTCCACGGTGGTGGTGGCCTGCTCCAACTTCAGTTTAATCTGCAGGGTATAAATCTGACCGGCGACGACTTCCACTTTGTCGACCGTATACGCGGGAAATCCTGTAGCGGTGACGGTCACTTTGTAAAGTCCCAGAGGGACATCCTGAAAGGCAAAGACACCATCGCTCGTCGTGGTGGTGGTGTGATCGATGCTCGTAGCGACTTCGGTAGCCTTAACCGTGGCATTCGGGACCACCCCGCCCGACGGGTCGGTCACGGCGCCGTTAATGGCGCCGCGGAAGGTCTGTGCGTTTACGGCCACCGCCAGCGAAAATGCAATTAGAACTGCTATTACCAGGCGCTTCATAGATTCAAATTCCCCCCTTCGAGCTAGAAAGTGAACTGACAGCACCGTCGTCCTCCGACAGGAGCCGGAGAACGTCGAAGACACAAATCAACGCTACTCGGGCCCAACTGAGGACAGATGGGAACCCAAGTACATTCGGTGATTGAATCGAGAATCCGTCATTAAGGACAAGCCCCCGGACCCGCTCGCCCTGTCTCGGTTCAAGGATACCGGCACCTTGAACGGCAATATGACTGGGTGGAGTTGTAACCTGCCCCAGTCTTTGCTGTCAAGAAGAATGAATTTCATTTACCGGAGCGAGAAAATTCATAGCCGGGAGTCGAAGAGCAGCAATGTCGAGGAGTTACCCATGAGATGGGGACCTCCCGGGAACAGATTCCCCGCCCTCTTCGCGCATTCGCCGGGTGACCACGCCGCCCGCGAGTCGCGATAAAATCATGTCCGCGGTAACGATCTTCAAGATTTGGAGAGTCCCATGTCGACATTTGGGCTGATCGAATACCAGGACGCGAGCCCGCAAGTGCGCGCCGTTTATGACGACATCATGGCCACGCGCAAGACGGATTGGATCAACAATTTCTGGAAAGCCATCGCGCACGATCCCCCGCTGCTCGAGCGCACCTGGCACAGCATCAAGCAGATCATGGCGCCGGGCGCGCTCGATCCGCTAACCAAGGAGTTGATCTATATCGCCGTCAGCGTGACGAACAATTGCACCTACTGCATCTATTCGCACACCGCGTCCGCCTTTCGAAAAGGAATGACCGACGCGATGTTCAAGGAGCTTCAGGCGGTCGTCGGCATGGCCAACGAAACCAACAAATTGGTCACCGGCTACCAGGTCGAAGTGGATGAGCAGTTCAAGCCGCCGCTCGGCAGAAGTGGCGGCTAACCCGGTCAGCCTTTCGGCCTGTACACGCGAACAGGTGTTGCTTAGCGAAAAGGGGTACGCGGGTACTATGGTTGGCGTTCTCCCCGGAAGCAGAAGATATAAGAGGTAGCCCCGCCGAGGAAAGACGGGATTCTGGGGGGCAAACCGCAAATTCGGCTTCACCGGGTGCCGCACGCCATGCCTCCTATCGTCAAGGATTCGGACACGCTTACCACCCCCGAAACCAGCTCGCGCCCCGGTTCGGCGGCTTCGGGCGATTTCGCGACAAGGCCGCAACCGGTGGCGCTCGAAGTTCCCATCACCGTGAATGGCGCGCGTACCCTGGACGGGAGGGACAAGCGGGAACCTTTTTCCGAATCGACCAAAACCGTGATGGTCCACGGCAACGGCGCGGTCATCAAGCTGAATTCCGTGCTGGCTCCCGGCCAATTGCTCTTCCTGACCAACGAGCGCACGAAAAGGGAAGTCGTTTGCCAGGTGATGAAGTCGAAGAATTATCGCAACGTCAGCGGATACGTCGAACTGGAATTTACCGAGCCCGCCGTGGGTTTTTGGGGAATGCGGTTCCCCGGCGACCGGATTGCCCCTGGACCGCAAGCTGCGCCAGAAGCAAGCCGCCCGGCCGCCACCAAGGGCTTGCCGGGGCCCACGCAGCCGGTCGAGCAAAAGGTGGAACAGCCCGCCGCCAGCAGCGTGGCGGGGAAGCCTTCCGCTCCCGCGCCCTTTTTGCCGAAGGCTGAGACTCCCGCAATGTCTGAACCTTCCATCGTTCCCGCGCCGATCGATTCCGGTACTTTGCTGGGTACTGCCTACCCTAAGCCGGACGATGTTTCTGCGGCTCGGGTCACAACTTTGTTTGGTCGAGAGGAGCCGCTTGTCGAACCTTGGCTGAAAAAGCGCGACCCGGCTTCCCGTGTTCTCGAACCGCCGCCCAGTGTGGCTCGTCCCGAGCCCGCCAAGAAGACCGAACCGCCTGCGGCGAGCCAGCCGCCCGTTCGCAGTTTTCAGCTGGCGCGCCCGTCGGACAGGCCCGCGTCGCTTTTTGCGCCCTCCGAACCGCCGGCGAATCCCGCAACGGTCGATTTGTCCAGTCTTGCTCCCTTCTTCGAAGTGAAACCTTCGGCAGCCGATATCCCTCCCGCAGCGCCCCAAGCGCCGTCGAGCGATCCCGAGACGGAGGAACTACGGCGCCACACGACGCGCCTAGAGGAAGAGCTGTCGCAATTGCAGTTTGCCGAGCCGGCCTCGAGTTTACCCGCGAAGCCGGCACGGGAAGCTCCCCCGATTTCCGAGCCTGCTATTTCCCTTCCTAAGGCGGAGCCGGTTCACGAAAGCGCAGCTCAGCTTCTCGAGCATCCCGTAGCGTCCAGCGCACCTGCTGTTTTGCCGGAGGTGAGGAAGCTTGAGGAGCCTTTGAAGATCGAGCCTCCGGCGGCAATCCCGGCTTTAGAGTCCCTCGAGGAGGAGGAACTGAAGATTCCCGCGTGGCTCGCGCCGCTGGCGCGCAACGCTTCCGCACCCTCGTCGCCGAAGGAACTCGTGCTCCGGGAGAAAGCCAAGCGCATCGCGGAACAGCCGCCGCTAGAGGAGCTGATGGCGCCGCTTGCAGCGCCGCTCAAACAGGAGAAGGCCGCTGCTTCGCACCTTCCTCAGCGAAGCGCGCGGCCTTTGGAAAGCGGACAGAAAATCAACGAAGGCACGCCCAAGAAGCCGGGACAGGGCATTGTTTTTGTCGCGCTCGGGGCGGGGATTCTGCTGCTGGGCGCCGGCGGCTGGTGGTACAAGAATCAGCACTCGGGCGGGGTTCTGGCTGGGACTTCCACTGCGCAAGCAAAAGCAGCTCGAGCGACGTCACAAGATGCGCAGGCGGATACGTCGAACGAGGCCGCGCTCGGGGCGATGTTGCCCGTGCACAAGGACGCAGCAACGGCCCTAGCGACGCCGGACGGCAGCGCGAATGTACCGGGTAATGCGGCCCCAGCTGGCGCGAGCGATCTCGCAGCCGGCAGCCCGCGAAGTGCTTCAAATTCCGCGAATGGCGGATCAGCGGTCATCATTGCCGAAACCGCACAGCCCGGCACCGCCGAGACCGAGAAGAAGCCTGTCCTCGGAGAAGTGCATCTCGGGGCGCCCAAGATTTCGCCGAAGCGGACGGCCGAGAGCAGTTCGGAACCGGACGCCCGAGCGATGAGCGAAGAGCCTCAAGAGGGCAACGCCAATGCCCCGGGTCCGGAATTGGCTTCCAACAAACCGCCGGCACCGCCGGCAGCTCCCGTGGCCGTAGGCGGAGAGGTAAGGCCGGCCAGGCTCGTCTCCACCGTGCCGCCTGAGTATCCGTCACTGGCAAGGGCTCAGCACGTTTCCGGAGGAGTCACGATTGACGCGCTCATTGACGCCAACGGGCGCGTCACGAAGATGAAAGTGCTTTCCGGCCCGACGCTGCTCGAGCAGGCCGCCATGGATGCTCTGAGGCAATGGAAATATGAGCCGGCCATGCTTGACGGCAAAGCGGTGCCGATGCACCTGACGGTCACGATCCAGTTCCGCCTACAATAGCAACTCGACTCGTTCGGCGGGACCTTTCTGACGCTGCGAGTCCGAAGCCGCCGCCATGGATGGGCGGAGGGATGTTCGGAGCCTCCCGCAAAAAGATCTCGCGACGCAAAAAAGCAAACCGACAAGCAGCTTTTTGCTAGGGACCATCAGGGCCCGTACCGGGCCATACTCTGCTTACTCTGCCCGAACGCCTTGCGAGATGCGAAACAGGTTCGTATACTGGCGGCCCGGCCAACTGGCAAGTGTGGCGGTCGAGTAGTAACCGCTGAAGCTTACCTTCCTTGGCCCCCGAATTCACGCCTGTGGAGTCGTCACAGGACGAGTTGTGTAAGGACGCTTGGTCCCAAGAAATAACGGCATGACACTCATGGTATCGTCCCCTACTCGATCGTTTGCTCGGCGATGCGCCCTCGCTTGAGAGCGACAAGAACAAGGAAAGTTAGCGAAGGAGACTTTTGCATGTCGCAAGCCCCGATGCCGGAAGAGATGAATGTGTACCAGAACGCGGAAGCGCGTTTTGAAGTGGCCGCGAACAAGCTGGGCCTCGAGCAGGGACTCTACCGCTTCCTGAAGTGGCCCAGCAAAGAAATCACGCTGTACATTCCGGTAGGGATGGACAACGGCCAGCTGGAAGTTTTCACCGGGTACCGGGTGCTGCATTCGAACGTGCGCGGGCCGGGAAAAGGCGGGATTCGTTTCGCCCCCGACGTTTCGATTGATGAAGTGCGCGCGCTGGCCACGTGGATGACCTGGAAGTGCGCGGTGGTGAATATTCCGTTTGGGGGAGCGAAGGGCGGGGTGATTTGCGACCCGCGCAAACTATCGCGCGGAGAAATGGAACGTTTGACGCGACGCTACACCGCAGAACTGGCGGATTGGTTGGGACCGGAGCGCGACATTCCGGCCCCGGACGTGGGCACGGGCGAGCAAACCATGGCCTGGGTGATGGACACCTATGCGATGCACGTCGGGCAAGCCACGACCGCGGTGGTGACGGGGAAGCCCATTGAGCTGGGCGGTTCCCGGGGGAGAAGGGAGGCTACCGGACGCGGCGTAATGATGTGTTGCGACAAGGCGCTCGCCAAGGTCGGCATGAAAAAACCGGGCTGCCGCGTGGTGGTGCAAGGTTTCGGAAATGTGGGCTCGATGGCGGCGGACCTGATGCAAAAAGCCGGCTACAAAATCGTCGGTCTCGCGGACATTGGCGGCGGGCTGTACAACGAGAAGGGATTCGACATACCCAAAGTGATCGACTGGGTTTACACGCAGAAAAAGCCGCTGCAGAGTTTCCAGGGCGGCGGAACGAAAATGTCCGCGCGCGATGTGCTTTTCCAGCCTTGCGACATCGCCATCCCCGCCGCCATTGAAAACCAGATCACCGAGAAAAATGCAGACCAGGTCCAGGCGCGAATCCTCTGTGAAGGCGCGAACGGCCCGACGACCTGGCAAGCCGATACCATCATCGATGCGAAGGGCATCTTCACGATCCCCGACATTCTGGGCAACGCCGGTGGCGTGACGGTGAGTTACTTCGAGTGGGTGCAAGACCGCCAGGGATTCTTCTGGCGGGAGAGCGAGGTGAACGAGCGACTGACGGACTTTATGGAGAATGCCTTCGACGAAGTGGTGCGCTACGCAGAACTGCACAAAGTCAATAACCGCATCGCGGCTTACATGCTGGCGATCGACCGCGTAGCCACGGCGCTCAAGTTGCGCGGCATTTACGCCTAGGGTCGTCCGAGTTTGCAAAAAAACCGGAAGAGCGCTAGATTCCAGCGGAGTTTTATAATACGTTCTTTGCGCTCACGCCAGGCCCAGGGAGCTGGCGGGGCCATTTCGTAGCTCCCCACGGGGTGCACCCGATGTGATTGGAAGAGACGGTGCGGCTGTTTTCCGCGCCAGGAAGGAGTCCGACCTTGACCCCGGACTCACTTTTACCACGCCAAACAAAAAGCGATGCTCAACATGCCCGGGACATGTGTGCCGCCGGGCGCTGGATGTACGAGCGCGGCTTCATTGTCGCTTGCGAAGGCAACCTCTCGGTGCGCCTCGGTGACGGCCGCATTCTCACCACGCCTACGTGCATGAACAAGGGAATGCTTGGGCCCGAGGACCTGGTGATGACCGACCTCGAGGGCCGGCAGGTCGCCGGGGATCGCAAGGTCTCCTCCGAGCTCGCCATGCACCTCCTTTTTTATCGCATGCGGCCGGACGTGAATGCCGTTTGCCACGCCCACCCGCCCACGGCGACGGGCTTCGCCGTTGCCGGGCGGGCCTTGAACAAAGCGCTGCTTCCGGAGGTGATCGTCGGTCTTGGCCAGATCCCGCTGGTGCAATACGCCACTCCCGGCACGCCGGAGCTGAGCGCCGCGCTCGAGCCGTTTGTTCCGCACTATGACGCACTGCTGCTGGCGAACCACGGAGCAGTGACCTGCGGAGCGGATTTGCTAACGGCTTTCTTTCGCATGGAGACCATCGAGCACTCTGCAAAGATCACGCTCGCGGCGGAACTGGCCGGCGAACCCGTATTACTCTCAGGCCGGGAAGTGGCGAAGTTGATGGCCGCGCGTCCGAGATATTTCGTTTCGCCTCCGCCGGGAGGCGGCGCGGAGCTGCCGATGACCAATGAAGGCGGCGAGTCCGCGGAAGATCGCGTGACGCTGACGCGAGACGAGCTGGATGCTTTGATTGACGAAGCGGTGCGCAAGGATCGAAGCCGCCGTTGAACGGATAGTCTCGAATTCGAGCAAAGCGCTCTTCGAACACGGCCTCAGGGTTTGGCCCCTTCTGACATGCTGCCGGTGTGAGAATAGCCGAGGTCGCCTATGCGAAACGTGCTTGCCGCCTTCATTGGGTTGTCGTTGGGTCTCTCCCCTTTCCTGGGCGCAATTTCATCGGTCGACGCCCAAGGAGGAGCCATGAAAATCTCGAGCGATGCCTTTCGAGCCAACGAAGCGATTCCCCCAAAATTTACCTGCGACGGGCCCGACGCCTCTCCCAAGCTCAATTGGAGCGAGCCTCCGGCAAAAACACAAAGCTTCGCGCTCATCGTGGACGATCCTGACGCTCCGGTCGGCATCTGGGTGCACTGGGTGCTGTTCGATTTGCCCGGCGAAACAAGAGAGCTTGCGGAAGGAGTCGCGAAGCAGGAGCAGCTTTCGAATGGCGCGCGGCAAGGCCGCAACGACTTCGGAAAAATCGGCTACGGTGGCCCGTGCCCGCCTCCCGGCAATCCGCACCGCTATTTCTTCAAGCTGTATGCGCTTGATGCCAAGCTGAATTTGAAGGCAGGCGTGACGAAAGCCGACGTCGAACGCGCCATGAAGGGCCACACCCTCGCTCAAGCCGAACTCATTGGCAAATACGGACGCTGATCATCTCAAATCCTCTAGCCACCTGACACACCCTCGTCGAAGCGGAACGGATCGGCCGTTACAGCCGGGTGAGATTTGCTGCCCGGCCGGTTTGGGAGTACTCGTGCCCTCGAGCCCGCGAGATGCGCTCAAATCCCGCGTACACGGCCACGCGAGGTCCAAGGAGCGGAAAAAACTTAATTTTTTTGGCACGCAGAGACTTCCCACCGCAAACAACTTGCATCCAAATGAATTGGGTTTATTGACGCCCTCTCCCACGGGCCCTCATGACCGAGTACGCTCACTCTAAGTGCACGTCCTTCCGAAATCCTGGAACTCATTCCTTGCGAAGGCATTGAGCACGAGAGGGTCGCACGCGTAGAATTTCCGCATGTCGCAGGGCAGGGGATTTCTCGGGCGACGGAATCTGGAGGCGCTCCGCCGCACCGGCGGTTGTCTGCTTGGGCTAACGCTGTGCGGCGCGGGGCTTGTCTCGGCGCTTTTGTACGGGCAATCGGCGCCGCCGGCCGCCGGGAAGAGCTCGAAGGGAGTGGCCTTGCAGGTCATTATTGTCAGTACTCCCGAGCAGGCCAGCCAAGTGCTCGAAAGGCTCAAGGCCGGCTACGACTTTGCAACGCTGGCCAAAGAGAAGTCCATTGATCCCACGGCCGACTCGGGCGGCTTTATGGGGCGAACCGACCCTGCCGCCCTGCGGCCGGAATTGCGCGAAGCTCTCAAAGGAGTCGCTCCCGGGCAGCTTTCAGCCATCACGCGGATTCCGTCGGGCTATGCCATCCTGAAGGTGATTCCGGAGAGCGAGGCGGAGAAAACCGAGAACGTTCCCAGAGCGCGGCTCGACGCGACGTCCGCCTACGGAAGCGTGACGTACTCACTGAGCGTTTCCGGTTTAGTTGAGGCGGAAGACGCTCTCGTGCGGTTTCCCAAGGTCTCGGGCTGGCAACGGGATCCCACGCTAACTTGCCAAATGCGCACCGAATCCCTGGCGGCGGGAACAGAGCGACTTGAGAAATTTCTTGCGCCGGCGAACCGCGAGACCCTCGAGCAACAGAAACCGCTCGACCTCGCACAGGAGCATTTCGCCCTGGCCGAGCTCTATTGCTATGCGGGAAACATGGACGCGGCCATCGAGCAGTACCAGCAGGCCTACCGCGTCGCCTCGGAAAAGGTTCCTCGCGCCGTGCCCCAGATAGAATTCGCGCTCGGTGTGGCTTCTCTGCATCGCTCGGAGATGGCGAACGAGGTTTACCGCGCGCCCGGGGAGAAATGCCTTTTCCCGATGCGCCCGGGGAATGCCTATCGAAAAACGGCCGATTCGCAAAAGGCCATCGCGTATTTTTCCAAATACCTGGAAGCAAAGCCGCAAGCTCTGGATGCGCGGTGGTTGCTCAATCTTTCTTATGCAACTTTGGGGGAATATCCGGACGGTGTGCCGGCAAAATACCGCATCCCATTGTCGGTGTTTGAATCGAGGGAAAGGGTCAGCCGTTTCCTGGACGTGGCGCCACGGGCGGGAGTCGACACTTTTTCGATGGCCGGCGGGGTGATCGTGGATGACTTCGAGAACAACGGCCGCCTGGACATCCTCACTTCGAGCATGGACATGTGCCAGCCGCTGCGCTACTTCCACAACAATGGCGACGGAACGTTTACCGATCGCGCTCGCGAGGCCGGGCTCGCGAATCAGTTGGGCGGGCTCAACATCATTCAGACGGACTACAACAATGACGGCTGCCTGGATTTCTTGGTTTTGCGCGGAGGCTGGGAATTTCCGCTCAGGCCATCGCTCGTGAAGAACAATTGCGACGGCACGTTCACCGACGTCACCGCCGCAAGCGGTATCGGAGAGCCGCTGGTGGCTTCGCAAACCGCCGTTTGGGCGGATATCAATAACGACGGCTTGCTCGATCTGTTTCTGGGAAACGAGAGCGGCGGGAATGAACTCTTTCTGAACAAGGGCGATGGAACGTTTGAAAACATTTCGCATTCCGCGGGGATCGACAAACCGGGCCAAACCAAGGGCGTGGTGGCCGGCGACTACGACAATGACGGCTACGTGGATTTTTACGTGACCAACTATCTGGGCGAGAATCGCCTCTACCACAACAATCATGACAACACCTTTACCGACGTTGCCGCGCAAGCGGGTGTTCTCGGCACCGGGAAGAGCTTTGCGGCGTGGTTCTTCGACTACGACAATTGCGGCCGGCCAGACCTTTTTGTGAATAGTTACTTCACCTCGGTTGACGAATCGATGCGCACCTATCTGGGCCTGCCACATAACGCAGGCACGCTGAAGCTCTATAAGAATTCAGGGGATGGAACCTTCCGGGACGTCACTGCGGAAGTTGGCCTCGACAAGGTCTTTATGCCCATGGGCGCGAATTTTGGCGACATTGACAATGACGGATTTCTGGACATTTACCTGGGCAACGGCAACCCTTCCTACGTTTCCCTGTTGCCGCATGTGCTCTTGCGGAACCACGAGGGAAAATACTTCGTGGACGTCACGGCCTCTTCAGGCACCGGCGAACTGCACAAAGGCCACGGCGTCGCTTTTGCGGATCTCGAGCGCCGCGGCTACGAGGACATCGTCACCGAGACCGGCGGCGCGGTTCCGGGAGATCGCCATGCCTTGCGGCTGTTTGCCAATACTGCTGACGGTAACGATTGGGTCAATCTCAAGCTGGTCGGGGTCAAGAGCAACCGGCCGGCCATTGGCGCAAGAATCAAGCTGACCGTGGAGAATGAGGGCAAAACGACGCGGTCCATCTATCGCACCGTCGGAAGCGGCGGCTCATTCGGGGCATCTCCGTTCGAACAGCACATTGGCCTGGGCAAATCGGCGCGCATTCTGAATATGGAAATCTTTTGGCCCGCGAGCGGCACACGGCAAGTATTTACTGAGGTGGCCAAAAACCAGTTCCTGGAAATCCGCGAAGACAGCAAGGAAGTGAAACGCCTGGAACGGCGCGCGGTTCCCTTCGATCGAGCCGCGTCTCAAGCTGCGGGTCCGCAACAACTCGGGCCGAGCAAATCCCCGAAGGGGCGCTCGTGAGCAGAAACGTAGACGCGGACGTTCGTCATGATCGAACGCACCGAGGACGGATGCGCGCAGAAGGACTACGAGTCTGGCCTCGACGCGCGAAATCGGCCATTCCCGAGTGGTCTCGCTCGGGCGCGCGCTTGCGCTTCGATGCCCTTGGCCTGCTCGGCGGTGAACAGAAGAGTCCCCGTTAATGCCTGCTGGAGTTGCTTCTGTCCCCAGGGCGATCGCATGATTCCCGCGCTCGAGTGGCTGTTTGAGCCAAGGAACAGATGTCCCAGTTCGTGGGCGATGACGCAACCCAGAATGATGCGCGCGTCGAACTCCAGGTCCTCGTCTTCCACAGCCAGACGGAGCGCATAGTCGTAGTAGACACTCGCCAGAATAGGACTGATCGCAGAGCCGAACACGTCCGCCTTCAAACGATGCCGGGCGGGCCGAGGAAGTACCCGCAGCATGATGTCTGTCGATTTAAGTGCTCGCAAACAAGGCCCTTCCGCCCTAGCGGTGGTCGGCGCCACGGGACACTCCAACCAGATGATCCGCACGCCCGCACCATCGAGAATCCTGCCCGCTTCGCGTTCCGCCGCGACCAGGATCGAGCGCGCGACGTCAGCGTGGTTGTAAACCAGAACGGTGGCCGTGGGTTCCCCGGCAAATGCTAATTTCGGGAACGCCCAAACAAGATGGAGCGCCGCAAGGGAAAAGCCCAGGCGAAGCAAAACCCGACCGATCTGGCGGGTCGCCGCGATTTCGGCCTTCCGACCAATATTCGCTGCCACCATGTCGCCTCCTCCGCAAGGTTTCTGCGGCGAGGGCACGAAATAGTTAAAAACTGGTGAGCCCCGGCGCTTCCGCCGACCAAACTGTTCCCAGGAGACCTTACTGCGCCGCGGCCACCTCTTTCTTGGCTGCGGGCGGCGCCGGGATGATGATGTTGAGCGCGGTCACCGGACCAAATGACGACAACGGCCGATCGAAATCGGCGGCTTTGCCGACGACGAGAATCGCGAGCTGGTTCTTGTGGATGTACTTCCCTGCCACGCGCGCGACATCCGCCTGGGTTACTTTTTCAATGCCGGTGCGGTAGCGATCAAGGAAATCCAAAGGATACCCGAAGAATGCGTAGGTCATCTGCTCGCGCAAGACTTTTTCCTTGGAATCAAAGCGGAAAACAAAGGAGTTGAGAATGGCGTCTTTCGCTTTGGTCAGTTCCTCGGGCGTGGCGGGATTGCTCTTAAGCGCGTCGAGTTCTTCATTGAAGGCATCGATTGCCGCGGCGGTCGTGCTGCTCTTGGTGCTCATAAACAAGCGGAGAACACCCGGGTGGTCATAGTCCGTGCCGATGGCACCGCTGACGGCGTAGGCAAGCCCTTTTTTAGAACGGATGTTCGAGAACAGGCGCGAAGAGAACGACCCGCCGAAAAATTGGTTAAAGACTTCGATCGCGTAGTAGTCAGGATTATCGCGGGTGGTGCCCAGATCGACCATTTGAATGCTGCTGGCGGTGACGTCGTTCTTCTCAACGAAGTAGACGCCGGGTTTGGGCCCGTGAAAGGCGAGCTGGGCTTTAGGGGCCGTCGGACCCTTGGGCCAAGAGTCAAAGGCCTGGCGGAGCTTGGATTCCATGACCTTGGAGTCGAAATCGCCGACAACGCCGAGGAGCATGTTGTTCGGATGAACGTAGCGGCGGTGCCAGTCCAGCAGATCTTCCCGGCTAACGGCAGCTATCGTGGCGTACTCCGGAACGCGAGCGTAGGGAGAATCCGCACCGTAAACGAGCTTAGACGCTTCGCGAAAAGCAATTTGAAAAGCGCTGTCATTGCGCCGCGAGATGCTGGTGTTCAGCTGGTTCTTCGCTATAGCTATCTTGTCCGGCCGGAATTCGGGGTCGCTGAGAAGCTCCCGGTAGACTTTAAAGACGTCATCAAAATTTTCCTTGAGGCAATCCCAGGAGACGGTAACGAAATGGGTGCCGCCGCCCGTTTCGACTTTGGCGGCGAGGGCTTCCAGATAATCGTCGAGTTTATCGCCAGTCTGAGTTTTGGTGCCGCCGGTACGCCAGGATTGCCCGTATATCTGAACGAGACCGACTTTATCAGCCGGTTCGTCACGGGAACCGCCACGGATTTGCGTAATGCCGCGGACGAGAGGCAGTTCGTGGTCTTCCTGGAGGAAGATGACCATACCGTTGTCGAGCTGAATGCGCTTAGGCATTTGCGGATGAAAAGGATGCAGCGGCCCCGGAGTGATCTGTTTCCAGTCGGTGGCCTGTCCGCGAGAGGGTGGGCCGAATAAAAGGACACACAGCGCAAAGCAAAGAGCGATCTTGAATTGGCGGCGCATTACTTTGTCTCCTTTCCCGCAGCGGGCGCCTGCGCGAGTTGCGTGGATTCGATCATGCCGACAGTGCGATTGGAACTGACGAAGGTCGTATTCGCGACGCGGCGGATGTCGGCTTTGCTGACCTTGCCGATGTCATCTACCTCGCGGAAAAGCTCGCGCCAGTCGCCATAAAGGGCCTGGGTGCTCCCCAACTGGAAGGCCATTCCCTGATTGTCGCCAAGGCTGCGGAGAAGATTGGCCTTGGCGCGAGTCTTGATCATCTGGAGCTCGGCGTCGGTTATGTCTTCGTTCTTGACGCGTTCGATTTCCGCGTGAATGGCATCGCGGATTTCCTCCGGGGTGTGACCGGGAGTGGAGATAGCGAAGAAGACGAAGAGATTTGGATACTTATTGCCGGGGAAGCCGTTGAAGCCGCCGGACTGCGCCGCGATCTTTTTGTCGCGCACCAAGGCGCGATACAGGCGGGAGGTGCGCCCACTCGAGAGCAAGTCTTCAAGGGCCTGATAGACCGCGTCATCTTTATCACGCGCGCCGGGCTTGTGGTAGCCCTCGATGAAGATGGGCTGAGACGTCTCGTGGAGAATGACCATGCGCTCGGCGTTCTGTGGCGGTTCGATGGTCCGAAGGGGCTCAGGTTTTGGACCTGCGGGAATACGGCCGAAGTATTTTTCGACAACCGGCAAAACCTCGCTGGCCTTCACATCGCCGACCAAGGTCACCACCATGTTCGAGGGGACATAATACTTGCGATAAAAACGTTCGGCGTCCGTGATCGAGAAGGTCTCCAAGTCCGAGGGCCAACCCACCACCGGTTGGCTGTAAGGATGAGCCACGTAGGCCGTGGCGAGAAACTGTTCCAAGAGTCGTGAGAACGGCTGACTCTCACCTAATCGTCGCTCTTCGTGTACGACATCGCGCTCTTTGTAGAATTCTCGAAGGACGGGATGTAGGAAGCGCTCCGATTCGAGATAGGCCCAGAGCTCGACACGGTTGGAAGGGAACGAATAAAAATAGCCAGTCTCCTCACTCGAGGTGAAGGCATTGAGGCCTTGCCCTCCGTCCTGTTCGATGATCTGGCCGAACTGGTTCACGATGACATACTTTTGCGCCGCCGCCATGGCGTCCTTCCAGGCCTTCTCCAATTCGGCGACTCTGTTGTCGTCACGGCCGACTTCTTTGCGGCGCTCCTGATCATAGGCCTGATAGGCCTGCTCCATTTTTTCGATGGCAACCTTTTCCTCGGCGTAATTAGAAGTGCCGATTTTGTCCGTGCCCTTGAAGGCCATGTGTTCAAACATGTGCGCCAAGCCGGTTATGCCGGGGACTTCGCGATCTGAACCAACATCGACGTGGGTAAAGAAAGTGAAAACGGGCGCCTCTGGGCGCTCGCAAATGAGGACGGTAAGGCCATTGTCCAGGGTCTTCACCGTGATTCGTTTGTCAAAAGAGGCAAGATCCTGTGCTCGCATGGAACACGCGGAACCGGCAAGAACAATCGCGGGCAGAATGAAGTGCCTGAGACGGACTTTCATAGAAATTCACCTCCCTAAAACAGGTGATGGGACGTCGCGAGCCTAGATTTCCGAGGTGTTTGCTGAACCGAACATTAGGCGAGCGCAAGGGTGGTGTCAAGGCTCGCGGCGGACCAAGCGGACTGAGCCTCGAAGAACGATCGGGTCGGACTCGGCTTGATGCACCACTGCGCAGCAACAATAGAGACCTTCTTAAGACTGCCGCGGGCGACTGCCCTTCGATCGGCAGGAACCGGAGGGCTCGGCCGGGGAGGGCAGCGCGTAACTGCCGGCCTTTCGTCCCGCAACTTTCCCCGGAGAATCGGGTTCTAGGCATCATGGGAGATAGATGTGGAAGAACAACCCTTTCGGATTCTCGTAGTAGACGATTACGAACCGTGGCGTCGTTTCGCCATCTCCGCGCTTCAGGAACAGCCGGGGTTGCTGATTGTGGGCGAAACAGCGGACGGCTTAAGAGCGGTTGAGCAAGCCCGGGAACTGCGCCCCGATCTCATCCTGTTGGACATCAGTCTTCCGACCCTCAATGGGCTTGAAGCTGCAAGGCGAATCCGACAGCATTCGTCTCATCCAAAGATTCTATTTTGCAGCCAAATCTTTCCACGGAAATCGCAGAAAAAGCGTTCAGGACGGGTGCCGCAGGGTATGTGGTCAAGTCGGACGCTGCAAGCGATTTGCTGTCCGCCGTGACCGCCGTGCGTCAGGGCAGGCGCTTCGTGAGCCGCAGCTTGGCGCGTCACGATTTCGCCCAAACCGTCGAGGCTCTCGCACCGCTGCCCGGCTAGCTCGTACGCTCCCGAAAGAGCAAGCCTGCCTCATCCAGCCGCACGTCGAGCGGCGTGTTCTGACTTGAAAGGGACGCGAACCCGGATGGTGGTTCCCCCCATTGGCTTCGACTCAAAGCTAATCGCTCCATTAACCAGCCGAACCCGCTCCTGCATGCTCAGGAGGCCTAAGCCGCTACCTCCCTTTACTGCTTCCATGTCGAACCCGCTGCCCGAGTCTCTGACCAGGAGGTGAACTTCATTCGACTGCTCCGCTACTTGCACTTCGACCCGTTTCACTCCGCTGTGCTTGACGGCGTTGTGGAGGGCTTCCTGCAGCACTCGAAACAGAGCCAGCCCGATTTCGAATGGCAAAGGACCGGACACATCACTTCCGAAGTCGATCTGCATTTTCTGCCGCTCGCCAAACTCCCTGCACCAGCTCTCCATGCCGGACACAACGCCCAAATATTCCAGTTTTGAGGAGTGCAACTCGTGAGATAGCGCTTGCACGGCGCTCGAAATCGCAGCCGTCTCTTCCCGGAGTTCTTGAAGATGGCTCCGGACTTTCAAGGGATTCGTTTGAAGTTGCTCCAGCCCTATCGCCAACATGGCGAGTCGCTGGTTAATGTCGTCGTGAAGCTCTCTCCCAATTCGCGTGCGTTCTTGCTCTTGCGACTCGATCAGTTTTCGGCTCATGCCTGAGAGCGCCTCTTCCATCTGCTTGCGTCGGGTAATGTCCTCGGCGAAGATGAGAATCCCTCCGGTCAACCCGTCGTCGCTCCGCCAGGGCCGGACTTCCCAACACAGCCACGTAGTGCCGCCTTCCCGATCCCAGCGGTCTTCTTCGGATCGCAATGTTTCACCGTCAAGAGCACGGCGGTGAATTTCCTTCCAGCGGTCGGGGAGATCAGGAAAAAGTTCATAGTGCGAACGCCCCAACACCTGAGAACTGTCGACCGAATAATCGGCGCAAAAGCGATCACTCACCTGGAGATAGCGCATGTCGCGGTCGAGCATCGCCACTCCCGCTGGCACGTTCTTGACGAAGATTCTCAGCAGTTCCTCCCGCGCCTCGAGCACCCCCTTCTGGCTTTCCAAAGCCTGATTGGTCTCATGCAATATCTGTTCCGCTCGTCGTCGCTCAGTGATGTTTTGAGCGATTTCGGAGATACCCACGATTTTCCCGCTGCAATCCCCGATCGGGGAAATCGTCAGAGAGACATCAACCTTTGTCCCTGCTTTCGTAATACGGACCGTTTCGTAGTGCTCAATGCGTCCTCCCGACTTCACCCCTTCAAGAATCGTATTCTCCTCATCTCGAGATTCCGGCGGAATGAGAATGGCGTTCGGCTGTCCCACGGCCTCCGCCTCCGTGTATCCGAAAATACGCTGCGCCCCGGCGTTCCAACTCACGATAACGCCGTCCAGATTCTTGGAAATGATCGCGTCTTCAGAGGATTCGACGACCGGGCGTGTCTGAAGCGAGCCTCTTCTGCCGTCTTTTTCGCCGTAATGTCCTCCACCATCGCGAGCACCAACGGAGATGGACGACTCTTCAACAACGAAATACTCAAGCTTCCCCAGACCAACGAACCGTCCCGCCGAAAATAACGTTTCTCGAGTTGGTAGTGATCGATCAAACTGGCCCGCAATTGCTGAAACAAGCCCAGTCCTTCTCGGCGTCTTCCGGAGGAGAAAAATCCACACAATGTTTCCGACGCAATTCCTCTTCGCTGAAACCTAGCATCGAACAAAAGGCGAGATTCACGAAGAGCGGCTGCCCCTCTAGGTTCTCTACCGCAATTCCGATGGGACTCGCGTTGAAGATATCGCGCAAAAACTGAGTGTCTGGCGGGAACGTATGGACCGCTTTTTCCATAATTACACTGTATAGCACTGTTTATATTTGAACGGCAAACCATCCTCTTACGCTCCGGGAGTCACGGCGCGGGGGCAGCTTCGCTCGATACTTGACCATCGTAGACGGTATCGGCGCTCCTTTGAGGGTCTCGCAAGCGGCGCAATCCCTAATTTTGTGCATAATTTTCGCATGCCCTGGGGAGCTCTTGACTCGGGCTCCCCGCGAGAGTAAGGGTTCCAGCCCATATTCTTACTGTTCATCCGGAGGAGGAAACAAGCTATGAATTTCGACAGAAGGGTTTTGTCTTCAACTGTCGTCCTGGCGGCGTTGTTCCTTGCAGGGGGCTCCGTAGACGCTTCCAAGAAAAAGAATCCGCCGCGCGCTGAAGTAAAGGACGTCGTAGAACTGGTCAGCAACTCCCTAGCTCAGGCCTGTGCGGCTGAAGAGAACAAGAATATGTGCAGTAAATTGAGTGAGATAGTGCTAACGCTGCACACGGAGATCGACAAAGACGGGAAAGTGGGCGTGACCATCTTTGGTTTTAGCATTGGTGGACACCGGGAGAAGGATACCTACAACGAGTTCTCCGTGACCCTTAGGCTTCCTCCCGCTGAAGCAGCGCTAAGTCCGGCCAAAGGGGTAAGGGTGTCGGACGCGCTTATACAGGCATTTAAGAACTTCTTAGAAGCTTCCGCCGCGGCGAGGAATGGGAAATTCGCACTAACGGCAACCGGGTTTTACCTCGAGCTCGGGTTTACCGTGCAATACGGGGGCGGCGTTGACACAAGTGGGTTGAATCTAGTCCCGATTTCGCCTGATATTTCCGGGAAAGTGGAACGGAAGGACGTTCAGAGCATACGTTTTACGTTCGGACAATAGGCGGTGACGCCAGACGGGAGCTCCTAGCGAAGTTTCGCGTCCCCAACCCAGCCTGAATTAGGTTGTCTCGCTCCGGACCCAGTCTCAGGCGCGGGCCGAAGGCTGTGGCTTTGCCAGTCTTTCAGGCTTTGCCAACTCTTAAAGCCGTGTTCCCGCGCAATTACGTATTGGATGTCCGCCTTCCTTGGCTGGCGGGTCCGCGCCTCGGAGTCCAGAGAATACCAGCGGGCGAAGGCAACGGCATCGCCTCGGCGCACCTGACGCAGCAGGTTCCTGACTTGTTCTTCGACGTCTCTGAGCTTTGAACGTATCGGCAAAGACTGAGCCTCCATCGAAAACTCCTTCCGAAGTGTGCGGAAGAGTGAAACAGGGAAAGGGTGCCGGGGGCACCTGTCAAAAATACCAGTGCGCTCGAGGGCCTATGGCGTCAAAAGCTTTAGCGATTTTCTCGGACGAGATTCGAAGCCGCACACTCCGGTTCGGCTCCGTGCGCTTCGGCGAAGCGCCGTTCATGACGCCTTTGAGGGACATTCGACCGAAGAGTTTCGGAACGCCGCCGCGGCAGCCTCGGCCGAGGGGTGTAGAAAACGCCCTCCATGCGTAGTGCCCCCGAATGCGTTGCGAGGCGAAGAAGTGGCGGCAATACCGGCTCGCGAAGAGCCAAGGGCGTAACCGTTTGCGGGACCAAAATGACTGGCCGCTACGGAAGACGCGAATCAAGCCTGGTTTGGGGCGAGAAAAACTTCAGGCCGATTCCCGCCTGGTATCAATGCGGCTTGAAGGTCTTCCCGGTCTCCAGCAGCGTCTTCAGGCGGGACAGAATACGCGGCCATCCGTCGGCGCAGGAACTGTAATTGGGGTCATCTTCGGCCCACTCATCATGCGTCACCGTTACTTTGGTGGCTTCGCTCTCGGGCACCAGTTCGATCGTCGCGCGTGAGGCCTTATCGTTTTGGCCCATTGCGAAGGTGTACTGAAAGACCTTTGGCGGCTCAAACCGCAGGACCTTCCCTCGAACGTACGTCACGGCCTTGCCATCGGGTCCCGCGCCCACCCATGCGAGCAGGCCGCCAGGCTTGAAGTCCGCCTGAAGCTCGGCGCCTGAGAAGATAATGCGGTTCGACTCCCGCGACACAAAGCCTTCCCACACCTTTTCCGGGGCAGCAGCAATGTAGAAGACGTATTGAAGTGGCGATTGATGAGCCATGATTGCCCCGGACTCTCCTGCGCGATTTTATATCCACGTGCAAGAATCCAACAACTCTGCGGGTCAGTAACGTCCGAGACACTCGGGTAAGCGGACTTTAGCAAAAGGCAATGGGGCTGTGCGATTTTAGAATTAGACAGGGGTAACCGCTCATGCCCGTTTTGCATGCCCGCAATCTCACATGAGGCACAAACGGTCAAAAGCGTTTCTTTTGGCTGTGACCGTCCCGGTCTGCCTGCTGCCCTGCCTAAAGGCGCAACAAGAGTCCATCCCCGCACAAGGGAATCCCCCATCAACACAAGCGCAAGACTCCGCGGCCAAGGCAGCGGAACGCAAGAAGAGGTTCGAGGCGCAACGGCGCCGCCTGGAAGAAGACTCCACGCCCAATTCGGAAGGACAGAGTGCCTCCGCCAGTCAGACGCTGTTCATCTCGCCGGCGATCGTGAACCTGGTTCTGGGGGACACGCAACCCTTCTGCGCGTTCGATATCGACGGCAAGACGATGACGCACCGTGTGCGATGGTCCATCAGCAATTCCTCCGTAGCGGAGCTTTCCACCCCCGGCGATCCGGCGATAATCAGTAAAAGCCGCGGGACTGCGACACTGCGAGCGCAAATCGGCGGGACCTACGCGGAGGCTAAGATTACAGTGATCACTGGAAGCGCGCTGCCGATCGGGTCAGTTCGGTGGTCCTCCGGTGACATCCCTGGATTCAAGACGACAAAAATCCTGCCAGCGGTCCCGAGCGCGAGTGGCGTGGATGTTTTCGAGGTCGCCGAGAATGCGCAAGGCGAACAGCTAGTGCGAGCTTTGCTGAGCGACGGACGGCAACTGTGGATGCGCTACTTCCGCAAAGGTACCCGGCCAGGTTCTATCCCTGGAATGCCAGGTTCAGCTATCGCGCATTAAGGTTTTCAAGCCGTCGGCAACAACCAGAAGATGCAAGAGTTCACTTGCTAGCAAGAGCCGTACGCCCGACGCTGGACGGCGCGCAGCGGAAAGAGCGGGTTTATCACTTTTCCCCTCTCTGTAACCTGCCCCGACGCGTTGACGGGTAGGAACGGCAAAATGAGCCCCTCCCCACGAAGCAAACCGTCCCCGCAGCGCTTAGCGAGCCATACTTGTGTTATGCTGAGGCTCTGCCAACCCACAATTCCCTGAATCATTGTAGGCCCCCCAGCCAAAATCAACGCAGGAGGAGAAATGCGCAATTTCTTCAGGTTCGTGTTGTTGGCCGCGTGCATGGTAGCTCCGGCCGTGGCCCAAGAAGGGCCTCGAGCGGAGCTGTTTGGGGGTTACGAATACCTGCGCCTGAATCCGGGTGGTACGGGCTGCCAGGGCTTCGGGACCAATCTGGGCTATAACTTGAACCACTGGGTTGGAGCGGTCGGTGACTTCGGCATCTGCAAGGAAACCGGGGGCTCCACGTTCCACAACATCAACTACTTGTTCGGACCCCGCTTCAGCTACCGCTCGTATGGAAAATTGACGCCGTTCGCGCAGGTGCTGTTTGGAGGGCAACATGCCGCGGGGAGCAATCTGGCATTTGACAGCTTCGCCATGACGGTGGGAGGGGGTGCTGACTACAATTACAACCAGCACATTTCCTTCCGGGGCCAAGGCGAGTATCTGTACACGCGCTTCGGCGGCACCAGGCAGAATAATGCCCGGATCGAAGCGGGCGTTGTTTACCGCTGGGGAGCCTTTGGTCGACCATTTCATCGCAGAAAAAAGAGTTAGAAGAGGTAGGAAGTGTCGAGCGGCGAGCTCCGCGAAATCTGGCCTGGATACATGGCGCTTTCACCGGCGTATTAGCGCGCCTTGCCTAAGCCAGTCTCTTGCAGCTGCTTGACGACAAAAACCCGACTCTGGAACTGGAGTATGGTTCGATGACGGTTTGGCAGGAGAGCGCCTGTCAAGCCGTCATTACGGACTGCCGTTTCCATCACCCTTTCGATCTTTGATCGTCTTAATAAGCGACATTTCGGTTTCCCGACCCGGTAACCACTAGTCGGGCGCTTGCATACGATTAGCCGGATAAGGCGTGAAAGGCAATGCGCACTAGAACTGCACGCTCTTCAGCATCGCTTCGTATGTTGGCTGAAAGCGTTCGAAGTGGGACTGAGGTGCCACAAAGATCATGAAGATAACCGAGCCGTCGGGCTGCGGTAGGGTGACTAGCCAATCTCTCTCCTTCTGTGGCTGACCGTTGGCGGCAGAGAAGGGCGAAACGGATTGCAGCGTGACGGAGCGGCCCTCAATACCGTTCACGGCAATAGGCCGGGCTTCACCCACCGGCTGCAGCGCGTCGTTCTGCTCCATATCCTGGACGAGCTTACGCGTGACGTCGTCTATGCTTACACGCTGACCGCTCGGTGGCGCAACGCCGCTAAGAAGCACGCCATAACCCACACCATTGGCGGTTATGCCAGCCTGCGGAGCAATGGTGACGAATTGCCCCTGCTGTTTGGGCATCATCACCTGCCAGTTCTCAGGATATGCCATTCTCATGGGACCAAGGTCAGCCGTGCGCATGCGCTGGCTGGGGAGAACACTCCCTAGCGAAACCGCAGGAGCATTGGGTGAAGAGCTCGGAGCGGGAGCCGATGCGCTTGTGGCTACCGCACTCGCACCGGTTGAGTTAAAGGTTGCCCCATTTCTCTTGTTGATTGCTGACCATTGGCCGGACTTCGCGCCCTGCGCGATTTCCTCGCCTGTGTAGGCTCGTACTCCCAAGGCGTGCTGACGAACCCTCTGGAACGCGGGGCTGTCGCTGGCATAGTTCTCCTGCGGCCAGTTCTTAATCTCTTCCTCAATGGCCTGCTCGCGGTTGCCGGGATTAGGGTGATCGCTGAGCCATTGCGGCGGCGTTTGTCCGCCCTGTGATTCAAGGGTTTTGAAGAAATTGGCCAAGGCCTGCGGGTTGTAACCAGCCTTATAGAGGATCATGGCGCCGACCGCGTCGGCCTGCGATTCGTCGCCGCGAGAGTACTTCAGCATGAGCCCCTGGGCCCCCATTTGAATCCCCATCTGCGCAAGTTGTCCGGCGGCCCCTCCCATCTTTGCGCCGAGGGCCGCTTCGGCGATTCCGGCAAGCAAGCCCGTAGTCTGCGCCTTGCTCGCCTGTTTGGCAGAGTGCTGCATGTACACGTGCGACATTTCGTGAGCCATGACGCCGGCAAGCTCGGCTTCGTTGGCGGCGGCCGTAATGGTTCCGATGTTGACGAACATCGGTCCACCGGGCAATGCGAACGCGTTGATCTCTTTCTGGGCGACGACGTGGAACTCAAATGGCCAGGAATATTGCGGTGGGATGGTGGCCACCAGCTTCTGGCCGAGTTGCCGAATGTATTGCGTTTCGGGGCTGGTGTCGGGCAACACCGGCATCTGCTGATAGACCTGGGCGGCAGCCTGGAGGCCGAGCGCGCGCTGGTCGTCGCGGGACATGTGAGCATTGCCGGGATTCGGGAACTCGGGACCCCTGGACTGTGGGTAGGCCTGCGTTGCCAGCAACAACACGATCAACACCAACAGTCGTCTTGCATGTGTACGATTGGTCCAGGATGCCCAGGACCCGAAAACAGGATGCGTCATGGTAATCAACCTTTATTGGCCGAACGGGATCAGCGTTGCCGCCCGGGAACGGCGGGACCGCCTGTGAAGAATAGCGGCCGACACTACCTGGAAGCGCTACTCGTGCGGACTCGCATCAGGCTTTCTTGAGCACGCGGGTAATCCACACCAGGATCACTGCACCGATGAATGCAACTATGGTCGATCCGATCATTCCGCCGCCGGACCAGATACCCAGCTTGCCAAAGATCCATCCTCCGAGAAAACCGCCCAAGATGCCCAGGATAATGTCGACCATTAGCCCGTAGCCACCACCTTTCATAACCAGACCAGCAAGCCATCCTGCTATGAGGCCAACGACTAGCCAAGCGAGAAGTCCCATTTCTTTCCTCCCTTCCTTGGCAGAATCCATAAAATTGTGGGAGACGGCAGGCTAACCGCGGATTAAAGCACGAAAAGAAATCGGCGGCACCTGTCAAAAGTGACATACGCCCTTTTGGGCTGAATGAACCGCCGAGTACTCTTCCTACCGGAGGCATGGCTCTGCTCCCCTGGTTGCGTTCGCCGGGGAATCGAGGAAACAAGCAACCGTATCGAGAAGGAATGGGGCCACGGCCGAGCAAGAGAGCGGATGCGGAAAAGGGCTCGGAGAGATGCGCACATCCTCCGACTGGCGTAGTTCGTGACAAAGGGTAGAATGAGAAACCCGGGGGACGGGTGAACCTTCTGCCCGAGCTGCTTCCACGATCTCCCCTCAAGGTCAATATGAAAATCACGCCGATACTGCAATTCTTTGCCTGTTCATTGGTTTTAGCCGTCACCGCAAGCCCGCAGACGCGCGAAGAACCGGGGCTCCCGTACTCGCCAAGCCTGAACATCAATTCCATGGATAAGTCCATCGACCCCTGCGAGAACTTCTACAAGTACGCTTGTGGGCGATGGCAAAAAGACAATCCCATTCCGCCGGACCAGACTTCGTGGAGCGTTTACGCCAAACTGTATCAGGACAATCTGAATTTTCTCCGAGGCATCCTGGAGCAAGCGTCGGTAAACGAAAAGGGGCGCGACGCAGTCACACAAAAAATCGGCGACTTTTACGCCGCCTGCATCGATGAAGCCGCCGTTGAATCGCGCGGAGCGGACGCGCTCAAACCGCAACTCGAGGCCATCGCCCGTCTGAAAACGATTCGCGAGTTAGCGCCGCTCGTGGCCCGGCTGCAGCTCTATACCGGCGGATACCGTTCCATTCTTTTTGAGAGCGGCTCGGTCCAGGACCCCGACAATTCCGAGCGGCAAATCGCCGCGCTCGACCAAGGCGGATTGGGCTTGCCCGATCGCGATTACTACACGAAAGACGACGCAAAATCGAAAGAGATCCGCGAGCGCTACCTCCGGCACGTGCAGAAAATCTTCGAACTGCTCGGCGACGCCCCGGAAACTGCCAAGAAAAATGCGGACACGGTCATGCGCATAGAGACAGCGCTGGCCAAGGCTTCGATGACCCGCGTCGAGCGGCGCGATCCCTACAAGTTGAAGAACAAGATTGACATGCCTGCGCTTGAAAAGCTCGTGCCCAATTTCGACTGGCGCGCGTATTACGGCGAGCTGCAGTTTCCGAAATTTCAAATCCTGAACGCCACGGCCCCTGCTTTCTTCCAGGAATTGAATGCGCTTCTCTCGAGCGAGCCGCTCGAAAACTGGAAAGCGTATCTCCGGTTCCACCTAGCCGATTCCTCGTCTCCGTATCTCTCCGCGAAATTCGTTGACGAAAATTTTGAGTTCTATCGTAAATATCTCCGCGGGGCAAAAGAGCAGCAGCCGCGATGGAAGCGCTGCGTACAATACACCGACCACAATCTCGGCGAAGCGTTGGGCCAGGTTTATGTGCGTAAGGTTTTCTCTCCCGAGCTCAAGCAAAGCACTTTGGACATGGTCGAGCGGATTGAAGCGGCGATGGAGCAGCGCATCCGGCAGCTCGATTGGATGAGCCCGGAAACTAAGCAGCAAGCGCTCACGAAGCTCCATGGCATTCGCAACAAGATCGGCTATCCCGACAAATGGCGCGACTACAGCTCGGTCAATATTGGCCGCGGCGATTTCCTCGGCAACATCCAGCGCTCGGCCGAATTTGAGCACCGCCGCGACATCGCCAAGGTTGGCAAGCCCGTCGATCACGGAGAGTGGGAGATTTCACCCGTAACCGTGGACGCCTATTACAATCCGCAAATGAATGACATCAATTTTCCCGCGGGCGTTCTGCAGCCCCCGCTCTATGACGCCAAGCTCGACGCCGCGCCCAATTATGGCAACACCGGCGGCACCATTGGCCACGAATTGACGCACGGCTTCGACGACGAAGGCAGCCAGTTCGACGCGACCGGCAACCTCAGGAACTGGTGGACCAAAGGAGACCGCGAGAAATTTGACGCACGCACCAAATGCGTCAGCGACCAATATTCGAAGTACATTGTCGTGGACGACGTCCACATCAATGGATTGCTGACCATGGGAGAAGACGTCGCTGACCTAGGCGGCGAAATTCTGGCGTACATTGCGTGGAAAGATGCCACCAAGGACAAGAGCCTTCAGCCCATCGACGGGTTCACGCCGGAGCAGCGCTTTTTCATCGGCTTTGCGCAATGGGCCTGCGCCAACGAGCGTCCGGAGGACCTGCGCCTGCGCGCCCAGACCGACCCGCATTCGCCAGCCGAGTACCGCATTAACGGCGTCGTGGTGAACCTGCCCGAATTTGCCAAGGCCTTTTCGTGCAAACCCGGTCAGCCGATGACGAAGCCGCCGGAAACTGTCTGCCACGTGTGGTAGCCGCGCGTGACTGCGGGCGCATGCGGAAATGACTGGAAAAATATGGCCGCGCGCGACGCAGCGCGGGTAGAATGTTCTGTTCGAATCTTCCAAGGTGCGTCCATGAGCAGAGCGCTTCCGAATCCTTCGCGGGCATGGCGCGCGCCGTGCGCGTTGTTATTGCTCTTGGCGTCGCTCACGGCTTTTTCTGCTTTCGCCCAACAGAAATATTCAGCAAAGGGCCTGGTCCTGGGAGTCGACCAGCAGCACCGAATCATGACCGTTTCCTTGGAAGCCATCCCCGGATATATGGATGCGATGATCATGCCGATTGAGGTGCGCGACGCAAAGGAACTCGAGGGCCTGACGCGCGGCGCGATGATCGATTTTTCTCTCGTGGTGGGGAAAGAGAATTCTTACGCGGAAGCCGTGCAGATAAAAAACTTTGAGAGCCTGGAGGCCGACCCGTTATCGGCGCGCCGACTGCGATTGCTCGATCGGGCGTTGGACCCGGCTCTTACGGCGGACCGCGTCCTCAAGATTGGCCAGCCTGCTCCGGACTTTTCGTTGATCGACCAGAATCGCGCGCGCGTGACCCTCTCTGAATTCAGCGGGAAGGTCGTGGCCATCACGTTCGTCTACACGCGCTGCCCGTTTCCCAATTTTTGTTTCCGGCTCACGAATAATTTTGCGCGGTTGCAGAAGCGCTTTGCCCGAGAAATGGGTCGCGAGCTGATCCTGTTGACGATCACCTTGGACCCGGTGCACGACCAGCCCGAGACCCTCGCCGAATACGGACGGACCTGGAACATTGACCCGAAAGGCTGGCGCCTTCTTACCGGACCGCCCGCCGAAGTTCAGAGATTCTGCGATCGATTCGGCGTGGCGTTCTACCCCGACGAAGGGGAGTTCATTCATTCCCTGCACACGCTGATTGTCGATCGGCAAGGAAAACTGGCTGCCAATCTCGAAGGCAACGAGTTCACCGCTGAGCAGCTCGGCGACCTGGTCGAAGTCTTGATCAAGAGTCGCGCCACGAACCCTTCCGGCCCATAGCGCACAACCAAGCAGTGCGGCGAACTGCCCGCTCGTCAACCGGCCGCCATTTTCGCTCCGAACAAACGGCTTGGTTCGACCGAAAGAACCGCTTACTGCCGTATCGTGCAGACTACGCTGAGCGCTTCGTCAATTCCCGTGCTTTGAGGGCATTATCGAAACCCTTTCAGAATCGGGCGTGCGGGTTACGCTCGAGCCACTTCGGGAAACGGCGGTGTTGATTTCTTTTCCGCTGACGGCGGCAGGCGCCACCTCGTCCAGAATCTCTGATTCAGCGCTTGGAGGACGGCCTTCTCTTGCGAATAGCTGAGTGGTTGGGCGGCTCCCTGACTGCGCCGTGGAGTCTCGGCGCGTGCAGGGATTTTCGGGGTTTTTGGCCAGAGCGGCAAACTTTTAGCCTTGGGAAATTTTCCTTTTTTGCTTAATTCCTGGTGTAATCAATACCGGCCTTTTCGAGTGGGCGTCGTTTCGGATTGCTAAGGACTCGGGCTGGCGACCTGATGCCTCGAGGAGTCTGATGATGATTCGCGAAACAAGTGAGTATGCAGTTGGCTGGTCTACTCTCTCCCTCATAAACGCGGGCCTCGCGCAAACGAAGGGCAGAAGCGGTTTGAATTGGTGGATTGTGTCCCTTTTCTTGGGGCCAATCGCCACATTCCTCATCGTCGTTCTTGATCCTCCAAAATCTAAATGAACTGGAGGAAGATGTCGAAGCTCCGCTCCGTCGCGAACCCCATTGATGCTAGATCGGCCCGGCTGGTGTGGACAATTTTGCGCCGCTAATCGGTCGTCCTCGTGCCTAGAATCCCGCCGCCCGCCCTCCTCCACACGCCTGTTTTTTGGGGGGGCGGGGAATTAAGTGGCACGCGAGCGTGAATTGTTGTGCCGCTCTTTGGCTTCGAATCAATCGAAAGTTGCCCGTCGACCAGTTTCAGCCGTTCCGTCATGCTTGTGAGACCGAGTCCATGTCCGTTCATCGCAGACTCCGGATCAAACCCGGCTCCTGAGTCATGCACCCTGAGATGAATTTCGTTTAATGCCCCTTCTAGCGTAGCCTCGAACTGTCGCACGCCGCTGTACTTCATGGCATTCTGAAGCGCTTCCTGCAGAACTCGAAACAGAGAAACCGAAATCTTCGAGGGAAGGTTTTGGGGAATATTATGATGGTGGAACACAACCTCGACATTGTGTCGCGCTGAAAACTCTTTGCAGAAACTGCTCGCCGCAGCGGCAAGGCCCAGATACTCCATTTTCGAGGAGTGCAGGCTGTGCGACAACGCTTGAACGTCTTTCCCAAGATCGCTGACTTGTTGATGGACGTCGTCGAGAGGGTGCTTTGTCGACGCACCCGAAGCCGGAACTTCGTTCTTTAGATTCGACAGTTCCACCGCTAAGAGAGCAAGGCGCTGATTAATGTCGTCGTGCAATTCTCTGGCGATCCGAGTGCGTTCCTCCTCGTGTGCCGCGATGAGTTTGGCCTGTGTTCTACGCAATGCCTCTTCGGCGCTCTGACGTTGGCATACTTCCTTTCTTAGTTCTTTGTTCATGGCGGTCAGCTGACTAGTGCGTTCCAGGACGCGTTGTTCGAGGTCGTCTTTGAGCCGCTCGATTTCAGCCTTCGCTTGTTTGTGACCCGCTGTTTCGACAACCTCCCAACCCCCGTGCCGCCTTGCTACCGCAAACTGATGCGTACGCACCACGTCCAGAATTTCGGCGGCTCCGCATGCGGAGATCGGGTACGTGCATAACACTGCCAGATGCTGGTTAGCAATGCCTGCATTGAGTGAGTCCTCGTATTCACTGAAATCCTTCCAATCCTTCTTTTCAAGCCAACCCGTATCTCCGGTCACTCGGATCCCCACGTAGCCCCTGGCGGACGCGGACCTTAGTTTCTCATTCCAACCGGCAATCACGCGGTTGAGATCAAATGTGCCGTCTTGGAGATACCAATCGTGAGCGGCGATTATTTCGATGCTGCCATCAAGTAAGTACCGTTCGAACTCAGGAATACCCTGCTTCAATGCTTGGCGGGCAATTTCCACGGTCAGAGGCGCTGCAACCACCCAGAGGCAAAACTCCTGGTTTTCCAACCCAGCTTTGCAGTAAGAGACCAAAGGGTCTAAGAGATCCTCTTTGCTCTCGTAGAACAGGCAAAAGTGTGTCCCCCACGGCATGTCGCCGACGACCTCGATTCCGGTTTTGCGCATGGTGGTGGCGTTTGTCACTGCGGTTACCTCCAGGGTTAGGGGCGCTCAGTAGCAGTCGCGATAGATAGTAATTGCAAAATAATGGCTTAGCACTTTGGATTTTTCCACTTCAAAACGCTGGCCCACCGACAAACCCAACCGGTAGGGCCAGTTTTGTGCGGAGGAATGAAGCATCGCGAATTTCTCGTCCACTGGTCCTGTGCTCAAGGGGGGGCCCTTTTTCGCGTGCGTATCTGCATACCCCAGTTCGCGTTGACGGGTTAGGTTACCGAGCGGGGAAAAGTGATACACCCTGTCATGAAGGACACGGTTTTCCTCTTGAAGGTAGTCGTTGACATCTTGTTCCTGTTGGTTCATCCAGCCGGCAAGAGAAATTAGGTGCAATCGAAAGGGATCCGAGGTCAGGTTCATTGGGTGAGATTACCACTTTGAGGGGAACCGAGACCCGGGAGTGCAGCTCGCCTAAAGTGCTGCATTTTCAAGAGCATCCAACATTTGGACACTACGCGAGTTCGCGCCATCGAGGGCAGTCCTAAAGGGAAAACTAGCACGCGGTTGAGTTTTTGGACGTTACGCGAAGGAATTAGTCGGAATGCAGGGCTTGCATGACGTCCACGCGTGCAGCTCGAGCCGCCGGCAGGGCGGAGGCGATAATGGCAGCGGCCAGCAGCGCAAAAGCCGAAGCGACAACGGGCAAAACGCTGGGCATTTTCAAGTCGGGGATATAGCTCGCTGCAATGTGGGCGAGCCAGTACCCGCCGATGGACCCTACGAGCAATCCGAGGGTGGCCATGACCGCACCTTCCGCGATAACTCCCGCCAGGAGCCGCTGCGGCGGCGAACCGAGAGCGAGGCGGATGCCGAATTCGCGGGTGCGCGCGCTAACCGAAAACGCCAACACGCCCGCAACACCAACCAGTGCAATCGTGAGCGCGACTGCGGCGAAGATGCCGAAGACAACGGTGTTCAAGCGATCCGGCTTCAGGACTTCCGCGCGAATGTCTTCGAGAGTGGCGGCCTTCTCGACAGGTTGCTCCGCGGACATGCCGCGAATGATTTGCGTGGCAGGCGTCACCAGCGCATAAGGATTCGTGCCGGTGTGGATGAAGAGGCGGCCGTTAAACATCGGCCCATGGTTAAAGGTGCTGTAAATGGTGAGAGTGGGCTGGGGAACGACGTTTTGATCGTCAATATCGGCAGTGACGCCAATGATGCGCAACGGTTCGCTCTTGAACCCCGGGTCAATTTGCAACACGGGGTCGGTCCAATAGACATGCCGACCAATGGCATCCTGGCCCGGGAACATGCGCTTGGCGAGACTGTCGCTGACAACAGCGATCGGCTCTTTTGATTGGGTGTCAAGGTCGTTAAAATCGCGGCCGGCAAGCACCGGAACGCCAAGTGCGGCAAAGAATCCGGGGGAAATGACACGGAACTGCGCGTGGGGATCGTTCTCAATGCTGTGTACGTGACCGTCGGCGGAGAATTGTAGGCCCGGGCCGAATGCGCCAGCGTCGCGCCAGGGAGCAGACATGCCGTAGGCAGTCTTCGTCACGCCGGGCAATGCGTCGATGCGGCGAATCGTTTCCTTGTAGAAATCAACGACTTGCTGCGTCGTCTTTTGGTAGTTCATCACTGGGACGTTGATGGCGAGGACATGGCGTGTGTCCATGCCTGTTTGCGCGGTCTGCATCGCAATCAGCGTTTTGAGGAGCATGCTGGCGCCGGCGAGGAGCATGAAGGACGCTGCAATCTGAACTACGGCGAAAGCTCGCAGGCGCCGATTGGTGCTTCCCGTGATGCGAACGCCGCCGCTGATCAGCAGGCCGGGGGATTGCGAAACGTTGGCGCTCGGGAGGCGAGGAACGTAGGCGAGGAGGACTGCAGCGATGATTGCGAGTCCCGCGCCAACCCAGAGCACACTCGAGTCGACGGTGAGGTTCAAAGCACGAACCGAAAACTTGGAGGCATAGCGAGAAAGAACTTCGAGCAGGGGACGAGCGATCACCACGCCAATCGCGGCTCCTGTGATGCACAGCACGAGGCTTTCGGCCAGCAGCGTTCGTCTCAAAGCGCTGGAGCCGGCGCCAAGTGCCGCTCGAATCGTCAGCTCGCCTTCGCGGCGAATGGTGCGGGCGAGGATGAGGTTGGCCGCGTTGGAGCAAGCAATGATGAAAACGAGCCCGGAGGCGCCGAGGAGGACGAGAAGGATGGGGCGGGCGTCGGAAGTAACCTGGTCGCGAAAGAGCCTTGCGTCAATCTGGAAGTTTGCGTTGGTAGGATAAGCTTCGTGGTGATCGTCCTTCATCGCGGCGTAGACGGATTGAAGCTCGGCGCGAGCTTGCTCCAGAGTCACGCCGGGAGCAAGGCGGCCGAAGAGTTCCGTCATGCGATGGACGCGGCTGGTAACCATTGTGGCGTCGAGGTGGTGCGCGCTCATAACGACATTGGCGATTATTTGTGTATCTGTGGGGTAGGGGAGGGAGGGTTCGAGGACACCGATAACCGTGGCCGTGCGGGAACCGAAGCTGTCTAGCCGGATTTGCCTGCCGACAACGTCGGGATCTTTCTTCAGAGCAGTTGCCCAAAAGGGATAAGTGAGGACGACAGCGCCGGCGGCCTTGGGACCGTCATCTTGAGGTCCGATGAGGCGACCAAGAACGGGGTGAAGGCCGACCGTCTGGAAATAGTTGCCACCGACGACCGCGGATTGGATTTCACGCGGCTCACCCAGGCCTATCAGAGTCATGGGAATGGCCGAGAAATCGCCAAATTCGCTGACGGAATGGATGCTGGCTCTGAAGTCCCGGATTTCGGGGACGGACCAATTGGCTTCACCCGGCCCAAGACCGTGAGCGGTTTGCTCAATGTAGATGAGCCGACCTTCGTCGTCGTTGACAAGAGGGCGAAGGAGAACCCCTCGGACGAGGCTGAAGATCGCTGCGTTGGCGCCGATGCCGAGGGCGAGAGTAGCAATGACCGTAAACGCCAGCCCTTTGGAGCGCTCGAGCGAGCGCACGGCGATCCGGAGATCTTGGAACAGCAGTTGCGGCTTAATCATGGACGCGCCTCCTCAGTTCTCTCGTTGTCCGTATTGTCGCACGGCTTATGCCGCGGACGGTGTCCCTTAAATTGTTGAAAAGCGAACTCTTATGTGTCAAGCATCGCATTTTCTGCGTCCCGGTGTCCGTTTGTGGGATCCCTCCGTCCTGCAAGCGAACATGCTTCCTCGAGGCCTTGCAAATAGTCAATCCCGGTCTTCAGCCGCAGCGCGCTAACCGCTCGCGATTGCACCGAGGATAAGCAGCGGCTCTTTCCTGAGACGACCGCAGTGATGCGGTCGTGAGAGGCGCTTTACTCCTTCAAGCACCAGCGCAACGTCCCGATAAACTGTGGAACAGACATCTGGTTCCAGTGGCTCCCAGTACCTATGTTCCGATTTGAAGCACGAGCCGGCAAGACTTACCAGGACTGTTCCTCACAACCCACATACAGTCAGCTGAGGCGCTGCCCAGTTAGAAGCGATACTGTGGCAATTACAGCCGCCAGCCCGAAGCAAAAAGCAAAGAAATGACTACGAAAAAACGACATAACAGACGATGGTCAGAACGTGCAGAGAGGCGACGAAAACAATGGCGGGCAGGGCGTTCTTATCCAGGTGTTAAGAGTCTAGGCGGCGCAATTGTAGCTGCACAAGAAACGCGATTTGCTCAGCCGCCTTGACCAAGATTCTGGCACTAGCACTTCTGACAGTAGGCTTGGAAACTCGCAGAACCAAAATCTACCCGTGACTATTCGGCTCGCTCCCCGATTCGGCACGACAAACAAATAAGTCTGCCGCCTCGGATGACGCAAGGAGGCCTTAAATGGCTACGCCTCAGCTGGTTCCCACTCCTCAAGAGAGGTCTACACCCTACGATGAGTTCAATATGGTGATCCCGAGCGAGACATTTCCGGCTTCTGGCGTGTCGGCACGCGCGGCTCAAGCGATCGTGAATAGCTTCGCGTGGACCGATGCGAATCCTGAGCTAAATCTGTCATCGTTCGTCACGACATGGGCCGAGCCGGAAGCGGTCGAGGTCGCGCGCACACACATGTACAAGAATTATATCGACCATGATATGTATCCACAGGTGTTCAAAATGGAGGGACAGATAATGAAGTGGCTCCACAATCTGTGGAACGGGCCGACAGGTGTGGAACCGTACGGCACGGCAACCATTGGTTCCTCGGAGGCCTGCATGTTGGGCGGACTGGCACACAAGTGGAATTGGCGCGAGAGGAGGCGGAAGGCAGGCAAGGACGCGAGCAGACCGAACATGGTGACCGGCGGGAACGTGCAGATTGTGTGGAAGAAGTTCATGCGTTATTTCGATGTTGAGCCACGCATTGTGCCCCTCAAGCCAGGGAACTATCGGTTGACTGCCAACCGTCTTGAAAAATACGTGGATGAAAACACGATCTGCGTGGTGGCCATTGCTGGGCAGACGTTCACCGGCGAGGACGACGATTTCCAGGGCATCCATGATTGGCTGGACGACTACGAGAAGCGGACCGGCGTAAACGTTCCGATGCACATCGATGGTGCTTCTGGCGGCTTCGTGAACCCCTTCCTCTATCCGGACTACAAATGGGACTTCCGGTTGCCGCGTGTACAGTCCATCAACGCCTCGGGTCATAAGTTTGGCCTGGTGCCACCGGGCCTCGGTTGGGTCATTTTTAAGGAACGAAAGATATTCAATGAAGATCTCGTCTTTTACGTCAACTACCTTGGAGGGGAGATGCCGACCGCGACCTTAAACTTCAGCCGCGGCACGGCCCCGATTGCAGTGCAGGCTTACATGTTGCTGCGGCTTGGTCGCGATGGCTATACGCGGATCATGCGCCACACACTCAACAACGCCATTCACCTGCGCCAGCGCCTCGTCGACTCAGGCTACTTTGACATCATGAATGAATCGCAGCGCATCCCTGTGGTTGCCCTGACGCTGAACAAGAAAGTCGAAAACTTCAACGAATTTGACGTTTCCGGCAAGGTGCGCGAACACGGGTGGGTACTCTCTGCCTACGCCATGCCGCCGGATGCGCAGGAAATAAACAGTCTGCGCATTGTCGTGCGTCCGCACTTGAACCTGACTCTCATGGACACATTGGCCAACGACATCATTGGGGCGTGTCAGTATCTTGAGAAGCATGGAGGCACGGCCACTCCACCGCAACTTCACGCTCATTCAGCCCCTAAGTGCTGACATCGAATTGCGGGCTGGTCATCAACGCTGGGCAGCGCCAGTCGGTCACCAAGATATCGGCGTGGAACCTGAAGTTTCAATATATTTGAAATGGGGTACGGACCAAGACCGACCCGTGCGTTTACCTCGTCAAACGGACGTACCGTGCGCAACTTCCGAGTTCCCTTTCCAAGTGACCGGCGAATTTATCCTAGCTATGGCAATTTTTCGAGGAAAGCGTTCATTTCGCGCAGCACGTCCGCCTCGTTCGACCGAAAGACATAATGATCTGCGTTTCGCAACCGCACTACGCGTGCCGAAGGGATTCCGTTTTCGAATGCCTTTGCTTGCGCCTCGGCCCTCTTCTCATCATACGCTTCGAATTTGGCGCGGGCGGCAGGGTCATTGCCAATTAGCGAGCCCATATCGTGCGGCACCGCGCAAATGGCAAGAATTGGTATTGGGATGCTTGTGTACTTTTCTTGCCCTGCTAGGATTGCTCGTGCCACTGCCGACATAGAGACCTGAGCGGCCAGCATAGCAGGGGGCATTGCTTCCAGCCCTGCTTGCGTCTCCCGCAGGTCCTTTTCAAACTTGGGGAGCCTCGTTTCTAAAAGCTCCTGGATCAAGGCCCTCTGGTCCACCGGTTCGTTTCCCGGCTGCAATTGCTCCAGCTTCTTTAGCAACTCAATCAAATCAAGACCTAAATCTCCCCGGGAGCGGTCATAGAAGGCGTATGAACCTGCAGCGTCGAGATAAATCAGCCCTGCCACTTTTTCAGGATAGCGTGACCCTACGGAACTTAACTCTTCACCGGCGATGGAGTGTCCTACCAAAACCGGATGATTGAGCTTAAGCGCGTCGAGCACAGCCAGCACGTCATAGCCAAGTCGATCAGCCGAGTAGTTATCGTTCGCGGGGGTGGGAGCACTGGAGGCACCGAATCCGCGCCTTGTGATGCCGTACACATGATAGGTAGGCGTTAGCTTCAGGGCGAACCGATCAAATATGTGAGCCGTGTTTCCAAGGCCTGCCAAGAGAACCAGCGGCCGTCCGGAACCGCCCCAATCTAGAACCTCCAGCTTTACGTTGTCGTCCACCGCTACAAACTGCACCGAGTGGGGCGATGAATCGATCCGCCAAGCAGTTTCTTTCGTGGCGCGTTGGAAATTAAGAGGTACCGATTCGCCCTGAGTCCAGGTCCCCTGAATAGACCTGCGGTCTGCACTGATCGTGCCTTCGTAAGTGCCACCTACCCCCTCGACCGCGAATGTGAGTTTTGATCCTTGCAGCATTACTGAACTGATGGGTGTGGAGTCGGGGCCAAAGTCGATGCTATAAAACTTGCCACTCCAGCCCCCGCTGTCCCGCTTTGCGATTTGCACCACAATCCTGGCCCCTCCACTGCCTACCCTTCCTTGCCAGTCGCCAACAATATCCTGCGCGTGTAGCGTGCTACCCAACAGCATCATGAGCGCGACCCACGGAATCTCCTTTGTCATCCGGCGGCCTCCGATGCTGTAGTTGTCCCTGGCCCTCCGTCTTGCCGGGCCTCCGCGTCGATGTTGCTAGTTTTATCACAACGTTGGAGCAACTCCAGAGTAGTCGGCAATTCGGAAGGTTGCTTCCTGTTTGCTCGTCATTCATAACGTAATGCGAAGAGCGGATCGACACTGGCGGCGCGGCGTGCGGGAAGCAGGGAGGCAGCGAGACCCACCAGTACGACAACTATTACGACGGCAGCAAATGTCAAAGGATCAGTGGCGGAAACACCGGGAATTTCACTGGCGAGGAAGCGCGTGAGTCCAAAGCTGGCCAAGAGGCCAATCAGAACGCCTATGACGACAAGACGGAAGGCATTCAAGAGCACAAGACGTAGGATATTTGCCTGCTGTGCTCCGAGGGCCACTCGAACGCCAATCTCATTCGTGCGTAACGCAACGGTGTAGGCCATCACGCTGAATATGCCAATGAGCACGAGGACCAGACCAATACCAGCAAAGGATGCGAGTGTTACGAGCTGAAATTGTGGGCCGCGGTAAAATTTGTGCAGCGAGGACTCCAGTGTACCGGACTCAGCGATCTCCACACTTGGATCGATAGCTCGAAGTTCCTGCCCAAAGTTTTTTAGCAGTAAATTTGGATCCAGGGCGGACCTCGCCATGAACGATCGCCAGCTGTATCCCGCAACGCTATAGGGCATGAACGCTTGCGGAACGGTGTGCCACGACGGATTGTCATAATCGCGGGTCTTGAAGTCGCCCACAATCCCGACGATTTCGAAATAGATGTCATGGGGGGGCGGATAAAAGGGGAGGTCGAAATTGCCAAATTTGACCTCGTGGCCGAGGGGGTCTTCGTTCGAAAAATATGTGTGAGCGAAGGTTTCGTTTATCACCGCCACATGTCGTGCCGCGCTCATATCGTCTTCTGAAAGAAGCCTACCCCGAAGCAATGGCAGTCCGAGCGTGTGAAAGTAGCCTTCGCTGCACTCATCAATCGTGGTCTCCCAGCGTTGTTGATGGGGCTTTCCAGGAATAATGGTGTCGCTTGCCTCAGACGTAAGTGGCGGTAGGTTATTGAATTCGGAAACGGAGTTCACACCCGGGAGAGCCTGCATCCGAGCTAGAAGCCGGCGCGTCAGCGCATTTTTCTTTTCCAACGAGCTCTTTATAGAAGCGGCGTCACTCCACTTGAAAAAATACGAAGGGGATAGATTGAGTTGAAAGTAGACAATATTTTTGGTGTCGAACCCGAGGTCCACGCGCGTGAGAACCAAGAAGCTGCGCATCAAAAGGCCAGCGCCAGTCAGCAGTACGATGGACAGCGCAACCTCGCTGACCACCAGTGCGGTACGAAGCTTGCCGTGCCCGGAACTTCCTCCAATTCCCTTGGCGCCACCCGCCAAACGCGGTTGCAATTCGCCCTGCAAGACGTGGAGCGCTGGTGCAAGGCCGCAAAGGACCGTCGTTAAGAGAGTCAAGCCCAGAGACACAAACAGGACCGGTATATCCATACGAATCACTGTTTCCTCAGGAAGGGTACCGGCAGGAATTAGAGCGACAACTACCTTTAAACTGAAATATGCCAGCACGCAGCCGGCCGCGCAGGCCGCCACTGCGAGGACGAAACTCTCCACCAGCAGTTGTCGGATTAGGCGGCCCCGCGTTGCGCCCAGCGTAGCGCGCACGGCTATTTCCCGGTGGCGCGCGGTGCCACGAGCGAGGAAGAGGTTTGCAACATTGCAGCAGGCGATCAAGAGCAGCAACAGGACAGCACCGAACAAGGCATAAAGTGTTTTCTTGAAGTTTCCAATGAGACTGTCAAGCAATGTCTCCGGCACGATCGAAAACTTGTCTTCCGGGAATTCATCGCCGTTTCTACCGAAGAAAATTCCACCAGGGCCGGGCTTGTGCAGGCGATGCGCGATAGCATCAAGGTCTGCTGCGGCCGTCTGTACGCTGACGCCTGGCTTGAGGCGTCCCATCACGGAACCGCTGACCTGATCCTGCGTGAACGGTTGCCAAAAGCTCGCGCCTAACGCGTTGAAGTCCAAGGGCATGATTCCAACGAGGGTCGTAGGCTCGCCGTTGAGGGCAAAACTCGTATTCAGGATCTTTGGATCGCCAGCGAATTCTTTTTGCCAGAGCCGGTAGTTCATCACGAACACGGGCGGTGCGTTTGGGCTTCCATCTTCATGAGAGATCGTACGGCCGAGGAGAGGACGGACACCAAGGTAGTCAAACGTATTGGTCGTTACCAGCGTGCCGGACGCAAAATTTCGAATGAAATGGCCGTTGTCGTACTGCGGCCGGAAGCCACGATAAACGATGACGTCCTCGAACACGTGATTCTGTTCACGGAAGGCGCGAACCTCCTCCGGAGAAAAGAACGTGCGTTCTTTAACGCCGGCATTCTTCGCTAAATTGTGCATTTTCACGACAACAGATCTTCCGAAGTATCTGTAAGGCAATGCATTGAACAGTGCACTGTACATGACGCTGAAGACAGTTGTGCAAGAACCGATGCCGAGCGCCAGGGCGAGGATGGCTATCAGCGAAAAACGGCGGTCTTTGCGCAGATTGCGAAACGCGTAGCGGAAGTCCCGGAGAAGATTGTCGAGGTGGGTTTCCCAGCGCGTGTCGCGGACCTCTTCTTTGACGCGTTCCAGCCCTCCAAATTCGAGCTGGGCGCGCCGCCGGGCTTCTTCGGCGGACATCCCCGCGGCGACATAGTCGGCTATCTGTTCCTCAAGGTGGAAGCGCAATTCTTTGTCAAGATGCTTTTCGGCGCGGGATTTCCGAAATAGACGAACGAGCCAGCGCATGAGTGAAACCTCCTATTCGACTGTGCGAAGAACCAGAGCGACAGCTTCGGAGAGCCGTTCCCAGTTGACTACTTCGGCGTCCAAGTGTTTCCGGCCTTTTCTGGTAAGCGTGTAGAACTTCGCGTCCCTCCCAGTTTCGGTGTCTTTCCATTCCGCTTCGAGCAAGCCGCGATCTTCAAGCCGGTGCAGTGCGGGGTAAAGTGAGCCCTGATGGACCTGAAAGAAGTCTTTCGATATTTGCTGCAGACGCTGCGCAATCGCGTAACCGTGGTTCGGACCGAGGGCCACGATTTTCAGGATGAGCAAGTCTAGAGTTCCTTTGAGGTACTCGGCTTTTCCTTCAGGCATAGCGATACCTAGCGTATCGACATATAGACCTGGAAGAACCGAATTGTCAAGCGACAACTGATGTTTGGGGGAACGGCTGGCAGACAGGGAGATGATAATTTACGCGGGGGGATCGTGGAAAAAAGAAGCGAAGGTTATTGCGAATAAGAGAGTACGACCATCCGCAAAATCACATGAGAACCACCAATGGCAGGTGTATCACGTTTCCCCGCTCTGTAACCTTACCCCAGTTCGCGTTGACGGGATAGCGTATATCCACATGAAAAAGGGACCACCTCCCCTGGGTATTTGAGTAACTCCCGAAGCACCCATTCGGCATCATTGGCTCCCAAGAAAGGTGGGGAGTGTTACGATGTGGATTATGAGCTTAGCGTATCGAATTGTTTTCGAATGCCCCAACGGTCATAACATCAACCTACAGAAGAAATGCGGTACCGTTTCGCTGTCGGAAACCGAAGCGATGAAATTATTTGGGGGCGAGGATCTGTCGTGCCTGCATCCCAACTGCGGTTGGCACGGGAAGGCGTCCAAGGCAAAACTCCGTCGAATCCTACCCTTTCACTGGATACTCGCTCCCGCAACTTGAGGAACTCGGACCACCCCTTAAGAATCGAACGATTCGGGACGAGTCGCGCGATCCACTTTTCCGATTATGCCTGTCGGGACTTGAAGAAGTGTCAATGCACCCCGGGCGTCGCCCGCAGACCGTGGGGACCCACGGCATTGAGCACCTGTCAAGATTGACAGGTGTATGCACAAGCGCGTTGCGCTAGAGGTCGGCGACCGATACCATCATCCTGGCAAACAGACGGCAGAGGCGAGACACCCTATGTGCCGGGCAATGCTTCCCAAAGCGATTAGAGTTCTTAGACCTTCCATTGCTCTGCTCATTTTATTTCCCTTCCTGCCCGGGAGTATTGGGGCAACAGAGCCTAAGCCCATCCGGCGTGTTCTTATATTAAATGAGGCGGGTACTGCCTATCCTGCTATCAATCTGATCGATCAGGGAATCCGCGCGGGGCTCGATGCTTCAACTTACAGGCTGGAAGTTTATCGCGAGTACATGGATTCCATCTTGTTCCCTGATCCAGCCGACCAGCAGCGATTCCGCGAATTCTATATTCGCAAATACCAGAACCGTAGGCCAGACGTAATCATCACCGTGGGCCCCACCCCGCTGCAGTTTATGGTTGAAATGCATGACGGGGGCTTTCCCGGCGTTCCCATCATTTACTGTGATCCGACCTGGCTAATGGGTAGTCCCATCCCGCCTTCTGACTTCACGGGCGTCGACAACGAACTGGCGCCGTTTGAGACAATACAGGCGGCTTTGCGTCTGCAGTCCGGCACAAAGCACATCTTTGTGGTTGGGGGGACATCGTTCAACGATACGCATGTCGAAGCCCTGATCAAAGAGCAATTGAGACCATATGAAGGCAATTTCGATGTTTCGTATCTTACAACTCTGACCATGCCCGATCTCCTCGAGCGGCTGCGGCATCTGCCGAATCAGACGGTCGTTCTCTATACCGTTCTTAGCCAGGACGCGGCAGGAAAAAAGTTCATTCCTGGAAGTGAGACGGCCCCTGCGGTTGCCGCCGCTGCGAATGCCCCCGTTTTTATCTTGGCTGATCCCTTCCTTAATCATGGGGAAGTTGGAGGCAAAGTCTTTTCTTTCCAGGAACAAGGAAAGATTGCTGGAGGCATGGCGCTGCGAATACTCAACGGGGAAAGGCCACAAGAGATTCCGAAGGTGAAAGCCCCAGCCGTCTACATGTTCGATTGGCGAGCCCTCAAGCGTTGGGGACTGAACGAAGAGAACCTCCCGGCGGGAAGCATTGTGCTCAATCGTCAGCCAACCTTTTGGGAACTCTACTGGCGATATTTCATAACGGGCGTCTTTCTGCTCTTGGCGCAGGCACTGATCATTCTTGCGCTCCTGTGGCACCGGGCTAGGAGGAAAAAGACGGAAGCAGCACTGCGCGAAAGTGAGGGCCGCTTCCGCCTTGTTGCGGATACAGCCCCAGTAATGATCTGGATGTCCGGCACCGACAGGCTGCGCACATACCTCAATCGGCCTTGGTTGGAATTCACCGGCCGCTCCCTCCAGGAGGAGCTGGGAAATGGGTGGTTAGAGGGCGTCCACCCGGATGATTTGAAGACCTGTCTTGATAGATATACCACTGCGTTTGACCGGCGCGAGCCTTTCGAGATGGAGTATCGCCTTAGGCGACATGACGGAGAATATCGCTGGATTTTTGGCCACAGCGTCCCGAGATTCAATGCTGACGGATCCTTTACAGGCTACATCGGTTCTGCCACTGACGCGACCGAGCGGAAACTGGCCCAAGAAGCACTTTCCAGCATAAGTCGGAGATTGATCGAAGCCCACGAGGAGGAGCGTACCTGGATCGCCAGAGAGTTACACGATGATTTCAATCAGCGACTCGCTCTGTTGGCAGTGAATCTGGAAGGATTAAAACAAGACCTTCCCGCCTCAGATGGTCAAGTGAGCAGTCGCATCAAGGAGGCCCAAGAACGCCTTTCAGATCTCGGGAACGACATCCAAGCCCTGTCCCACCGTTTGCACTCGTCGAAACTGGAGTACCTGGGACTCGGTGCGGCCGCCGACGGTTTCTGCAAAGAGCTTTCAGCCGGGCAGAATGTCGAGATTGCCTTTCAATCCCAGGGTATTCCGAAGAACCTGCCGCAAGAAATCTCACTGTGTATCTTCCGCGTCCTGCAGGAAGCCCTGCAAAACGCCATGAAGTATAGCCGTGCACGGCGGTTTGAAGTGTCCCTCGTCGGCGTATTGAATGAGATCGAGTTGACCGTACATGATTCGGGGATTGGTTTTGATCCCGAGAGGGTCATCGGTGGGTATGGGCTTGGCCTCACCAGCATGAGAGAACGGCTGAAGATCCTCGGCGGGTACCTTGCTATTGACTCGAAGCCACAGGGCGGAACAACGATTCACGCTAGCGTGCCTCTACTTCCCAGAACGAAGGTCGCAGGAGCAGTCGGGTGAACTTCCGACACAGTTTCGCTTCTCCAATGGCCTCCGCGACACAACCATCTAACAGAAGTGGCTGTTATTTCGCGCACAGCGTTAATCAGGCGCCATGTGTTTCATGAAAATGAGGGCATGTGAATCGCGACCCAGGCCGCGAAGCTCTGCCAAGCCGCGCTGTAGCCGAGCGGATGGCGGATTTGCTGCACCTCGGTCATGAAAATCGTCGACCAGATCGTTACGCGCTGCACCTTGCCTGTGGACCACCAGTCATAAACGATCAGCAGCAGGAGCAGCGGCGTGTAGCAAATGAGATTCACAATCGGAAGCGAGTAGGGATCAAAGACCGGCCAGCGGTCGAAACCCGCGTCCAGAAGCGACATCGTAGCGAACCACATCAACCGCTTGTGCACTACCGGTTGGAAACGGTTGCGATAACCGAAGTAGACGAACGTGGAGAACATGAGCATGG